>SCTM01000001.1 GCA_004297485.1 Rhodospirillaceae bacterium
CCGAGCCCCGTGAGCATCTTTGCCCGTTCCATGGCGTGTTTGCCCAAGCCCCAGGCCTCGTGCACCACCAGCACACCGGGGCGCTTGTCGCGGATGGTTTCGTCATAGGCGAGAAAACCGTTCATGGTCAGCTCGCCGTCACGATAGGCAATGTCCTGGGTCTTCACGGAACCTCCCGATATTGAAAAACCTACCGCGCGAAAGCTTCCTCGAAGAACGACGTCATGGCCGCCCACGACCGCTTGTCGGTGCTTTTATTATAAAGGAGGGCGGGACTGACGGCGCCGTTGGCGGACGGGTTGGTGAAACTGTGCACCGTCTTGCCGTAACTGATCACCTGCCAGTCGGCGCCGGCCTTGCGCATCTCCTCCTCAAAGGCGACGACCTGCGGCGGCGGAATCAAGGGATCGTCAGCGCCGGTACAGACAAGAACCTTGGCTTTGACGGCACCGGATACCGCCGGCCCCTTGGTCTCCAGGCCGCCGTGAAAGCTGACCACACCGGCCAGGTCGGTGCCTTCGCGCGCCAGTTCCAGAACGGTCGAACCGCCGAAGCAAAACCCGATGCCGCCCAGGCGTTTTGCATCCACTTGGGGCTGGGAAGCGAGGGTGGACAGCGCCGCCTGGGCGCGGGCGCGGATTTTTGGCGGATTGCCGAGCAGATCGCCGATGACCGCCATGGCTTCCTTCATGTCGCTTATCTGTTTGCGACCGCCGAACATGTCGGCGGCGAACGCAACATAACCTAGGCCCGCAAGCATCTTCGCCCGCTCCTTGGCGTGTTCGCCCAAGCCCCAGGCCTCGTGAACCACCAGCACGCCCGGCCGCTTGTCGCGGATGGTCTCGTCGTAGGCGAGAAAGCCGTTACAACTCAAATCGCCGTCACGATAGGTAATGTCTTGGGTCTTCATGAAACCTCTCAAAGAGCTGTGGTAACCTTGAATAGAAAGCGCAATCAACCCGCTGGTTTTTTGCAGGCGTCGTTGATCGCCTTATAGGCCTTACCAAAACCGGACAGGACAAAAGTATCAGTGGTCGGCGTGCCGCGATTCGATGTGCCCTTGGCGATCAGCGCGCTTCCTTTGGCGAGTGCTTTGACGATGGCTTTGTCGGTTGCCGCGTCCCGGGCCCAGGCCCGGTCAGCGCTGGTGAACAGGGACCATGACTTCTTGTCCACATCCACCGCCACGTCGGAATCGTCTTTGTATTGATAGCCGGCGACGATGCTCACCACATCGAAGGACTTGTTCGCCGGCCGGTGAGTGATGGTGAGAAAGACGTCGCCGCGCGCCTTATACCCGCCTTCGGTCTTGGCGGGCTTGAGGGCCATGTAGCAGATCGATTTACCCGACTCCGCATCCACATAGGCCGCCCATTTGCCGAAGGTGCCGAGCGGTTTCGCCTCGGTTGCGGCGTGGGCGGACGGAAGAGCGGTGGCGAACGCGCCGAGGCTCAGGACCGCAACGGCAAGGGCTGTAAAACGCATGAGATCAAGAATCCTTCGAATCGGAATTTAAACGATTGTGGAAAAGGGACAGCGCTGATGCAAGCATCCTTAAGCATCGGCATCCTCGGTTTCTTGCGTTTCGACGCCGGGGATTTCAGGTCCATGGCCGCCGCGCGCCGCCAGGGCGACCTCGGCCAACGGCGGCGCCGTGCGAAAGCGCGCCATGAGCGCGTTGTCCGGTCCACCGGGCATGACCGGTCGGGGCGCGAACCGGCCGGCGGTCAATAAACGGTCATACATCACCAACGCGCCGGCAATGCCGACATTGAGGCAGAAGCGCGTCGGAATGCGCAGCAAATGATCGCAGCGCGCCACCAGAGCCGGCGACAGGGAACTGCGCTCCGGTCCCAGGACGTAGGCCGCACAGCGGGGGTGGGTGAAACTGGGAAGTTCCACCGCCCCGTCCAGCAACTCCACCCCGACCAGGGCGCAGCCTTTTGGCAGCAGGAGGTCGGCGACGGAAGGGAAGGCATAGAACGGCAAGTTCGCCAGCGCGTCCGAGGTGTCCGACTGTCCGACTTCGCCACGGCGATAGGTGGCGGCGACGGTGAACACGAAGCTGGCGTCGAAGGCGTGGGCCGTCCGGAACAGATTGCCCACATTAAAGGGCTTGTTGATGCCTTCTACGCCAATGCCGAAATAGCCGCGCATATGCCGATCGTATCCTTCGCCGTTCAAGCCTTGCAATGCTGCCTACAGCGCGCGGGCATTGCTCTCGCCGCGACGAGCCTATACGAGAGGTGCGGACCTCCCGTCACAGCCCCCTGACGGCCAACACGTTGCAAAATATCCGATGACTGAACCCGTGACGACCCCCAAGGCAGACCTTCCGCAAGCCGATAACCTGCGCGGCGCCATGTGGATGTTCGGAAGTTCCATGTGCTTTGCCACCTGCGCTTTGATGGTCAAGGTCCTTGGCAGCCACCTTCCAACCCTGGAAATCGCGTTTCTACGGTGCCTGTTAGGCCTGAGCATCCTCGTTCCGATTATTTTGCGCCATGGATGGCGCGTCTACCGTACCACGCGGGTTGATCTGCATCTCATCCGCGTCGTCTGCTCGACTTTCGGCGTGTCGCTGGGATTTTACGCTTTCGCCCATTTGCATCTGGCCACGGCCATTTCCCTCGGCTTCACCCGCCCCCTGTTCATGATCATTCTGGCGCGGACGTTGTTGGGCGAACAGGTGCACTGGCGCCGGGGACTTGCCACGGTTATCGGCTTCATCGGCGTCCTGGTCGTCCTGGGTCCGTCCGACGTGTCCGACATGCCCGCGGCCATAGGCGCCCTTATCGGGGCGGCCTGTATTGCTGGCGCCATGGCGGTAGTGCGCAGGCAGTCCGCCACCGAGGGGGCCGCGACCATCATGGTCTGGTATGCGACCGGCGTCTGCGTGACGACGGCCTTGCCCGCATATTTCGTCTGGCAGACGCCCAATGTTTCCGATTGGAGCCTGCTGATCAGCCTTGGCGTCATGAGTTCGATTGGCCAGTACTTGATGATTCATGCCTTCACCGTTGGCGAAGCGACGGTGGTGAATCCGGTCGACTACAGCCAGATCATCGTGACCAGCCTGGCGGGGTATTTTTTCTTCGCCGAGGTTCCCACAGTCTGGACGCTCGTGGGCGTGGCGATCATTATCGCCTCCACCCTCTACATCGTCCTGCGGGAAGCGGCACTCCAGAAAATAAGATCTCTGTCCGCCTGAACGCGGCGGCCGGAAACCCGGTCATCCCCGGAAAAAGATACCTAGCCCACCGCCTGGTCCATGAACCGCGCCAGCTCGATATCGTGGGGACTAACCCCGCCGCAGTCGTGGGTGGCCAGGGTGACCTCGACCCGGTTGTAGACGTTGAACCATTCTGGGTGATGGTCCATCCTCTCGGCCTTGAGGGCACAACGGCTCATGAAACCGAAGGCGGCGTTGAAATCGGCGAATTTGAATTGCCGCTGGATCGCGTCGCGGCCCGGCACGTCGCGCCAGGCGGTCAACTCGGCCAGGGCCTTCGCGCGGGCGGCGGGGTCGAGTTTCTGTACTTTCTGCGCCATGAGGAATGCTCCTTTGACTAGTCGCTCATTAAGCATGACGCGCCATGCCATGACCCGCAAGATAACGCCAAAAGGAATATTGTGCGGGGGAATATCATGACCCTACTGGCGCCCACTCTGGCCGAGATCGACGAAATGGCGCGTGCCGTCCTTGACGAACTGCCCGCCCTGTTCAAACGCTTTACCGCCGACGTCGTTGTTCAAGTCGCCGAGTTTCCGGACGAGGAGGTTTGCACGGAAATGGAGCTTGAAAGCCCGTTCGATATTCTCGGGCTTTATCAGGGCATCGCCCTGGATGAAAAGCTGATCGAGTCCTCAGGCGCCCTGCCGGACATGGTATTTCTGTATCGCCGGCCGATCCTCGACTACTGGAGTGAAAGCGGCGAAGACCTGCGCCACATTGTACGTCATGTGCTGATCCATGAGATCGGCCATCATTTCGGCCTGTCCGACGCCGAGATGGCGGCCATCGAAGCGAAAGACACTCAATCCACGAGCGCATGAACTTTCGCGCGCAGCTCCGGCAGCAGATCAGCGGCGAACCAGGGATTGCGCTTGAGCCAGGCCGTATTGCGCCAGCTCGGGTGGGGCAGCGGGAAGAATTTGGGGGCATAATCTTTCCATGCCGCAACCGTCTCGGTCATGGTCCCGCCGCGGCGCGCACCGATGTAATGCGTCTGGGCATAACCTCCCACCAGCAACATCAGTTCGATCTTCGGCATGAGCGCCAACAAGCGGGCATGCCAGGTGGGTGCGCATTCGGGGCGGGGCGGAAGATCGCCGCCATGGGCATCGCGTCCGGGATAACAGAATCCCATGGGCACGATGGCGATGCGTGAGACATCATAAAAACATTCGCGATCGAGCGCGAGCCAATCCCTGAGACGCTCACCGGAACGATCATTCCAGGGAATGCCGGTTTCATGAACCTTGGTCCCTGGCGCCTGTCCAATGATGCACAGGCGCGCGGTCGCGCTGGCGCGCAGAACCGGCCGCGGACCGAGGGGCAAAGCGTGCGCGCAAAGACGGCACGCGCGGACCTCAGCGACAAGGCCCTCAAGAGCGGCCGGGCGCTCCGTCATGTTGTGTCATGCGCCATTCAGCAACCCATCCACATAAGCGGGCACGATCTGGCTCGCCGGGCCGTAACAGCTTTCGGCGAACAGGTTCGCGCCGCGGGACGGCTCGAGATTCAGTTCGACCGTGTGGGCCTGTCCGATCCGCCGGATCAGCCTGACGAATCCGGCCGCCGGATAAACATTGCCCGACGTGCCGATAGAGATGAACAGATCACAGACGGAGAGCGCCTCTTGGATGCGACTCATCTCCAACGGCATTTCCCCGAACCACACCACATGTGGCCGCAAGCCACCCGCGCGACCACAGCCGCCACAAACATTGGCGGTGGACATGTCGCCATCCCACGGCACGACATGGCCGCATCCGTTGCACCGCGCCTGGGAATGAACGCCGTGCATATGAATGAGCTTCGTGGTGCCGGCCCGTTCATGGAGCGAGTCCACATTCTGTGTCACCACCAGCACGTCGCCCGGCCATTCCCGTTCCAACCGCGCCAAGGCGGCATGAGCCGCGTTGGGAACCACGGCACTGGTGCGGTGACGTGCCCGGCGCATATTATAAAATGCATGCACCCGATCCGGATCGCGGGCGAAAGCCTCAGGCGTCGCCACATCCTCCACACGCACCTTCGCCCAGATTCCGTCGGGATCACGGAAGGTCTCCAGGCCGGACTCCTGGGATATGCCCGCGCCGGTGAGAATAACGATACGGGCGGTGGGCGGAACCGGCGGAAAGGAATTGGGCTGGGCTTGCATCATACTTGCATCACGGGAGCAAAGGCTTCATAGGAGCGACGAGTGTTCCGATGCTAATATTCGCATCCCGGTTCGACGGACTGTCTTGCGAATGTTAGAATTAAAGGACCACTCGAAAAACGCCGAGGGCACGGCAACAGCGGCAATGTTAAACTTGCAGGAGACCATGCACCATGGCGCAGGCGACGCTTCCGGGGCTTAAGTCGGGTACCTATAAAGTTCTGTTCGTCTGTACGGGCAATATCTGTCGTTCGCCCACGGCCGAAGCGGTGTTCCGCCACCACGTCGCCGCCGCCGGGCTGGATAAGCAGATCGGCATCGATTCGGCGGGCACCCATACCTATCACGTGGGCGAGCCGGTCGATTCCCGTTCCGTCGAGGCCGCCGCCGCCCGCGGTTTCGATATGGCCGGAATGCGGGTGAAAACAATCGCCGAGGATGATTTCCAGATTTTCGATCTGATCCTGGCCATGGATATTCACCACCACAACTTCCTTTCCGCCCGCAAGCCCAACGACGCCCGGGCGACAGTTAAGCTGTTTCTCGATTATCACCCCAAGATGAGCGGCCGCAACGTACCGGACCCCTATTACGGCAGCCCGGAAGATTTCAAGCAAGTGCTCGAGCTGATCGACGAGGCCAGCCGTGGCCTCCTGGCGGAACTCAAGCGTCAGTTTAAGTAAAGCGTCTCATTGAAGCAGCTTGAGTTTTAACGCGGCGGCTTCAATTCATAGTCCGCGAGCGGGATATAGACCGATCCGCCCTTGCCCATGCGGCTTTCGAACAACGTAAAATGATCGACGGTCCAGGGCCCGGCACGAAACAAGCTGTTGCCTTCCACGAAATTCTGCAGGCGATTTGAATCCGCGTGACTGAAGCGCGCAAGCGTGATGTGGGGTGTGAACTTGCGGCCTTCCGGTGGCTGGCCTGCGCGGACGACGGCCGATTCCACCTTGGCCTGAAGAAAATCAAGGGAGTCCGAAGGCGCCACGCCCACCCACAGGGCGCGGGTTTTCGTGCCTTGGCCGAACTGACCGACGCCCTGCAGATGAAGGTCGAAGGCGGGCGCGACAATGCCGGCAAGCATTTCGTCCACATCTTCGGCATCGGTACGAGGCACCTCACCGATGAAGCGTAGGGTCAGGTGCATGCTTTCCGGCGCCACCCAGCGTGCACCCGGCTGTCCCGCCTGAAGAATGGCAAGGCGATGGCCCAAGCCCTCGGGCATGCCCAACGCGACAAAGAGTCGCATCATGGCGGTGGCGATTTTTCGCGCGCCGCTTTTTCCGCCTGGGCAAGCAACTGTTCCACCATGGGCAAGATCCGCGCGACAATGATCGCGACACCCGCGGGCGTGGGATGGAGGTGATCTTCCTGATTGAGCGCCGGGTTGGCCGCGACCCCATCAAGGAAGAACGGATAGAACAAAACGCCGGTCTCCTTCGCTACCGTGGGAAACACGGCGTTGAAACGGTCATCGTAATCGCGACCCAGGTTGGGCGGCGCCAGCATGCCCGTCAGCAAGACCGGGGTGCCGTCCCGGCGAATACGCCGCACGAGGGCACGCAGATTATCCGCCGTCAGTTTGGGATCGATGGCGCGCAGACCATCGTTGGCACCCAGTTCCACGATAACCGCATCTGGCTGCGCCGCCAGGGACCATTCGAGCCGATTAAGTCCGCCAGTGGTGGTGTCGCCGGACACGCCGCCGGGCAAAACTGTAACGGCATGGCCCTTGGCGACCAGCGCCCGTTCGAGTTGCGCGGGAAAAGAATCCTTGAGATCGGCCAGGCCATAGCCCGCCGTCAAGCTGTCGCCCAAGGCAAGGATGCGTAACGGCATTGCCGACTTGGCCGGCGCCGCGCTTGCGGGAAGCGTGGCGAGACATGATATGGTGCAGGCCGCCAGAACGGCCCAACCCAATAATGCCGCCGATCGCATCATCGTTGAGAGTCTCGACCGCCTCATGACGCAGCATCCTCCCGACGTTTCCAAGATCAGTGGCGCAAGGGCACCAGGCGGCGGAATTCAATCATCGACAGCCGAACCACCGGCGATCGTGTTAGACCGAGTGCATCTTACTTTGGAGGGACCGGCCGGTCCGGTCAACATTCTGCGCGGCGTGGATTTGTCTGTAGCGGCGGGCGCCACCGTGGGCATCGTCGGACCCTCCGGTTCCGGCAAAACCACCATGCTCATGGTAATCGCGGGACTGGAACGGGTAACACAGGGAAACATCCGCGTGGCGGGCCGGGACTACACCGGCTTGAGCGAAGACGACCTAGCGTTGTTCCGGCGCGACCACATCGGCGTTGTGTTTCAATCCTTCCATTTGATTCCCACCATGACCGCTTTGGAAAACGTCGCCGTGCCGCTGGAATTCGCGGGTCGCAAGGATGCCTTTGACCGGGCCGCGGCACAGTTGCAGGCTGTCGGCCTCGGCCATCGCATGGACCACTATCCCGGCCAAATGTCCGGCGGGGAACAGCAGCGGGTCGCCATCGCCCGCGCATCGGCCATGACGCCGCGTATTCTGCTGGCGGATGAGCCCACGGGAAATCTCGACAGCGCCACGGGCACCCAGATCATCGATCTCCTGTTCGATCCCGCACGTCGCGCGGGATCGACTTTGATCCTCATCACCCACGATCAGGCTCTGGCCGCCATGTGTGACCGCGTCGTTCACATCGCCGACGGCGTGATTGCAAGCTGATGAATACCATGCGTCTCGCGTTCAGGCTTGCCCTGCGTGAGATGCGCGGCGGCTTGCGCGGCTTTCGTATTTTTCTCGCCTGCCTTGCCCTCGGCGTCGCCGCCATCGCCGGGGCCGCGTCGCTCAATGAATCAGTGAAAACCGGAATCGCCGAGAACGCCCGCCCGCTCCTGGGCGGCGATCTTCAGGCACGCCTGACCAACGCACCGGCCGCCGATGCGGAGGTCGCGGCCCTGCGTCAGGCCGGCGATGTGAGTTCTCAGGTGCAGATGCGGTCCATGGCCCACACCGAAGACGGTGCGGGTAACGCGGTTGCACGCAGTCTGATCGAGCTGAAGGCCGTGGATAACTCCTTCCCGCTCTATGGCGATATCGCTTTGGACCCGACCATGCCCTTAAGCGAAGCGCTGGCGGTCAAGGATGGACTATGGGGCGCGGCTATCGATCCGTCGCTGCTGACGCGCCTCAAGATCAAACTCGGCGACACGATCAAAGTCGGCGAAGAGGCCGTGGTTGTGCGCGCGCTGATCGCCAAGGAGCCTGATCGGTTAGTCACACCCACCGTGTCCGGTCCGCGCGTGCTGATTGCCACCGCGGCGTTACCGGCAACGCAATTGGTACAGACCGGAAGCCTGGTGAGCTTCGTCTATAACGTGCGCCTGACCCACACCGAAACCGCCGAACAGATGCGAACACGCCTGGGTCGCGCGTTTCCCGACGCCGGTTGGCGTTTGCGCGGCCTGCATCAGGCGGCGGAAGGCATCGAGGTCTTTCTCGACAACGTCACCCTGTTCCTGACCTTGATCGGCTTGACGGCCTTGCTGACCGGCGGCATGGGCGTAGCAAATGCGGTCGGCGCCTATCTTCATGGACGCCGCACCACGATCGCCATTCTCAAATGCCTGGGCGCGTCGGCGGATTTGATTTTCGCGGTTTATCTGGTTCAGGTGGGCCTGCTGGCCCTTGTGGGCATCGGGCTTGGCGTCGTCCTTGGCGCGGCGGTAGCGCCGGTGGCGATCTATTTCATCGGCGATCTCTTGCCGGTGACGGCGAAGGCCGGCGTCTATCCTCAAGCTTTGCTTCAGGCGGCGGTGTTCGGTGTTTTCATCTCCGGCGCCTTTGCCCTATGGCCCCTGGCCCAGGCGCGGGACACGCCACCCACAACCCTATTCCGCAATCTGTCTGTGACGGGACAATCATGGCCGCGCAAACGTTACTTGGCCGCGCTGGCGATACTGGCCGCGGGGCTGGCTGCTTATACAGCCGCCACCGCCGAGCAGCCGCGCTTCGTCATGTATTTCGCGGTGGGCGTCATAGTGGCGCTGATCTTGTTTCGTGTCGCCGCAAGCCTTGTCATGACCATGGCCCGTCGTCTGAGCACGGCGCGGCAAGGGCCCGCGGCAGGCCGTCCCAGTCTTCGGCTCGCGCTCGCCAACTTGTATCGGCCGGGAGCGCCGACAACATCGGTCGTGCTGTCCCTCGGGCTCGGTTTGTCGGTGTTGGTGGCGGTGGCGCTGCTGCAGAACAATCTGGAGACACAAATTCGAAATGGCCTGCCCAGCGATGCGCCGAGCATATTCTTCATCGATATCCAACCTTCCCAGGTGGACGCATTCACGGCGCTGACGCGCGCGCAGCCCGGCGTGCACAAGGTGACCGCGGCGTCCATGATCCGCGGGCGCATATCAAAAATCAAAGGCGTGCCGGTGGAACAGGCGGACGTGGACCCGGACAGCCGCTGGGCCGTGCGCGGCGAGCGCGGATTAAGCCAGTCGGCGACGGCGCCCGAAAACGCCCGCGTGGCGAAAGGCGCATGGTGGCCGGCGGACGAGAACACGGAGAATCTGGTTTCCCTCGACGCCGCCGTGGCCAAAGGCATGCATCTGGACGTGGGCGATACCATCAGCGTCGATATTCTCGGCCACGAGATCACTGCCAGAATCGCCAACCTGCGCGACATCCGCTGGCAATCGGGCGCCATGAATTTCACACTGATCTTCTCTCCCAATGCGCTTGCCGGCGCGCCAAGCAGTTACATCGCCACGGTCAATTCCGACAAGGGCACCGAGGACAAGATCGAACAGGTCGTGCTCGACACCATGCCCAACGTCACGGTGATCCAGGTGCGCGAAGCCCTCGACCTGCTGCGGGGCATGCTAAGCAATCTCGCCGTGGCGGTACGGATCACCGCCAGCGTCGCCCTGGCCACGGGTGCACTGGTGCTGGCCGGCGTGATTGCCGCCGGACATAGCCGGCGCATCTACGAGGCGGTGGTGCTGAAGGTGCTGGGCGCGACCCGGGGCGATGTGCTGCGCGCGTTCATCTTCGAGTTTTCCTTGCTGGGTCTCGCCACCGGACTCATCGCCGCGCTTGTCGGGGCCTTGGCCGCCTGGGCGGTGGTCCGTAACCTGATGAATATCCCGTGGACGTTGAACGGGACTTTGGTTGCGGAGGTGATCGCAGCTTGCATCCTGGTGACCCTGGCCGCCGGGTTCTCCGGCACCTGGCGGGCGCTCGGCAGCAAAGCCGCACCCCTGTTGCGTGACGAATAGATGACCGCACAGCCATTAAGATATTGATTTTACGAAGGTTAATTCAACCGACGTGCGAATTACGACTCCTTCATGGCGTCCGATTTCGGTTGCGCCGAAGCCAATCCAATCCAATATACAGGAGCAATCCACGCCATCGCGTGGAATCGCTGATTCATGAGGACCATCATGGCTTTTGAAACCGACCGCCAACCCCTTGGGCGCGGTTTTGCGCAACCGCGCGGCTGGGCCGATACCGGCGTTGCCGCGGGCGAGGTCGACCTTGGCCTGCGCAAATATCTGCTGGGCGTTTACAACTACATGGCCTCGGGCCTGTTGCTGTCGGGCATTGTCGCCCTGACGGTGGCGAACACGTCCCTGCTCAATCTGTTCTTCCAGTACCACAACGGCCGTCTGGGCTACACCGGACTGGGTATGCTGGCGATATTCGCCCCCCTCGGGCTCATCTTCTACATGAGCTACACGTGGCAAAACCGGAAGACCCAAACCCTTCAAGCGCTTTACTGGGCGTTCGTGGCGCTGATGGGCGTGGGCCTGACCGTGCCCTTGCTGGCCTATACGGGCGTCAGCGTAGCGCAAACCTTCTTCGTCACCGCCATCGCATTCGGAGGGTTAAGCCTCTACGGCTACACCACCAAGCGCGATCTGTCCGGCATGGCCACCTTTCTGATGATGGGCCTGATCGGCGTCGTGGTGGCGAGTTTGATCAACATGTTCATCCACTCCAGCGGCATGCAGTTTGTCGTCTCGGTGATCGGCGTGCTGGTGTTCGCCGGACTCACGGCCTATGACACCCAGAACCTGAAGCGCACCTATTACGCCATCGGCGGTGGTTCGGTGCAGGACAATTCGGCCATCATGGGCGCGGTGCAACTGTATTTGAACTTCGTCAATCTGTTCCAGTTGCTGCTCATGTTCATGGGTGACCGGCGTTAATTCCGGGCATCCCCTCCACATCCGAGATAAAAAACCGGGCCTGCTCACGCGGGCCCGGTTTGTTTTTGCGCGGCCGCTCATTTTTTTGAATGCGGCACGGCTCGAATGGGTTACATCATCGCCCTGAAATTCTCGGCACCGTGCCGGCGACCTGCCAACGGCGCGATTCATACGTGATGGAAGAAATGTCCGACGACCTGCGCGTCAAAATTAAGGGCTATCGCCGCGCCGCCCACGCCGCGGCGAATTCCGGCGACCGCGACCGCGCCCGTGCGCTTTATGTCGCCATGGCGTCGGAAGATGCCGACAATAAATTGGTCGTCGATGAGTCGGCCGGCGCGCTGGCGACAATGGGATACGTGGATGATGCCGTCGGAATATTGGAGGATGCCCTCAAGCGTTTCGGCGAACGTCCGGGATTCCTGTCCCGTCTCGCGCAGATTTTGACCGGTGCCCAGCGCTGGGCCGACGCGAATGGAGTGTTGCGGCGTTTGCTTGCACGCGTATGGGACATGGATGCCGCCGTCATGCTCGGCCAAAGCCTGACCATGAGTGGTGCCCTCGACGAAGCCGAGATCATCCTGCGAAAAGCTATCGCGGCCGATCCGGCCGTAGTCGCGCCTTACGCCCACCTCGCCACGGTACTGATAAAACGCGGCAAGGCGATGGATGCCCTTACCGCCGCCGATACTGCGCTGGCGTGCGGCGCCAAACCCAGCACCCATTGCCTGCGTGGCGATATCCTTCTCGCCATGGGGCAGCCGATCCTCGCCGCCATGGCGTTCCAGCGAGCCCTGGACATGGCGCCGGATTATCCCCCGGCGCTTGCGGGTCTGGCCGAGGTCAAAGCCAGGCAACCATTGCGTCCACGCGTCATGGCCTATGGGCAACGCGTGCTGGTGCAAAACGCCGCTCACGGCGGCGCGCAATATCTCGCCGCGTCATGGACCGCGAAGACGGAATTCCGCAAATAGCGCCGACTGTCGTCGAACGCGGCAATCAACCGCCGACGATCTTTTCCACCGCCTTGACGAAGCGGCCTGCGCCCGGCGGCGTGATGCTGCCGAACCAATCGTGCAAGCAGCCATCGCGACCAATGAGATACTTGTAGAAGTTCCACCGGGGGCGGGAAAAGTAGCCACCTTCCTGCGCCAGCCACTGGAACAGGGGATGGGTCTCCGGCCCGCGCACGTGGACCTTGGCCGTGAGGGGAAAATCGACTCCATAGGTGCGGTCGCAGAATGCGGCGATGGTTGACGCGTCGCCCGGCTCCTGACCGCCAAAGTCGTTGCAGGGGACGCCAAGGACAACCAGCCCGTGGTCGCGACGGCTCCGCCATAAGGCTTCAAGCCCCGCATACTGCGGCGTGAAGCCGCATTTGGACGCGGTGTTGACGACCACCATCGGTCGCCCGGAAAATTGCCCCAGTGGAAACGGACGGCCTTGAAGATCGATGAATGAGAAGTCGAAGGCGGTGGGCATGTTTTTCATTCTCTTGAAAAATAGATCGCGCGGGTTTGCATCCGCGTCGAGCCGATACTATCACATCCGCGTCATGGCGGCGGCCGCGGCGATGAGATGTTTCGTCAGCTCGTCCGGCGCACACAGGAAGGGCGAGTGATCGGCTGTCATGGTGAACACCGGATCACACGGCAGCGCCGCCTGCATCTGGCGCTGTCGGGCGAGGGGGATGGCATGATCATCGATGCACTCAATGTAGGCACGCCGCACGCGGCCGAAGCGTTCCGGTGTCACGGTCACCGGTTCGTTCAAAGGTGCAACCGGTTGTGGCGTCAGACGCGCGATCGCGCGATCGACTTCCGTTGTGTCGCAGCTGTTATAAAATAAATCAGGGGCAAGCGCCGATTCAAAGGTGTCCGCAACACGGTCGGCGGCGCGCACCGCGCTTTCACCTTGCCGGCTCGGGTCGTGAAAATCGCGTGAGGAGGCGCCGCTGGGGGCAAGCAGCGCGGTGACGTACACAAGCCCGGCGATGTGATCCGGCGCGCGTTCCGCCGCTTCGCTGATCGCGAGACCGCCCAGGCTGTGCCCCGCGAGAATCACCGGCTCGGGCTGTAGACGCACGAGATTTGCGACAAAGTCGCCGGTGCGCGCGAGCGTCACTTGATTGAGCGGCGTCGGGTCGCCCCCCATGCCCGGCAGATTAGGGGCGATCGCCCGATGACCCGCCGCCTCCAGCAACGGCACCACGTGTTCCCAGCACCATCCGCCGTGAAACGCGCCATGGATCAAGATGAATGTAGGCATCCCTGCTTTCCGAACGGCATAAGCGCATTGAGTTAAAAATGGTGCCGACGCGCGGAATTGAACCGCGGACCTACTGATTACGAACAAGTGGTAGGCTCCCCCGTCAACGCCGACCTAAGCCCACCCACTCCTAAAAATGGCTCAATACAGCCATTTTTATGCCGATGAAGTGCCGTCAAAGTTGACGACTCCAAGCCCCTTGTGATTACCATGTGATTACTAGCATGGTCATTGGGGTCGGTATATGGCAAACGAGCGTTTGACGAAGGCGGCGGTTGAGGCGTTAAAGCCAGAAGAAGAGACGTACTTTGTCTGGGATACTGGGAAGGACTGCATCCGCGGGTTTGGCGTTCGGGTGTTGCCCAACGGGCGACGTGTGGCCGTCCTCCAGTACAGACTAAAAGGAGCGGGTCGGAAAGGCACGGCCCGCCGGTACACCATCGGTGAGATCGGCCCCGACCTTAAATTTTCCAAGGCGCAGGACATTGCTGAGAAACTCCGAGCGTCGGTGATAAACGGTGGCGATCCTATCCGTGACATGAAGACCGCAGCGATGGCGTCGCTAGAGCGCGACAAGCTGGCTAAGGAACGGACGTTCAAGATACTAGCGGACACGTGGATCGCGAAGAAAGAGAACCTACGGACACTGGACCAGATCAAACGCATTATTAACAGCCACCTCGATGAACTTCATAAGCGAGATGTCGCTGCCCTCACATACGCCGAGTTAGAGACCCTAATTGAGACGGTTCATCAACGCGCTCCATACATGGCGCGACAAGTGATTTTGGTGTTGCGCTCGATCCTAGAACTCGGTGTCCGGAAAGGCTGGATTGCGGAGAATATTGCGGACCGCATTGAGATTGAAACCATAAATAACAGTCGGGATCGCGTCTTAACAGACAAGGAACTGAAGAAAATATGGATTGCCGCCGTTAACATGGGATGGCCGTTCGGGCGTTCTGTTCAGCTTCTGATCCTGACAGCGGCTCGGCGCAGTGAGGTCTTAGGATTAAGTTGGTCCGAAATTGATATGGACGCGAGCCTCTGGCAGTTACCGGCTGAACGCGCCAAGAACAACGAAGCCCATATCATTCACCTCAGCCCGCAGAGTGTGAAAGTGCTGAAGTCGCTCCCGAGCGTCAAGAAGGGTAAGATTCCAAAGCACGGGTTGCTTTTCAGCACGACCGGGGAAACGCCGTTCAGCGGAGTCAGCAAAGCCAAGGCAACGCTGGATGAAAACGCAGGTTTCGATAATTGGCGTCTTCACGATCTGCGACGCACCGCCGCGACCGCTATGAGTGAAATGGGTTACTCGGTCCAAGTGGTGGAACGTGTATTGAACCACCGTGGCATGTCGCGCTCTGGCATTGTCGGCATTTATCAGCGCAGCGAATTACTTGCGGAGCGCAAGGCCGCAATAGAAGCCTGGGGCAGCAGCGTAGCTGCAATTATCTCGAACAAAAAATTGTAGGCGATGGTGCCCCCGTGCCGTCCTGACGCGGATGGCCGTCGCCTCGTGAAAGGCCTTCGATTGGTGTTCGAGTGATCCAGTATTTGGGCTGAAAAACATCGACAAAATCGCGCAAAGTAGTGAGAAGCGATGGGATGGGGGAAGGATTGAAGGCGAAGACATCATTGGAAGACTGAGTTTATGCCTGTAGACTTGGCCGCGATGAATACTTTTTTGGGACCGATAAGAACTACGCTTTGGTTTGCATACCAAGCCATTACCGTTGGTGGACTTGGATTGGTGTGGTTCGCTGTACCGTTTGCGATATTGCTATCGCTTGCGGTCGTTTCGCTCGTCCGCGTTGACAAATCACAGCGGAGCTCCCTCTGGGTTCTTCTTGTCCTTCCCGCTATTTGGATTTTCGTAGGTCTATGGGGAGGCACGTTCTGGGTCGATTGGCAACATCATCCCGTGCATAACAATCCATCTTGGGTGAGCTATCCAATATTCGTAGCCCCATGGTTAGCTATCGCGGCAACTATCTTCCTCGCTTTAAGATTGGTCGGCGCGAGGCTCCTCGTATCGGCGTTTGGTCTAATCAATATTTATTTCACGGTCTTTTTTTCGTTCATGTCAGGCATGGCGATCACCGGCGATTGGTTGTGATCTGCGACTAGCTGTCCTTCATCGCATTTAGAATTTTGACTAGGTCGTCTGGCGAATAGTCACCGCCCGGGGTCTGTGTCAGTGTGATCGACACACGTTGCTTCCCTTTTGCACCCCAAAAAAGATCAAAAGTGATGCGCCCGGTAGTGACATCTTGGAACGTGAATACTTTTGCAGTCTGATCGCGGAAAACAAACTCGCGGACCGACGCGTCCTTCGGCATCGCAATAACCGCCGTATCGTCTTCCTCGACGCGGAGATATGTGCGCTTGCCGTTTTCCTCTTTAGCGAAAGCAATGTCATATAAATGTGGGTTGTATGAATGAATTGTCTCAGTCAGGCCAGGCGGTAACGACTGCCGGTCCACGACCAGAAAACCAGGGGATGGATTTGCCGCTATCCGTTGTCTTTGCCTCTGTAAATAAATCTGCGGAAGAGTGATGATGGCGAACAATAACGCGGTCACACCAGCCGCTATTCCTACATCTCGCCAGAAGCTCGGCCCTTTCAACATTGTTGCTGGCTACTTCCCATCTAAGTGGCTCGGTATTCTTCCATTGGTGTTAGAGCGTTGGTGAAAATGAGGGACATTCTCATAGCGTCATGACCTGCTCCCCTGAAACGCCCCCGATTTTGGGTTAGGGTTCTGTTCTCCATGGAGGAGACGGACGATGCGCAAGAGCAGGTTCACGGAAGAGCAGATCATCGGAATCTTGAAGGAGCA
>SCTM01000072.1 GCA_004297485.1 Rhodospirillaceae bacterium
TAGCATCGAAGAGGTTCACCAAGCCCTGGCGGCCGCTCTCGACGCCATCACACCAGATGAGTGCTCAAACTACTTCAGACAGGCCGGCTATGTGCCCACCTAAATGCAACACGCTCTAGATCTTTCCAGCCAACTTCAGGCGCACGAGAAAACCCGCCGCGGATAGGCTGCGGCGTATTCGCCTCGCCATTCCCAATCGCGGAGGCAATCCCGCCATGAAGGTGTCGATTGCCGATAGGGCGGATGGTTCATCGAGGTACGGCGTGTGACCGCGATTGGGCACTTCGACACGGCGTAGTGCCGGGATGACCTCGCCCATGCGGGCGAAGGTTTCCGGCGCAAGGATGTCGGACGTGGCCCCACGCAGGGCAAGGGTCGGGACAAGGCGCAAGCGGGCGAAGTACGGCCACAGGTCTGGCGTCGCGCCACCGGCAAATGGTTCAGCAATCTTGAAGTCGTAGTCAGGCCGGAAGCCGCCGTCGGGCGTCGCGATAAAGCGGCGACGCGCCATGCGCAGCCAGTCGGCCTTGCCGTAATCGGGGTAGATGACGCCGTCCATATCCTCCACGACCGCAGCTGCGTCTTCCCAGGACTTGAGCGGCCTTCCCTTTCCGAGATAGCCGGCGATCCGCGCCAATCCAGCAGGATCGATCACCGGCCCGATATCATTAAGCACAACGCCCAGTATTTTTGCCGGCATGACCGCGGTCATCAACGTGGCCACAAGCCCGCCGAGGGAGGTGCCGATGACCGCGACCTGGGACACTCCTGCCGCTTTCAGCAGCGCGGCCATGTCGCCTACGTACACCGGCGGCACGTAGGTCGCGGGATTTGGCGCATAAGCACTCAGGCCGCGCCCCCGGAATTCGGCGCAGAACACGCGATAGCGACGGGCGAGATGGGGGGCCAGATCTTCGAAGTCCCGGGCATTTCGGGTCAGCCCCGGTAGACATAGGACCGTAAGCGGAGCATCGGATGGCCCGGCATACTCACGGTAATGCAGCTGCAGGCCGTCGGACGACTGATAGAACCGCGAGGCAAACGCCGCCCTCGCCCCTGGGGCGGACGAACCGGGAACGTTCCGGCCGGGTGTAATGGTGGTATCGACTTGAGAGGACATCACCTAGGATAACCCGATCAAAAAGGACCGCGGGGGGAGTAGCCGGCGGCAATCTTGGGCGATCATCGGGTGACTGGGCAAGCCCTCATCCGGCTGTGTTTGGAGACACTTTGGGAATGACTTGCAAGCGATGTCTCCCAAGGCGCAGCCGCCGGGGGCATTGCATCATTTGAGAAAAATCCGCCGCCGACCTCAATTCTGGGGGAAGTTTTATCCGCATTGAGGTAAGACGATTCATCATAGGTCCTGGCTACACTGTTGGACCCGGTCTGAATAAGCATTCTTCAGTCTCCAACGCATAACGAGATATCCCGTCCATGCTCCTGCCGCTCCCCTTTCAGCATCCGATTCCCGCAGCCAACGACGGCCGTGGTTCGCATCTTTATGGCGACGCGGTTTCGTCCATCGGCAATACGCCACTGATCCGCCTTAAGGGAGCGTCTGAGGCGACCGGCTGCACAATCCTGGGCAAGGCCGAATATGCCAACCCCGGCGGCTCCATCAAGGACCGCACGGCCAAGTACATCATCGAAGATGCCGAAGCACGGGGCACGCTCCGCCCTGGCGGCGTTGTGGTCGAGGGCACGGCCGGAAATACGGGCATCGGCCTTACGGTTGTCGGCAATGCCAAGGGATACCGAACCGTTATCGTCATCCCCGACAGCCAGAGCCAGGAAAAGAAGGATCTCCTTCGCCTCCTGGGTGCCGACGTACGCGAGGTCAAGCCCGTAGCGGCAGCCGACCCCAATCACTATGTCAAAGTCTCGCAGCGCCTGGCCGAGGAACTGGCCCGCAGCGAACCGAATGGCGCAATCTGGGCTAACCAGTTCGATAACGTGGCCAATCGCGATGGCCACATCCGCGATACGGCGGTGGAAATCTGGGAACAGACCGACGGCAAGGTCGATGGTTTTGTTTCTTCGGTCGGAACCGGAGGAACCTTTGCCGGCGTGGGCATCGGCCTCAAGGAGCGCAACCGGGATGTCCAGATCGCCCTCGCCGACCCCATGGGCGCGGCCCTTTATCATTATTATGCCCATGGTCAGCTGAAGGCCGAAGGGAGTTCGATCACCGAAGGCATCGGTCAGGGCCGCGTGACGCGCAACCTGGAAGGCGCCCCTGT
>SCTM01000073.1 GCA_004297485.1 Rhodospirillaceae bacterium
CCGCGACCTCCTCAGAGGCACGATGGAAAGCGGTAAACTCGCCGCCGATCAGATCAAGCACAAACAGTCCACGATGGATCGCATGAAACAAGCAGTCAACTGGAGATAGACATGGAACCCGGCCAAGCGGCTCCCGCAGCCCCAGCACCCATCGCGGCAGACAAACGCGGCACGCCTGACGCCGTAGAGCGTATTCAGGCCATCATCAATAGCGAGCCAGGCAATTCGCCTGCCAAGCGCATTCCGCAGGGTCAGCCTGCACAAGAACAAGTAGTGGAACGGCCGGCACAGCCTGCTGAGCAGCAAGAGGAAGCCGCCGCTCCTAACAAGCAAATCGAAGGGGAAGACCTAGCTGCGGACGCGCCGCCAGGGCGTGAAATTCCCCTCGATGAGTTGGAAGCCATCGAATTGGAACTCGTCGTAAAAGGCGAAGATGGCGCAGATGTGACGGAAAAGGTCACTGTAAAAGACCTGAAGAACGACCGCATGCGGCAAAAGGACTACAGCCGCAAGACGGCGGAACTCGCACGGCAACGCGAACAACTCCATACGGAGACTCGCAAAGCAGTGGAAGCCGAGCGGGCGAAATACCTATCAGAGCTTCAGACCATGCATGATCTCGTTTCCCAGACCGCAGCGTCGGAACTCGGAAATGTCGATTGGAACGACTTGGCGCAGAACAATGCCTTCGAGTATGTGAGGCTTGACAACCGCAAAAAGCAGATCACACAGACCTTGGATTCGATCCGGTCAAAACAGAAGGAAGTCCTGGCGAAGCACGATGCCGATAGACAAGCGGCCAAGCAGGAAGCAGCCGCCAAAGCACGTACTCAGCTCGAATCGGACATTCCTGGCTGGAATGACACCCTCTACCAATCGCTAATGAAAGCCGGGATTGAAAACTACGGCTACAAGCAGGAAGAGGTCGTCAACTGGACAGATCCAAGAGCATTCAAGTTGCTTCACAAAGCGACTCTCTTTGACCATATGCAGGCCGAGAAAAAGGCCCCGCCGTCTGATAAAAAAGTCGTGATACCCCCCAAGGTCGTGAGGCCAGGCGCGGTGCAGGACGTGAATCAGGCTCGTCAGAGAGAGGCGAATGCGATGAAGCAATTGCGCACGAGCGGCAAGATTGAAGATGCTGCCGCCGTGATCAGGAGCCGTCTGGGCTAAGCCCTCGGCCCTGTAGCTAAGGAGAATTTGTATGGCAGTCCCAACCATGGCATTTCAGACGTACCAGGCAGTAGGCGACAGAGAGGATTGATTCAAGGTTCTCTTGAGGACAGCTCAAAATGCTTGAGGATGTTATCTATTCGATTTCGCCGACAGAAACACCTTTCACGACCATGGCGAGTCGGAAAGAAGCAACCGCTGTCCTCCATGAGTTGACAAAAGCTGCTCATGTAAAACCTTCTCTGATTGACTTGGACGCCCGATGGGGCAACAAGGCGGAAGCAGAAATGCGCCGTGAGAGACTAAGCGAGAAGGCCCGCGAGGGAAGCGATAGTCCGAACATGAGGAATAAATGAAGCTCATGAAGTGCAAGAAATTGGCATTCGCCATATTCGTAGCAATATGGTCAGTAAGCCTTTCGGCTGAAAGTAACAGAGTTGGGCAAACAGACGCCCTCGGCTCTGCTGCCGCCAACAAGGCAATTGAAGGAGACGACGCATCGGGTGGCACTTCCAGCCCGACTTCGCGGCTGGGCAATTACTGCCAGATCGCAACGAAGTACGCGGTCGTCACCGACACGCAGCAGGCGGTAGACAAGGCAGGGCGGTCGAGTGAAATGTCGTATCAGGTCGCCAAGCGTCTTGGGGAGTTGAAGCGCGACATCGAGTACGCCCTGACGCAGAACCAGGGTAGCTCGGCAGGTAGTGCGTCGGTAGCGCGTTCCACGGCGTCTCTTGAGTCGTGGCTGACGATGCCATCCGGCGCATCGATGACGGGGAATTCGACCTCGATGGGTACTGGCACGGCGCAAACCACGCCTGGCTGGACCTCTGGCGGATCGATCCTCGCTCCGACCGATTCCACGGTAACTGGCGCGTTCAACGTCACGGCCCTGAAAGGCGTGATCGCGAACTGCTGGACGGCCGGCGGCAATCCAGGAATCATCATGGTCGGCGGTGCGCAGAAGCAGGTAGTGAGCGGTTTCTCTGGTATCGCGACGATCTATCGCGAGGCTGGCGCGACTGCGAAGGGCACTGCAATCGTGGGTGCGGCGGATCAACAACAAACGTGGCTTTTGGCCGCGTAGAGGTCCGCTAAATACTTGGCTATATGCTGGAACACCCTAAAGCCTTTGATACCGAAGTCAGATGTACTGATTTCTTCGGTGAAAA
>SCTM01000074.1 GCA_004297485.1 Rhodospirillaceae bacterium
GGACGCTATCACGGACGGATGAAACGATGAACGTAATCGCGGCTCTGCTTATCGGTATGGCGGGCGGCTTCGCCTTCGGCTGGCTGGCGGGGGGCGAGTACGTGTGGCAGAAGTACGTGCGGGGCAGAAGGTGAGGCCGGTATGTTTGTGATCCCGTTTCAGGTCAGCGCGACCGAGTACAGCGTCTTTGTGTGTCTGCAGGATGAAAACATCGAACGCATGCGGCAATACGATCCGGCTGAAGTAACGCTTAACAAGATCGGTTTTCCCGGCAAGCTGAAAGATGTGATAATCGGCTACGGGACCGACGAGGATTTCGAGCGCATTTCCAGGGCGCTCAACAGCGGCACAGACGTGCGCGCCGTGCTGAGAACGCTGTCGCGCGGCTTCCGCTACCGTCCTGATCAAGGCGACCACGACGGGCCGTATCTCAGCGCGCGAGCCGAAAAAGGCAAACCGCAATGAGCCGCCGTCTCGATATCGGCGTGGCCTCGTACCGCAACCCGGAAAAGCTGCGGGCGACGCTCGCCTCGATCGAAGCGATGTCCACGACCGACTGGTCCTGCGTCGTCGTACATAACCCGTCAGCCGACGAGGCCGGAAACCAGGCTCTTCAGATCATTCTCGACCACGTCAGCCGTGACCCGCGCTATTCGATCATCCAGCCCGTATCGAACGCCGGCTACGCGGGCGCGGTGAACCTTATCCTCGCGCACGCGCAAAGTGAATACATCGCGTATCTGGACAATGACGTCGAGATCCTGACGCCGGGCTGGGATGAAACGCTGTGCTCGTATCTCGACAGGTTCCACGAGATCGGAATCATCTTTCCGAACGGCGGCGCTTACATGATCCCGCGCGGCCCCTACACGGAGGTTCAGTGGGCGGCCGGCTTCGCGTGGGTGATGAACCGGCTTTGCCATGCCGAAGTGGGAGGGATGGACGAAACCATCGGGCACCAGAATGAATGTGATCTGGCTTTAAGAATCCGCATGGCGGGCTGGAAGTGCGCGGGGGCGCCCGAGGTCCGGATCGCGCATCATGCGACCGCGACAAGTGATCCGGCGGCGAATGAGCGCATCGCGCGTGGAGTTCGCGAATTCGTCGATAAATGGACGCGTTATTTTGGCGGGAAGAATCTAAACTACCATTCGCCGAACGTGCTGCGCTGGGAAGACTGGCATCCGAATGCGCTCTACATGGAGGAATGGTGGAAGCTGCAGCGGGGCGAATCCTGTGAGGAAGGACTGATGTGCCGGTTTGATATCAGGGAACTCAATGATTCGCCGGAGGTAATCACGGTTGAAGGCCGCGACTATGACCTGATCCGCGTGCCGCGGTTCAATGGGTTCTACAGGGGACGGGTAATCTAGATTATGGAAAAACCGGAAAACATCCACACCGTTCAGTCAGCGGCGGTTGATTCGATATTCCTCTATGAACGCCTGAAACAGGCCGCGATCGGCGATCTCGTCAAGTACGAGGAGCTTTCCGCCATCATCTCGCGCGACGTCCAGAACGACGGGCGTCATTATCTCGTGACTGCGCGGCGCATGGCTCTCCGGCGTGACCGCATTGTGTTCGGCGTGGTGACGAACGTCGGCTTCAAGCGCCTGAACGATATCGAGATCGTCTCGACGGGCGAGAATGTGACCGGCCGCATACGCCGTCTCTCCCGGCGCGGCCTGCACACGATCACAGCTGTGGGCGACTTCGCGGCCATGCCGAACGAGGTCCGCATCCGGCACAACGCTTATGCCTCGGTGTTCGGCGCCATTGCCTTCGCGACGAAAGAGGCGTCGGTCAAACGGGTGAAGGAAGCAGTCGGGAGCAGCCAGGCGCGGTTGCCGATCGCCGGGACACTGGAAGCATTTCGCGGATGACGTGATGACGCGATGCCCGGCGTGGCAGAGCTCGGCAAGGCTCGGCAGCGTGCGGCTGGACAGGGCTGGACTTGACGCGGCAAGGGATTTTTTGAGACGTGATACAGCCCGGCCCG
>SCTM01000075.1 GCA_004297485.1 Rhodospirillaceae bacterium
TCCCGGCTTCTGCGAGCGATTGGAGTATACACATCCCGTCCGCTGAACCAGCCAGTTCGTGAAAGATGGGCACCCATACCGAAAGGGCGGGCGTTCGTGGCCTACCCGAAGGAGTCCATTGCTCCTTCCACACAGCTAGGCCGTCAGCCGCATAGAGCAGTATCGTTGTCGCGGGAGGGGCAAGAAATTGCTGTGTATTGCGTCGATAATCCATCTAACACCTCAACCGCTGTAGCCGCTTATCATCGGATTTGCATCAAACATCCCCTCGAATTCTGGCTCGGCGTAGTAGCGTACCCGCGTACAGGCGATTGGCCTTTCGCCATTCAGCAAGATCAGTTGCTGGTGCCAAGGCATACGCATTATCTCTTGCGGCATCAGCAGCGGTCGCGCCATTGGCGAGAAGTTCTCGGAACCCTGTGGTCTATGTGGCTCACCGCTGCGGCCGTGATGACGGACTATCGCAGTGCGTTGACCGAGGGCCTTTGACAGATATTCCGCCGTGCCAATGTCATTGACGCCGAATGCCTGCACCATGCCGGCATTCGCGACAAATGATCGCCACCGCTTCGGGTAGAGGTCCTGTAATTGCGCCAAGTCTTGTAATATCGGCCATAGCAGGACGCCGTACCCGGCGAGCAATCCCAGCGCTGTTTCGATGACCTGCAAGCGCCCGAGCGCGGCGAACTCATCAAGAAGGAATAGGACGGGATACTCAGGCGATGTCCGGTCGCGGGTGAGGGCGGATACGCATAGCCCAATGACGAGGCGCAGCCAGCGCCCATGCGTGGCCAAACGATCAGTCGGCAATACCAGATAAATTGTAGTCCCGGTGGGTTTGATCGCTTTCAGCCCGAAGTCTGAGTCGGAGAGAACATCCGTCATCCGTGGGCTATCAAGAAAATGTGTCTGCGATTGAGCCGTAGAGACAACCCCCGATCTTTCACGGTCGGTTTTCTGTAGGAGCCGCTGCGCAGTGCGGGCGACAAGGCCGAACGCCGCGCTATTTTTGAGCATATCTGCGAGCAAGGTCGCGAAATCCTCGTCGCCGAGTGTCAGGAAATGGCGCAACGTGCCGAGATTCCGGTGACGCGGGATCTCGGTTGTAACGATGTGCATGATGAGGCCGGCGATGAATGATCGGGCTTCGCCGTTCCAAAATTCATCCTCGGCTTTGGAGCTGGGCACGACCAGACTTTCGGCGAGCAGGGCCGCATCCTCAATTAAATCTTCGTCGTCCGGGTGTAGTTCCAACAATGGATTGAAACGCGATTGCGGAAGTCCCGTGATACCCCAAGGGTCAAGCACATAAACATGCTGACCCATCGCAAGCCGCTGCCGTGCCGTAACAACGGTATTCTCCCCCTTCGGATCGATGACGATCATTGAACCCGGCCAAGTGAGCAGGTTTGGAATGATTGCCGAAACACCTTTGCCCGCTCTATTGGGCGCGAGCGTGAGTAAATGTCGATCCGTGCGAAAACGCAGCATTCGGCGCTGATGGCGCCCGATAACTATGCCGTCGTTACTGAAAAGACCAGCCGCCTTCAGTTCACGAGCACTCGCCCACTTGGCCTCGCCATAGGCTGATGAGGTCTCATGTCCGTAATGTCGATTGATGAGCCAGTGATAGCCGCTCCAAGCAATCGCGGCCAACGCGGAACCAACGGAAAAACCCACAAATCCATTTAGTGCGATGGGAAGGGCCAAAGCCGCCAACCCTTTCCGGAGCGAAAGATGATCGTGTGCTCCTGTTGTCGGCTCTTTTGAGCGGACAGATAGCAACTGTAACAAAGCTTAATGAATCATCGGTGAATACAAATGACCTCAGTGCAGTCACTCACCATACGATCGTATTCTTTTTGCGTTTGCCACACGGCCTCGAAGTATTTCAGTCCTGACGCGCATCCCGGCGCTTCGCGACAAGGACAGTGACCGTCACACGGTTTCCCCAACCGTCCACTCGCGCACACGCTGGTGTGCAGGTCGGGAGATCCCCTCACTCACCACCAATCTGCTCGTGTCCTCATTTTGGAGAGCGTAAGGCGGACGCCGGCATGATGGCCTCGGGCAGGTGAGATGCTTGTGCCTCACGTAGCGGCCTAAATTTGGAGGAAAGGACTGTTTATGATTGGAATTTCCAGAAAAGCCGATGTCTCATAATTCTGGATGTTCACATTTTGTTTCACTTCAAGTAGATTGCAGTCGCAACCGATTCAAAACTGATTCGCCGCGACGAGGTATGGTGCGGCATTCTTCTTCAAACAATGGGGTGGGTGGGGTCCTGATGGTAAACAGCGTCCCAAGAAGAAGAACGGACGCAAACTCAACCGCAGAACATGGGATCAAATGCCCGATGTTATGGCTGCCGAATAATTACCGCAGGATAGCCAATGGCAAAGGTAGAATATAAATGGGTCATTGGCGAAAAGCCTCCTCTCATTCAACGTCACAGCATCGCAAAGCATGAAATACTTCATGCCTAGGCGCGGAGGCGAGCGTGGGGAAGCCATAGTGGTATGCAAAATCTGGTGTCCCTAGGACGTGGAGGTTCGATTCCCTTTACCCGCACCATTTTACCAAATCTCTGAGGGAGCCTCCGGCTCCCTTTTTGATTTCGGAGCCAGGACTGGCTCGTTAGGAGCGGCCCCTTGCGGGTGCGACCTCAACCCTGCTGTCCAATCTCACGGCAACATGATTCAAGACCCGCGACGAGCAGGAAGTGGCAGGGTACGCCGAGACGATGGATTTGATCTTTCAGGCTTACGAAGATTTGACCGTCACCGAAAATCATGACTCATTGCTTCTAAATTGCTTTTCTGCGTGTCGGGAGTTGTCATGACTTGTCGTGCGCTGGAGGCGCGGCTAGCCGACCGATGAAGCTGGAATTTCGCGGCCCGGGTTGATCCGAGGTTGGGGGCGGGTGAAATTGAGGAACGAGCTCTACTCACCACCGGGCGAGTCTTGGGACTTACATCATCCTCACAAAGACAATAAAGCGCGACATAATTGCCGTTCTCGAAAGCCTCCTGGATCAGGCGCTGTCGAACGAACCCTGGTTTGGGGACCCTGGCATCGTTCATATCTGGACAAGCAAAGGGTGAGATTTAAACTGTTTTCCCTTGCGCGAACATACGAATCAATGTCAGATTTTAGAGGGCGAGTTCGGGACTTCGAGCAGCCAAAAAGTTCGAAGAAGAGGGGTCGCTGTTCAACCATCAAATCTAAGCTATGCAATCCGCAGCGTGCTCAATTAGGGAGCCGCAGCATTTAATGGTGGCCGCTCGCTTGCCGCGCGTTTGTGAGTAGTGCGTTCGGATGACGAAGCGACTCCGCATCGAGAGCCGCGCTTGGAGGCAGTATGGCAACGATAACGACAAGTCCGGCGGGAGATTATTTCGGTCTTGAGGCCCGCGAGAGCACACTGTCTCGCGAGGTTATTGCCGGAATTTCCACGTACCTGAGCCTCGCCTACATCTTTGTAGTCAATCCATCGATCCTCGCTAACGCACACATGAACGTTAGCGCCGTGCTATTCGCAACCGTCATCGCGTCGGGCGTTGCGACGATCATTATGGGCCTTTGGGCTCGCCTCCCGTTTGCAGTCGCACCCGGCCTTGAAATGAACGGGTTCTTTGCGTTTGTCGTAGTTGGCACTCTAGGCCTGAGTTGGCAGGACGCTCTGGGAACCGTTTTCTGGTCCGGCGTTCTTTGCGTCCTGCTTACTGTCTTGCCTTTCCGCCAAGCCATTATCGATTCCATCCCCTCAGGTTTGAAGATCAATATTGGCGTCAGCGTCGGCGTGTTCGTCGCGACCATCGGCTTATTCCTAGCCAAAATCGTTGCATTCAAGGACGGCTTGCCGGATCTGGCGAGCATGCACACGACCAGCCTCGCTTCGCACGAAGCTGTCATCATGTATATTACGTTCGCTGTTGCATTCTTGCTTGGCTTAAAGCTGTTCAAGTTTCCTGGTGGCATGCTCGTTTCAATCATCGTGGGCGCGATCCTGTGTAGGGTGTTTGGAATCGTGGCAGACAAGCCCGCTCAACTTTCGTCAGATATGTTCTTGGCTATCGGCCAAGCGAACATTTTGTCTGTATTAAAGAACCCGCATTTTGCACCCGTGATGTTGGTCTTCTTTATCGTCGACTTTTACGGCGGTATCGGAAAGTTTATTGGACTTACCGCCGCCACGAACATCCAGTCGCAGGGTAAGGTTCCGAACATCGAAAAAGCCCTCTACGTTGACGGCTTCGGGACCATGGGAGGTTCACTGCTAGGCACTTCGAGCCTAATCACCTTCGTA
>SCTM01000076.1 GCA_004297485.1 Rhodospirillaceae bacterium
CACATTCTTGGCCACCAAGATCACCTTCATCAATGAAATCGCCGACCTGTGCGAGAAAGTCGGCGCGGATGTGCACGATGTGGCCCGGGGGATCGGCCTCGACGGCCGCATCGGCAAGAAATTTCTCCATCCTGGTCCCGGATACGGTGGTTCGTGTTTCCCCAAGGATACGTTGGCCCTCGTGAAGACCGCGCAGGATTTCGGATCGCCGTTGCGCATCATCGAGACGGTTGTGGACGTGAACGAGCGGCGCAAAGTGCTCATGGCCGACAAGATTATTGCCGCTTGTGGTGGTAGCGTTGCCGGCAAGACCATTGCCATCCTTGGCTTGACGTTCAAGCCGAACACGGACGACATGCGTGATTCGCCAAGTCTCGCCATTGTGCCGGCCTTGCAACGCGCTGGCGCGACGGTGCGAGCGTTCGATCCGGAAGGGATGCAGGAAGCCAAACACCTGCTGACCGGCATCGTTCATTGCAGCGATGCCTATGATGCCATGACCGGTGCCGACGCTGTTGCTTTGCTCACGGAATGGAATCAGTTCCGCAATCTTGATCTGCGTCGCATGAAGAGCTTGCTTAAAGCGCCGATCCTTGTGGATTTGCGGAATATCTACGTACCGGCGGATATGATTGCGGCCGGCTTTCAATACACCTGTATCGGCCGCCCTGGTTCGCGATAGAGCGGTTTTGCAGCGGTGGGGGCCCGTTGAGAAACTCAATCCAGGTCGTTCTATGGGCGCTTGTCTGCGCGGTTGGTGCGGCGGCCTTCGCCGTCTTGGCATTGCGTCGTGGCGAGAGCGTCAGTGCTGTTTGGCTTCTGGTCGCGGCGCTGACCACCTATGCGGTCGGCTACCGTTTTTATAGCCGGTATATCGCCGTCGATCTTTTGGCTCTCGATGATGGCAGGCTCACGCCGGCGGTGCGCCATGCCGATGGGCTGGACTATGTGGCCACGCCGACACCCATTTTATTCGGCCATCATTTCGCGGCCATTGCCGGGGCGGGCCCCCTGGTGGGGCCGGTCCTGGCGGCGCAGATGGGGTATCTGCCGGGCACATTGTGGATTCTGGTTGGCGCGGTGCTTGCCGGTTGTGTTCAGGATTTTGTGATCCTGGTGTTGTCCGTACGACGCGACGGTCGCAGCCTTGGCCAGATGATCAGCGACGAACTCGGCCGTACCGCAGGTATTGTCGCGCTCATCGGTGTATTCGCTATCATGGTCATCCTGCTGGCGGTGCTGGCGATGGTTGTGGTCAAGGCCTTGGCCCAAAGTCCGTGGGGGACCTTTGCCGTTGCCATGACCATCCCCATCGCTTTGTTCATGGGCGTCTATCTGCGTTTCATAAGACCAGGCCGGATTGGCGAAGTTTCGATCATCGGCTTCGTCCTTCTCATGCTGGCCTTATGGGGCGGGGCGGGGGTCGCCGCCGATCCGCCGTGGGCGGAGCTCTTTACGCTGGATGGACGTACACTGGCGTGGCTGCTCATGGGCTACGGCTTTGTCGCCGCGGTTCTCCCGGTATGGCTGTTGCTGGCGCCGCGCGACTATCTCTCCACCTTTCTCAAGGTTGGAACGATCGCGCTTCTCGCGGTCGGGATCGTGATCGTTATGCCGGCGTTGCACATGCCCGCCGTCACCCGTTTTGTCGACGGAAGCGGGCCGGTCTTCTCCGGCTCCCTGTTTCCATTCCTGTTTATCACCATTGCGTGCGGTGCCGTATCCGGCTTCCACGCGCTGATTTCCTCCGGCACCACACCGAAGATGGTGGACCGGGAAAGCGCCACACGGTTCATCGGCTACGGCGCCATGGTGATGGAGTCTTTTGTCGCGATCATGGCGCTGACGGCGGCTTGCGCGCTGGAGCCCGGCCTTTACTTCGCTTTGAACAGTCCGTCCGCGCTGATCGGTGGAACGGTGGATCAGGCGGCCCAGGTGATCTCAGACTGGGGCTTCACGATCACGCCGGACGCTCTCGCGGCCGCGGCGCAGGATGTGGGTGAGAAAACCATCCTGTCTCGCACCGGCGGCGCGCCGACTCTCGCCGTGGGCATGGCGCGAATCCTGTCGCACATCCTCGGTGGCGGCGGGTTGATGGCCTTCTGGTACCATTTTGCCATCCTGTTCGAGGCACTGTTCATTCTGACCACCATCGATGCCGGGACGCGGGTGGCGCGTTTCATGACCCAGGACCTGCTTGGTCTCGTGAGTCCACGCCTGGGCCGCACGACGTCTTTCGCGGGCAACCTGCTCGCCACCGGCATTTGCGTGGCCGGTTGGGGATGGTTCCTATACCGCGGCGTCATCGATCCCCTCGGTGGCATCAATACCCTGTGGCCGCTATTCGGCATCGCTAACCAAATGCTCGCGGCCATCGCTTTGACTCTGGCCACCGTGGTGTTCGCCAAGGCCGGGCGGGGACGAAGCCTGCTCGTGACCTTGGTGCCGTCCGCGTGGCTGCTTGTCTGTACCCTGACGGCGGCGGCGGAAAAGCTGTTTCATAGTGATCCGAGAATCAGCTTTCTCGCCCATGCCAAGCTGGTGAAGGCCGCCATCGCCGACGGCCGGCTACTGGCCCCCGCCAAGGACGCTGCGCAAATGACTCAGCTGCTGGTGAACGACATCGTCAACGCGGGCATGTGCGCCTTGTTCGCGGGCGTTGTCATCGCCATGGTCATATTCGGGCTGCGCGCGGTGCGTATCGGGATTCCTCTGGCCGATGGCGGCGCAACCGCGACGGTGCGCGCATGAAGCGCGGATCGACCCTGCGGCGCTCTTTGAGCGAAAGCGTTTCCCGGCTCGGGTTTGAGGCTGCAAACGGACTGCGGATTCTGCGCCGGACGGCGCATCTCATGTGCGGGGTCGGCGACTATGACAGCTATCTGGAGCACCAGCGCGGGGTCCATCCGGAAGCCCCCTGTCTCGACTACGCCGCGTTCATCCGCCAGCGGCAAGACGCCCGTTACGGGCGGGGGAGTGCTCGTTGCTGTTGAAGTGTCTCAAACATATCGCAGCAGAGCATAGCCGCCGATGATGGCGATCAGGACCGCAAACGCGATCAGCGTGAGCCGGCGTTCAATGAAGTCCTGGATCGGCTGGCCATAGCGCCGCAGCAGCGCGGCGACGATGAAGAACCGCAGGCCTCGGGTCACCACCGACGCCGCCACAAAGACCACCAAATTGAAATGCGCGATGCCGCTGACGATGGTCACCAGCTTGAAGGGGATTGGACTCAGGCCCTTGATGAGGATCACCCATAGTCCCCAGCGGGCGTAGAGATCGTGGAATTGCACCGCTTTCTCTTGCAGGCCATAGAGATTGATCAGCCATTGTCCGACGGTGTCGTACATCAGGGCGCCGATGGCGTAGCCGAGCAAGCCCCCTAGCACCGAACTTACGGTACAGATGAGCGCTCGCCACCACGCCCGGTCCCGTCGTGCCAGCACCATGGGAATAAGGAGGATATCCGGGGGTAGGGGGAAAAAACTGGCTTCGCTGAAGGACATCGCCGCCAGGGCCCACTCGGCGTTGGGGCGCGCGGAGAGACTTAACACCCAACGGTAGAGACGGTCTATCATGGTGGGGTATCCGGGTTACGCTACGGGAAGGTCTCTTAAAGCGTTTTCCCGCTACATTGTAAATTGAAAGCCGTTGCGACGTAAAACGTGTATGGCGCGGGTCTGTTCCCGGTCACTTGCGTAACCCGGCGGCTTCGTCCATAAGCCGAGCGGTCGTTCATCTTTCCCCACTCATTTCAGCGTAAAACCCCCATGTCCTTCACCCATACTTTTGATCCCACCATTTTGCGCGAATATGACATTCGCGGCATCGTCGGCGAGACTCTGTCGACAGCGGATGCCGAGGCGGTCGGGCGCGGCTTCGGCACTCTCGTGCGTCGCGCTGGTGGCCGCCGGGTCTGCGTCGGTTACGACGGCCGGGTGAGTTCGCCCGACATGGAGGCTGCGGTCGTGAAGGGGCTACGGGCCGTGGGCATCGCGGTCGAGCGCATCGGGCGCGGTCCAACGCCCATGTTGTACTACGCCACCTTCGAACTTGGCGCCGACGGCGGCCTGATGGTCACCGGCTCTCACAATCCGCCCACTCACAACGGCTTCAAGATGATGATCGGCCGCAAGCCGTTCTTCGGCGCCGACATTAAACGGCTTGGCGAGATCGTTGCGGCCGGGGACGTGGAGGCGGGATCGGGCACCGTCGCCGATGTGCCGGTCTTCGAAAACTATATCGGGCGCATTCTCAAAGACTTCGCCGGATCACGGGCGCTGACCGCCGTGTGGGATGCCGGTAACGGTTCCGGCGGCGAAGCAGTCACCGCCTTGGTGAAAAAACTTCCCGGGCGTCATGTGGTGTTGAACGGTGTTATCGACGGAACCTTTCCCGCCCATCACCCCGATCCCACGGTGCCGAAGAATCTGGAACAGCTTCAGGCGGCAGTGAAGGCCGAACGGGCCGACGTCGGCTTTGCCTTTGACGGCGACGCAGATCGCATCGGCGTGATCGACGGCCGTGGCCGCATTCTCTGGGGCGACCAGATCATGCAGATCCTGGCGGAAGACGTTCTCGGTCAGCGGCCGGGTGCGCCGATCATCGCCGACGTCAAAGCGAGCCAGGCATTGTTCGACGAAGTGACGCGCATGGGCGGCCAGGCCGTCATGTGGAAAACCGGACACTCGTTGATCAAGAACAAGATGGCCGAGACCAAGGCACCGCTGGCCGGCGAAATGAGCGGACATATCTTCTTCGCCGATCGCTACTACGGCTTTGATGATGCCATCTACGCGGCCATGCGCTTTCTCAACATCATGGCCAGCCGCGCCGATTACGACCTCGTCGCCCGTTACGATCGTATGCCGCATATGGTGAACACGCCGGAGCTGCGCTTTCCATGTGCCGATACCCGCAAGTTCGCTGTGGTAGACGAAGTCAAAGCGCGCCTGTCGGCGAGCGGCGCCCAGGTGTCGGACATCGACGGCGTGCGCGTGAAGGAAACCGGCGGCTGGTGGCTGCTGCGCGCTTCCAACACCCAAGCGGTGCTGGTGGCCCGGGCCGAAGCCGATACGCCGGAACGGCTGGAGAAACTCAAGGCCAGCCTCGCCGCCCAACTCAAGCTGAGCGGGTTGGACCTGCCGACGGAATCAGCGGGGCATTGAGGCGAATCGTAGCCGCGTGGGCGGAGTTCAATAGACATGACCGGGGCAATCCATAATCTCAGCCTTTTGGATATCTCCGCGCGGATACGGCGTGGAGAGGTGACGTCCGAGGCGGTCACGCGCGCGCTTCTGGACCGTATCGCCCGCCACGACAATCGGCTGAACAGCATCCTCATGCTCCTCGCCGACACAGCGCTGAAGGACGCGCGTCAGGCGGACGCGGAGATTGCGTCCGGATTCTGGCGTGGGCCGCTTCACGGCGTTCCGATCGGGATCAAGGACATCTTCTGGACCGAGGGCCTTCCGACCACCGCCGGGATGGAAATCATGAAGGATTTTCGTCCGAACGCTGACGCAACCGTGGTCAAACGGCTGAAGCGTGCGGGTGCCGTCCTGATCGCCAAGTTGCACATGACCGAGGGCGCAACGCATGCCCATCACCCAACCCTGCCGCGTCCAGTCAATCCGTGGAGCGCTGCGCACTGGACGGGAGTCTCTTCCAGTGGCTCCGGCGTCGCCGTGGCGGCAGGCTTCTGTTACGGCGCGCTTGGCACCGATACCGGCGGCTCGATCCGCCTGCCCTCGGCGGCCAACAACCTTACCGGCATCAAGCCGACCTGGGGACGTGTGAGCCGCCATGGCCTGATGCCTCTCAGCGAAAGCCTCGATCACATCGGGCCCATGGCCCGAACGGCCGCTGATGCGGCCGCCATTCTGCAGGTCATCGCCGGTGCCGACCCCGATGATCCTACAGCGCTCTCTGAACCGGTTCCGGATTACCTCGCCATGATCGGCGGCGGTGTGAGCGATCTTGTCATCGGCATTGACTGGACTTTTGCCACAGGCGACATGCCTGAGCCGATCGTGAAGGCGGTGCATCATGCTGTCCAAGTGTTCGCTGGGTTGGGCGCATGCATCCACCCGATCGCGTTCCCGACGGCCGACGGAGAAGTGGCCGCTCTGATGCCCATTCTCATGGCCGAAGCGGCGGCGGCGCATGCCGAGCATTTCCCCGAAAAGGCAGATCGCTACGGCCCCGAGCTGCGCGGCCTTCTGACGCGCGCTGCCAGTTTCGACGCGCTCTCGGTGGCGCGTGCCTACCAGGCCCGCGACCGGTTCACCGGCCGGCTGCAGGCGGTCTTTCGGGATGTCGATCTGATTCTGACGCCCGGACTGGGCCGTATATTGCCGACATGGGATGACGTGGAGGCCGCCGGGGACGACATGAGCGTTCTGGGCCACGTGGCGCGTTTCACGCCGCCGTTCAACCTAGCCGGACTGCCGACCATCAGCCTGCCCGGCGGCTTCACGGACAGCGGGCTTCCGGTGGGGCTGCAGCTCGCCGGGTGGAAACTGTCAGAGCCCGCGCTGATCCGCGCGGGCGCCGCCTTTCAGCGCGTGACGGACTTTCACACCCGCCATCCTTCGCTGACGGCGTAAGCCGCAGGAACGCTCGGTCCTGAGAGATGCCTGTGTAAACAGGCGCTATCGCATCGCCACGCGGGTCGGGTCGGGGGCGACCGACTTGCATCCGCCGTGGGCGATCTTGGCCGCAAGATGACAGGCCTTCATGACCTCCTTGCGGTTCAGGCCGACCACCTGCGCGCGATAGAGCACGCCGTGCTTGGCCCGGACCTGAACGATCCGGGGCGCGGCGGCAGCGAATGTGGCCTGCACTTTTTCCTTCGCTTCCGCGGCTTTCTCCTCGGCGACAGTGCGATTGGCAAAGGCGCCGACCTGGATGCCCCAGGTGGCGTTGGCGGTCGCGGGCTCGGGCTCGGGCGATGGTACGTATTTGGCGGTATGTTTGGCGGCGTGTTTGTCCCGAACGGTTCTTGTTCCGGGCTCGGGAACAAGCGTTGCGGTGGCGGCCAGGGGCGGCGCCGGTACGTCAGTCGTCGCGAGTTTCTGGGCGATGGTGTCGTCCATATCTCCGGCTGACGGTTCCGGCTGGAGCGACGCGACGGTTACAGGCGGAACCGGAGCCGGCGCGACGGTATCAGTCGCGGCGGACATTGTCGTCGCACCGGCCGGCGTTGGCGCCGGGCCGTCCTCCGTCGATGCGGTCTGCACGGCGTCGGAGGGAGCGGCGTCGGGGATCGTGGCCGGGAAAGGATCGATGGACTGGGCGTTGGCAACGGCGGTTGGGTTATTTGTCAGCACATTGAATCCGGCATCCATCAGCGCCGCCACATGCTGATCGCGGATCTTGGCCGAGGGGCCGCCGAAGACCACGGTGATCAAGCGCGCGTCGCCGCGGCGCGCCGAGGCCACCAGATTAAAGCCGGAAGCGGCGGTATAGCCGGTCTTGATTCCGTCGGCACCGTCGTAGCTTTCGAGCAGGTGATTATGGGTGTGGATCATCGCCCCGCCATAGGGAAACTCTGTCCGCGAGAAATAGGGGAAATACTGGGGGAATTCCGTCATCAGGCGCATGCCCAGGATCGCCATGTCGCGGGCGGTGGACAGCTGCCCCTTGTTGGGCAGGCCCGACGCGTCGCGGAACTGGGTGCGGGTCATCCCAATAGCATGAGCACGGGCTGTCATCAGGGCGCAGAAGTGTTCCTCGCTGCCGCCAAGATGTTCGGCGATGGCCACGGCCACGTCGTTGGCCGACTTGGTGACCACGGCATAGATGGCTTGCTCCACGGCGATGGTTGATCCGGGCGCCAGGTCCAGTTTGGAGGGGTCTTGGGCGGCGGCGTGGGCGGAGACCTTGATAGGCGTATCGAGGTGGACCTTGCCCTTCGCCAGGGCGTCGAACAGCATGTAGAGAGTCATCATCTTGGTCAGGGATGCGGGATAGCTGCGCGTGTCGGCATTGACCTGATGCAAGACCCGACCGTTGTTGGCATCCACCACGATGGACTCATAGATCGGTTTGACGCCGAGCGGCGGAGCGTCCTTGTGGCTCCTCATGGAGCTGGCTTTGTGGTGGTGATGATCGGCGGCGTGGGCCGGTTCGGCTGCGCCGGCCAATATTCCGGCGGTGAGAAGCAGCGACGATAGCGCCGCAGCGATCGTCGGTCGACGACGTGTGATTTCCGAAAATGGTACCCTGACCTGGGTCCGATTCATGCGCACAACCCCTAACCCCGAATTAGTCCGCGGCGCGTCCTCGATGACCGCGCCGTGTTGTCCCCTGTACCCCGATTCCGAATTGACCCCGTCAATCCTGGACTCCTTAAGGGTTGTCGAGCCTCGAAGGGCGACAATTTCTGCGTCGCCCGCCCAATGGCCGACCGGCCGGTTTCCCCGGCGTTGGACGCTAGAATACGGATTCCGACTCGGGCTGTCCACACTTTGTGGCAAACAACACTTGGACATGTCCTTGAATCCTATATTGATTCAACATCCTTACTCAAACGTGAAGAATTGGCCGGTGGCGCTGCCGCCATACGACTTTGTCAAGTGAGATCGGGCTGACTCAGCGGCAAGTTGTCTCCAGCTGCGAAAGGAAATTGTTTTGGGCACTGGCGCATCGCTGATTTTAACCTGATTTGTGGTACCCTTATCTCAATCTCGCGATAATCTCGAACCCAAGAGGTCCTTCGATCGCCATGGCGTCCGTTCCGTCCTATCCACCATCTACGCAGCGAAGCACGGTGTCCCGTATACCCGTCGGTGCAGGCCATCCTGCATTTGAAGGGGACGCCTTCGTGCCCCGGGTGACGATGGCCAACGATGGCCAGCGTGGCGACGATCCGCGCACCGGCGTCGTGATCAAGACCCGCCCGAAGGTCAAAAAGCCCGCGATGTACAAGGTCTTGATGCTGAACGACGATTACACGCCCATGGAGTTCGTGGTGCACGTTCTGCAGCGGTTCTTCAGCAAGACCACCGAGGAAGCGACTCAGATCATGCTGCATGTGCATCAAAAGGGCGTCGGTGTCTGCGGCGTCTATACGTTCGAAGTCGCGGAGACAAAAGTCGCTCAAACCATGGATTTGGCGCGCAAGAACCAACATCCGCTGCAATGCACCCTTGAGAAGGAGTAGGGTGCGCCCCATGTGAAACGACAGCCTTCCTTTTTCGTTGTTTTTCCTTCGTTGAAAAGGATACAGCCGCTTTGTCGATGCTCTCGCAGAACCTGGAAAAGACCTTGCACCGCGCCCTCGCGAACGCCACCGAGCGGCGACACGAGTACGCGACGTTGGAACATCTCCTGTTGGCGCTGTGTGACGATCAGGATGCCACCGCGGTCATGCGGGCGTGCAACGTGGACATTGAGAAACTGCGAGGCTCCGTGAAGGAGTTTCTCAACGAGGAATTGGGTGATCTGACGACGGCCTCGGGCGACGATCCCAAGCCAACCGCCGGCTTTCAGCGCGTCATTCAGCGGGCCGCAATCCACGTTCAGTCTTCGGGACGGGAGGAAGTCACCGGGGCCAATGTGCTGGTGGCGTTGTTCTCCGAGCGCGAGAGCCATGCGGTCTACTTCCTGCAGACCCAGGACATGACCCGTCTCGATGCGGTCAATTACATCTCCCACGGCATCGCCAAAAGGCCCGGTACCAACGAGCGGCGCACGGTTCATGGTGCCGAGCAGGAAGGCCGGTCCGAGGATGCGGTCAAGAAGGGGCAGGAGGCGCTTGCCGCCTACTGCGTCAATCTCAACGAGAAGGCCAAGTCGGGCAAGATCGATCCCCTCATCGGCCGAGATCATGAGATCGAGCGCACGATTCAGATCCTGTGCCGCCGCACCAAGAACAATCCGCTTTATGTGGGCGACGCCGGCGTGGGCAAGACCGCCATTGCTGAAGGTCTCGCGCGCCGCATCATCAACAAGGATGTGCCCGAGGTTCTCCACGACGCCACCATCTTTGCCCTCGACATGGGCTCGCTGTTGGCTGGCACGCGTTATCGCGGCGATTTCGAGGAACGTCTGAAGGCCGTTGTGTCCGAGCTGGAGGCCACCAAGGGCGCCATCCTGTTCATCGACGAGATTCATACGGTGATCGGCGCCGGGGCGACGTCCGGTGGCGCCATGGATGCGTCCAACCTGCTCAAGCCGGCGCTGGCGTCGGGCAATCTGCGCTGCATGGGTTCGACCACCTACAAGGAATACCGCAGCTACTTCGAGAAGGACCGCGCCTTGGTGCGGCGCTTCCAGAAGATCGACGTCACCGAGCCGTCCATCGAAGACACGGTGAAAATCCTCAAGGGCCTCAAGCCCTATTACGAGGAGCATCACCGTGTGCGTTATACCGCCGAGGCCATCCGCAGCGCAGTCGAGTTGGCGGCGAAGTACATCAACGACCGCAAGCTGCCGGACAAGGCGATTGACGTTATCGATGAAGTCGGCGCCTCGCGCATGCTGCTGCCCGAAAGCAAGCGGCGCAAGGTTGTCACCGTGAAGGACGTGGAGGAAGTGGTCGCCAAGATCGCGCGCATTCCTCCCAAGAGCGTGTCCCGCGACGACAAGAAGTCGCTCAAGAATCTTGAACGTGATCTCAAGACCATGGTCTTCGGCCAGGAGCCGGCGATCATCGCCTTGGCCAGTTCCATCAAACTGGCGCGGGCGGGCTTGCGCGAGCCGGAAAAGCCCATCGGGTGTTACCTGTTCTCGGGCCCCACCGGCGTCGGCAAGACCGAAGTCGCCCGTCAGCTTGCCGCGTCCCTCGGCATCGAATTGCACCGCTTCGACATGAGCGAGTACATGGAGCGTCATTCCGTGTCCCGCCTGATCGGCGCGCCGCCGGGATATGTGGGTTTTGACCAGGGCGGACTGCTGACCGACGCGGTCGATCAGCATCCCCATTGTGTGTTGCTGCTCGACGAAATCGAGAAGGCCCATCCCGACCTGTTCAATATCCTGCTGCAGGTGATGGATCACGGGAAGCTCACCGACCACCACGGCAAGAGCGTGGACTTCCGCAACGTCATTCTGATCATGACGACCAATGCCGGGGCGCACGAGATGTCGAAGAACGCCATCGGCTTCGAGCGGGAAGGCCGCGAGGGCGAAGACAAGGAGGCGATCGAACGCATGTTCACGCCCGAATTTCGCAACCGTCTCGACTCCATTATCACTTTCGGCAGCCTGAGCACGGAAGTCGTCGGCAAGGTGGTGGACAAGTTCGTGATGCAGCTTGAGGGTCAGCTCTCCGACCGCAATGTCACCATCGAACTGACCCAGGCGGCGCGGGATTGGCTTGCCAAGCGCGGCTATGACAAGCAGATGGGGGCTCGGCCCCTCGGCCGGATCATCCAGCAGGAGATCAAGAAGCCTCTGGCCGATCATCTGTTGTTCGGCGATCTCATCACCGGCGGGCACGTCAAGGTCGATATCGCCGACGGCAAGCCCACGTTCGTCATCACGGCGGCCAAGACCGGCGCCAAGCCCAAGCCCGAGGAAGATGCCGACGACAGCGACGAGGCCGGCGAGGAGCCCAAGGAGCCGGTGGTCGTGAAATAGCCATCCTCTAGCGAACCCGATTGAGATCGAACCCCCTGCTTAAATAAAGCAGGGGGTTCGTTTTTTCTGCGGCGGGCGCGTATGCTTGAGGGGCCGGTTCACCTCACGGTTCATCCATGCCCAAATCTCCACACATTCGCCTGCGTTTCGCGCTCAGTGCCACGGTCGCCATGGGGCCGGGCAAGGCCGATTTGCTCACCCATATCGCCGACACCGGTTCGATCGCCGCGGCCGCCCGCAAGATGGACATGAGCTATCGCCGAGCCTGGCTGCTGCTTGCCGATCTGAACAGCTGTTTCACGTCGCCGGTGGTGGAGACCGCCAAGGGAGGCCGTGGCGGCGGCGGCGGTGCCGTCTTGACGCCGTTGGGGCGCGACCTCCTCAAGCGCTACCGGGCGATGGTCGCCAAGACCGAACGGGCGGTGGCCGCGGACTTTAAGGCACTGTCCGCCAACTTCCCTTGAGCCGTCTGTAGGCCGCTTCTGTTGACCCGATATATCGCATCAAATATATCGTAGGCATGTTCGACGTCGCACCCGCCGACTGGGAAGCCATCCGCCTGAGCCTGAAGGTGGGGGCGTGGAGCGTCGCGGGCAGCCTGCCGCTCGGCTTTCTGCTGGCCTACGCGTTCTCCCGTTACACATTTCCATTCAAGTCCCTGATCACAGCGGTGATTCACTTGCCGTTGGTGTTGCCGCCGGTGGTGACGGGTTTCGCACTGTTGCTGTTGTTCGGGACCCGCGGCCCCCTGGGACATTTTCTGTCCGCCGTGTTTGGCATCACCATCGCTTTCCGTTGGACCGGTGCCGCCGTGGCCGCCGCAATTATGGGGCTGCCCCTGATGGTCCGCGCCATGCGTTTGTCCATCGATGCGGTGGATCGTCGCCTGGAGACGGCGGCGCATACTTTGGGGGCAGGCCGGTGGCGCGCGTTCCTCACCATTACGCTGCCGTTATCGTTGCCGGGTATTTTGGCCGGCGCCATTCTTTCATTCGCCAAAAGTTTCGGCGAATTCGGGGCGACCATCACATTCGTCTCCAACATTCCCGGTGAGACCCGCACGGTCCCCATCGCCATCTACAGTCTGCTACAGTCGCCGGGCGGCGAGGCCCCGGCGATCCGCCTCGCCGTGATCTCCGTGATCATATCGCTGGCGGCTGTTCTCGGTGCAGACGCGGTGGAGCGCCGGTACATGGCGCGCAAGGCGGGCTAGGACTTATGCCGTGAGTTTCCAACTCGATGTGGAAGTGCGCCTCGGCGCTTTCGAGGTTACCGTCGCTTTCGATGCCGGTCCGGGCGTGACCGCGCTGTTTGGTCCGTCAGGTGCCGGCAAGACGTCGATCCTCAACATGATCGCCGGTGTGTTGCGGCCGTCGCGCGGGCGCATCGTCGCCGATGGCGTGACAATGTTCGATTCTGTTGCGGCGGTAAACGTTCCACCCCAGGGCCGCGCCGTGGGCTATGTGTTTCAGGACGGCCGGTTGTTTCCGCACCTTTCTGTACGCAGCAATCTGACTTACGGCTATCGCCTCGTGCCGATCGACCGGCGCTACGTGCATCCGACGGAAGTCGTTGATCTACTCGGATTGTCCGATCTGTTGGATCGCCGTCCGGCGAACCTCTCCGGCGGCGAGCAGCAGCGCGTTGCCATCGGCCGAGCGCTGCTCACCAGCCCACGCATTCTATTGCTTGATGAACCTCTGTCGTCCCTGGACGCGGGCCGCAAAGCGGAAATCATGCCGTATCTCGAGCGCCTGGCCGGTCATCTGCGCGTGCCGATGATTTACGTCAGCCACGACCCGGCGGAGATCGCCCGACTCGCCAACCGCGTTGTACACGTGGCGGAAGGTCGTGTGGTGCGCGTGGAGAACGCGGCTGTGCCCGAGATCGGCAGAACATCCTAGGCAATTGTGGTTCCGTCAGTCTGCAACCGAGTGTCTGGACAGCGACATGCTTCATGGGATATATCGTCGATATATTCCATTGGATATTTCGATGAAGCGCGCGATATCGGGGGTCGCCATGGCACGAAGGTTTGCATTACGATGGATTGCGGTCCTTGCCGCATGGCTCGTCGCGGCTCCCCTCAGTTATGCCGCCGATGCGACGGCCAGTGATCAGGTCCTAGTCTTCGCTGCGTCAAGTTTGACGGAAGCGCTGACGGAAGTGGGTGAGGCTTATGCCAAAGCCGGAAATTCCAAGCCCGTGTTTTCTTTTGGCGCCAGTTCCGCGCTCGCGCGACAGATTGAGAATGGTGCGCCCGCCACGCTATTCGTTTCGGCCGACGAGCAATGGATGGATTATCTCGCCGATAAGAAATTGATTGTACCGGACAGCCGCAAATCCTTCCTTGGGAACACGCTCGTCCTGGTGGCGCCTGTGGACCAGCCTCTTCACATCGCGATCGGTTTTAATTTTCCCCTCGCCAAGGCGCTTGGCACCGGCAAGCTGTCCATGGGCGATCCGGACTCTGTTCCAGTCGGCAAATACGGCAAGGCGGCTTTGGAAAATCTCGGCGTTTGGCGCGACGTGGAGGCCAATGTCATCCGTGCGGACAATGTGCGGGCCGCGCTCGCGTTCGTAGAGCGCGGTGAAGCCGCGGCGGGCATTGTGTATGCCACCGATGCGGCGCTCACAAATAAAGTGACGGTGGTTGGCGCCTTTCCCGAACTGAGCTATCCCGTGATCTCTTATCCGCTGGCGATCGTGGCAAACCACGACACGCCTGCCGCGCGTGCGTTCCGTGATTTCATGCTGGGAAACATGGCTAAGGTAACCTTTGCCAAGTACGGCTTTCGCGTGAACTAGCCGCCTTTTCGTCCACAAATCGTACGGCATGTTCCGCTCGCTCATGGGCTTGCGGTGTTCGGCCATGGAATTCATCGAACGAATGGGAGTGCATTATGAATAAGTTCAAATCAGGCTTCGCCACCGCCTTGCTGGCTGGAACCATTCTTGCGTCTCCCGGAACCGTCCTGGCCAACGAAAGGGAGTTGCAATCGCGTATCGACAGCCAACAGCAGGAGATCGAGGCACTTAAGCGGCAGGTCCAAGATCTTATAGGAATTGTCGGTCTGCGGGTCACGAAGATCGAGGCGCAGCAGGACACAGCCAAGCAACAAGCGGCTGTGGCTCAGAAGCCCGTTCCCCATGTGATACAGACGGCGACGAACAAGCTGGCGTTTGAAACAGCGGATGGAAAGTTCTCCATCGGGCCCACCGGCATTGTGCAGATTGACAGCGGCGGATATCTGAATTTCACGCCCGCCTCGCGTGTGGTCGGGACGCAAAAGCTCACGAGCGGTATCAACGCGCGGCGTGCGCGCGTTGGCGTCGCCGGTAAGATGTTCGGCGATTGGAGCTATAAGTTTCTCTACGACGGCGGTAACTCTCAGGATACCACGGCGTCGGGTATAGAGGCCGCGCAGATCAGCTATAACGGTTTCAAGGGCGTTATTATAGACCTTCCCGGCTATTCGGCGACACCCTTCACCATGGATCAAGCCACCAGTTCGACCGATCTCCTGTTTTTGGAACGCTCCACACCGACCAACATTGCCATCGGTTTAAATGCGGGAGATTCGCGCACCAATACGGGCGTCAGGTTTTTCAATGATCGCTATTGGGCTGGCGCTTATTTCACCGGGCCGGCATCGGGTGACTCACATACCGGTGTTTCAGAGCGTTTTGGCGCGTTCCAACGCGCGGCCTTCCAGGTGCTTTCCACGCCGGATTACTCCGTACATCTTGGTGTGGCGGTCGACGAATTGCTTCGGGCGCCGGATACCGGCGTCGGCACGGCAAAAGCCGTTACACTCAGCGATCGGCCCGAGCTGAGAATTGACCCGACCACGCTTTTGACCACGGGCACCATTGGTACATTGGCCAACCCAGTGACTGGCGGTCAGGTCTATAACGTCGAGGCCGCCGTCGATTGGAAAAGCCTGTTCTTCCAAGGCGAATACTTTCATTACGACATAGACCGTCACGGTCTCACGACCGCTGGATTTGACGGCGGATATGTCCAAGCAAGCTGGGTGCTCACAGGCGAACAGCACGGTTACGATAAGACGACGGGCGCATACACCGGAGTCATCCCGGCTAAGCCATTCTCCTTATCCAACGGCGACATCGGTGCATGGGAATTGGCGGCGCGGGTCAGCTATGTGAATCTCACGGACAACTTCACCCCCGGCCTTGCCCTTGTGGGGCAGCCGAATGCGGTCAATGGCGGCAAGCAGACAAGCTACACATTGGGCGCGAATTGGTATGTGAATTCCTTGATGCGTTTCACGTTCAACTACATTCATACCGATTATAGCAAGGCGAACGGGACAGCGGTTGCCGGTGCCCCGCTCGGTGCCCCGCTCGGTGTCCCGGTTGGTGCGAAAGCCGACGCGCTCGCCATACGCGCGCAGTTTGTTTACTAGTGGTCCAATGCTAACATTGGCATCCCGGTTCGGCGGGCTGTCTTGCGAATGTTAGAATCAAGGGACCACCAGCGATTGACGCGATCTTTGGAATTTGCGCGTCACATGAAGTGTTCACCATATGGTGAAGGGCAACGTAATATCGGTGTTGCTCACGGGTCCACAATATCGCGGGAGAATGCCATTCTGAACAGCGCTGCGTTGATCTGCGTCAAAACCAATCGGCGGCAAATCGCCATAATCAAATGCGCAGAAGTTGTTCAATCGACTGACCAGAGGGGCGTAGACGAATGGCAATGCCGCCGGCCATTCAGGAACCGGGCTTAAGCTCCGAAGAAGCCGCTCGGCGGTTAGTCTCGTACGGTCGCAATGTTCTTCCCGACGCAAACCGCCACGGCATTGTCAGCCTCATGGTCGGCGTGCTTCGTGAGCCCATGTTTCTCCTGCTTGTCATTGCCGCCGGGTTGTATCTGGTTCTGGGCGATCTGGCGGAAGGGGCGTTCTTAGCCGCATTTGCCGTTTTCAACATTGCCTTGGTGGCGGTCCAAGAACGCAGAACTGAAAAGGCGCTTGAGGCGTTGCGCGAACTGAGTGCGCCTGACGCGATCGTCATTCGCGACGGCGTGGATCGGAAAGTTCCTAGCGCACTGCTTGTTCCCGGTGATCTCATGCGGCTATCGGAGGGGGATCGGATTTGCGCCGATGCGCTCGTTGTGGCTTGCAGCGCACTCCATGCCGACGAGTCGCTGCTGACAGGGGAGGCCGTGCCGGTCCGGAAGACGGCGGCACAGACCCGCCCCACGACCGATCAGCCCGGCGGAGACGATCTGCCTGTGGTTTATTCCGGGACGTTGGCCGTGAGCGGTGATGGTATTGCCAGGGTCTTCGCCACCGGCACCGACACGCAGATCGGACGCATCGGCGCATCTTTAGCGGCGATCGAGCCGGAGACTACGCCGCTTCAGCGTGCGACGGGCCGATTGGTTCGCAAGCTTGGCGTAATTGGCATTGGCCTGAGCGCTGCGGTGGTCGTGCTGTATGGCATCGTCCGCGCGGATTGGTTCAGCGGCGGGCTCGCCGGAATCAGCCTCGCGATGGCAGTGTTGCCCGAGGAATTTCCCATGGTGTTGACGGTGTTCCTTGCCTTGGGCGCCCTGCGGCTCTCACGACACAATGTGTTGACGCGTCGGGCGGCGGCGATCGAAACATTCGGCGCTGCAGAAGTTCTTTGCGTCGATAAGACCGGTACCCTGACACACAATGCCATGCAGGTGGCTGCGCTGTATGCTGATGGGCGCTTTCTCGATGTCGATGTTGAAAGACAAAATCTCGACGAGGCATTCCATGAAGTTGTGGAATTCGGCATCCTCGCGAGCAAGCCTTCGGCGTTCGATCCGATGGACCGCGCGGTGAACGAGCTTGGCCGGAAAACGCTGACTAAGACCGAACACCTGCACGCCAAGTGGCAGGTCGCGCGGGAATACGAATTGCAACCGGGCTTTCTTGCGACAACCCAGGTGTGGACGTCCGGCGACGATGTCGATGCGGAAGCTACCCGCAAGACCATTGCCGCCAAGGGCGCGCCCGAAGTCATCGTCGATCTATGCCACCTATCGGCGGTAGAGGCTTCCGCAATTGCCTCCGCGACGACGCAGCTGGCAAGTCGAGGGTTTCGTGTGCTCGGTGTTGCGAAGGGAACGGCGCCGGCCGGGCAGTTTCCTCCGCAGCAGCACGATTTTGATTACACATTCGTTGGGCTCATTGGATACAGCGACCCCTTGCGACCCGGCGTGTCCGAATCCATCGCGCAATGCCGTCGCGCAGGTATCGCTGTTGCAATGATCACGGGTGACTATCCGGCGACGGCGCTGGCGATTGGCCGGGAGGCGGGGCTTGACGTTCATGCCGGCATTATCACCGGGCCTGAAATGGCGGCGATGGACGAGGCGACTCTAACGGAACGCGTACGCACCGTTCGCATTTTTGCTCGCATGATGCCGTCCCAAAAATTGAACCTTGTCCGCGCCTTTAAGCGCGCCGGCCAAGTCGTCGCCATGACGGGGGATGGGGTCAATGATGCGCCGGCGCTTAGGGCCGCGAATATCGGTGTGGCCATGGGACGGAGGGGCACGGATGTTGCTCGTGAGGCCGCGGATATTGTGCTTTTGGACGACGACTTCAGTTCCATCGTTCGCGCGGTGCTTGAAGGCCGGCGCATTTATGCCAACCTGCGCAATGCAATGAGTTATATCCTGGCGGTTCATGTTCCCGTTGCCGGCCTTGCGCTCATTCCCGTGGCGCTCGGCTGGCCGCTGGTCTTTTTTCCGGCGCACATCGTCTTTCTTGAAATGATTATCGATCCGGTGTGCTCGATTGTCTTCGAGGCCGAGCCGGCCGATCCCACCATCATCGATCGTCCGCCCCGCAAATTCGACGAGCCGTTGTTTGACGGGATGGGCCTGGCGCGGCCCTTCCTTCAGGGACTGCTCGGTCTTGGAGTGACGCTTGGTCTTGCCTTCTGGCTTCGTTCCAGTGGCCGCGATCCGGATTCGGCGCGGACGATAATTTTTTCAACGGTTGTCTTCGGCAATTTCGCGTTGCTTCTTGCCAATCGGTCCACCGAGATATCGGCCTTTAGAACGTTGACGCGGCGCAATACGTCCTTCTGGGTTATTACGGGAGCTGTGTTGATTGGCTTGGCGGTCGTGACCACGATCCATCCGGTGATGCGGCTTTTCCATTTTGGGCCGGTGGGAATCCTGGAAATGGTAATGGCATCGATCGTGGGGTCCGCCGTCCTCGGATTTACGGAGGGCCTAAAATATTGGCACTGTGGAACCACGGTGCCGTTCTAAACTAGGTTCGCGCGTGGCTCCCGGCATCGGGGCGCAGGTGGAACTCCGTGCTTCAATGTGGCGCCATACAGATGCCGGTGCTGATGCCCTTGATTCGCCTAAAGGTTTTGATGCGAAATTATTATTGTATCGGTCTCCATGCCTGACTAAGCTGGTGTTTATTGGCCGTTATGGCTGTGGGGCGGGAGCCTGATCGTGCTCGCCCCGGCGAGGAGGCACCCATGGTTGACAACGGGCCTCGCGGAAGCAAGCCCTCGGTGGCGGTCCCGCCCGATCATATAGAGGCGGTTCGGTCTACCCACTCCATTGAACAGCGCATCATCATCGCGCGCAAGGAAGCTGCGCGGTTGATGCAGGATGACCTGTCGGAAGCCGACTGCCACCTGCTCAGGCACGTGCTCCATGTCATCGCCTTGGATGCGGAAGTCCGCGTACGGCAAGCGCTTGCCGATACGCTCGCCGATAATCCCCTCGCACCGCATGACATAGTCCTTGCCCTGGCGAAGGACGAGAACCTAGTTGCCTCGCCGTTGCTGCGGCTGTCGGAAGTTCTGACGCCAGGCGATTTGGTCGCGCTTATCGAGAGTCAGATCACCGACGCGAAGATGTCGGCGATTGCCGACCGGAATATTGTACCGGCCCCCGTCTGCCTCGCCCTGGTCGAACACTGTAGCGGGGACACGGTTACGCGGCTTCTCCGGAACCATGGCGCCGATATACCTGAGCGCGGCCTCAATCGCATTGTCGACCGTCACGGCGGGCGTGAGGACGTTCAGGTGGCTCTGATCAATCGCGACGCGTTGCCCGCGACCGTCGTCGAGCGGGTCGTCGCCCTGGTTTCCGCCGAATTGCTTACGCGGCTGGTGGAACGTCACCGGCTTCCAATCAAGGCCGCTGCCAAGGTGGTTCTGGAAACGCGTGATCGCGCGACGTTCGGTCTGACACCCGGGCTATCGTGCGGAACCCTGACCGACTTGGTCGAACACCTCATTGCGGAACACCGGCTCACCTATTCGCTTTTGCTGCGCAGCCTTTGCGTTGGCAATATCGAGATCATCATTCATGCCATCGCCGTGCGATCCCGTCTCAGCACCGCATATGTGTGGTCACGGCTGGTGCAGTCTTCCGAGGAGGGGCTGCGGGATTTGTGGCGCGGCGGTGACCTGCCGATCAAGCTTCTCCCCCTTGCCAAGGTAGCCACGAAAGTCCTGGTCGAGAGCGAGCGCGATGGCGCGAATTGGGACGTGGCTCATTATCGCCGCCGCATTGTCGAGCGCATCATCACCGAGGATCTGGATGTAGAGTTCGACGACGACGATATCGCCTATCTTGAGGCCACTCGCGACCATTCCGCCGCAGGCCGCCAGGGCTTTGTATCGGGCGCGGCGCACGCGTGAGGTTGGCGCTGCCTATGGCAGGCGGAGGTGTTGCTATTGCTCACAACATCCCCGCCGCCTTGAACCACGCGATGGCATCGCGCAGGGCGTCGTCCACGGGACGCGGTTTATAGCCCAAATCCCGTGCGGCTTTGTCCCACGCGAAGAACATTTTCTTCCGCGCCAGTTTGACGCCATCCACGGTGACGAAGGGCTCGCGACCGCTGATCCGGGCCCAGGCCTCGGCGACATAAGCGATGGGCAGGACCGCGGCGATGGGCAAACTGAGGCGCGGCGCTTTGCCGCCCGTAAGCGCCGCGATCCGGCCGAGGATTTGTTGCAGCGTTAGATTCTCGCCGCCGAGAATGTAGCGAGCGCCTACCGCGCCTTTGTCATGGGCGAGGAGATGCCCGGTTGCTACGTCGTCCACATGGACGAGATTGAGCCCCGTATCCACGAATGCCGGCATGCGTCCGGCGGCGGCTTCCAGCACCGTGCGGCCCGTGGGCGTCGGTTTCACGTCCCGGGGGCCGACCGGCGCGGTGGGATTGACGATAACCACGGGCAGTCCTTCGGCGGCAAGTTTGCGGACCGCTTCCTCGGCCAGAAACTTGGAGCGCTTGTAGGGGCCAACCATATCGTCCAGGGACACGGGTGTGTTCTCGTTCGAGGGCGAGCCGTCGGCATTGAGTCCCAGGGTGGCGACACTGCTGGTGTAGACCAAACGGCGCGCACCGCCGTCCACGGCCCGGCGCAAGAGATCGACGGTGGCGTCCACATTTGTCGCGTACATGACCGCCGGGTCGCGGACCCACAGGCGATAATCCGCGGCGACGTGATAAAGTGCGGTGATGCCCCGGGTGGCGGCGCTGCGGCAGGCGGGATCGCGCAAGTCTCCTTCCACGATCTCCACCGCGAGGTCCGCCAGATTGCGCCGGTCGCCGCCGGGGCGGGCGATCACGCGCACCCGTTCGCCCCGGTCCAATACCTGCCGGGCGACGGCCGAGCCGATGAATCCAGTTGCTCCGGTCACAAGGACTGTCATGGTGGCCGCACCATAAGGCGGTCCGTCGGCCTTCGCTAGATCACGCGCGACGGATTTTCGGACCACGACAATTGAGACGCCATGAAGCATGTGATTTTCACCGCCGACGATTTCGGCCTGACCCCGGAGGTGAATGCCGCCGTCGCACGAGCCCATCGTGACGGTGTGCTCACTGCCGCCAGCCTGATGATCGCGGCACCGGCGGCGCAGGAAGCCGTCAATTTGGCGCGCATGCTGCCCGGGCTGGGAGTCGGTCTTCATGTGGTGGTGGCCGATGGCCGTCCCCTTTTGCCGCCGGATCAAATTCCGGCCCTGGTCGATCGGACCGGGGCGTTACCGTCCAATCTGGCCGCCGCGGGGATTCATTGGTTCTTCTCGCCCGCCGCCCGCGTTCAGTTGCGTCGTGAGATCGAGGCCCAGTTCGCCGCGTTCCTTGCCACCGGGCTGGTGTGCGATCATGTGAATGCCCACAACCATATGCATCTCCACCCCACGGTGCTGGGGATCGTCATGGATTGCGCGGTGGCCAATGGGATTCGCCACATCCGCTTGCCCTATGAACCGCCGAGCCTGGCTGGTGGAGACATGGGCGCGCGCCTCGGCGGTCTGGCGCTGACGCCGTGGACGGCCCTCATGCGATCGCGGTTTGCCCGTGCCGGTTTGGTTTGCAACGACCGCCTCGCGGGCCTAAGCGCCACCGGCCACATGACTGAAGCCCGGGTGCTGGCGGCATTGGACGCGGTCGAAGATGGTGTGACGGAATTCTACTTCCACCCGGCGGAGTGGGCGACGCCGGAACTGGAGCGGGCCGCGCCTGGTTACGATCGCGCCGGGGAACTCGCCGCTCTTACCAGCCCGGCGGTGGCGCGGCGTTTGCAAGACTTGGGTATAAATTCATGTTTTTTCAGAGGGTTACCATAGGGTGGCGTGCTAAAATGTGCCCGGGCCCCTCGGCAATCGCACCTTGCTTTCACGATCTTTGCCGATAGGATCGCGCGAATCTTGACGGATTCGTTGCGGTGCGGCAAATCCTCGGGCCGGCTTAGGGACTTAACATTCGTGACTCACACCACCGTTACTTCCAATGGCGTGCAGATTCCGTTCTCGCCCGACTATTTCGGCGAGATGCGCGCGACCGTGTTGGCAACCACTAGTGATGCCGACCTGCGTGCGCGCTACGCCGAGGATGGCTATGTGTTGCTGCGCGGTTTTTTGCCCGCCGCACCTGTGCGGAAAATGCGCGATGCCTATCTTGAGATGTTCGAGCGCGCGCGCCAGGAAGGCACTCTCCCGCAGCATGGGACCAAAGGCCATCCGGCCTACGCCTTTGTCCGCAGCGCGCCTTTCCGCCAGTTCGTGGAACAGCCGGTGTTTCAGGCCCTGGCGCAGCGTTTGACCGGCTCGGCCATTGCGCCTATCCGGCGGACGCCACTGCGCCATTTCACGGCCGGGTCCAAGGTTGCATCGCGTGCTCACATCGATGGGACGTATATCGATGGCAGCCCGACAGACGTCGTGACCGTGTGGACCCCCCTGGGCGATTGCACGATCCAGGCCGGCAGCCTGATGTATCTGGAAGGCTCGCATCGCGACGGCGGTCTACCGTCGCAGGTGCGCGGCGGCGCGCCCATGGATCGCACCAACGACGTGCGGCCCATCACTCATGATCTGAAGTGGTTGGCCGAAACCACTGGCCGCCGCTGGATGGCGGCGGACTTTGCCGCCGGGGATGTCGTTGTTCATTCGCCGGCCATCATTCATGCCACATTGGACGCCGCTGCCGGCGAGCGCCTTTCCGCTGACATCCGCTTCCGCCGCGTCGATGGCCCTCAGGACCCACGGTGGGACAATGACTGGTCATCCGACGACGGCTACTAGTGAACCTTTGATTCTAACGTTCGCATCCCGGTTCGGCAGGCAGTCTTGCCGCGACTGGTATAGCGAATCTCAAATCCGCTCCACGAGTCTCGCCTCCGTCGTCTTTTTTTCATGCTGAATGCCCTGATCCGGCGACTGGTTGATATCTGCGCACGGCGGCGGTGGATTGTGCTTGCCGTCTCCGTGAGTCTTGCGGCGGGCGCCGCGGTGTTCGCCGCCAATGTGTTGCGGATCAATACGGACACCGACGCCTTGTTCGATGCGGATCTTCCGTTCCGTGTCGCCGACGATGCCTATGACCGGCAATTTCCCGCCGACACGGACCTGATCGTTGCGGTTATCGACGGCCCGTCGAAAATCGCGGCCAGCCGTGCCGCCGATCGCTTGGCGGCGGACCTGACGCAACGTACGGACCTGTTCCGCACCGTGCGCGCGCCGGAAGGCGGCCCGTTCTTTGCCCACAACGCATTGCTGTATCTCTCGCCGTCCGAACTGGAAGAACTCAGCGCACGCCTTGCCCAGGCTCAGCCGCTTCTTGGCGCCATTACCGCCGACCGCAGCGCGCGCGGCTTGTTCCACATGATCGCGCTGGCCTTTAACGCCGCTGCGGAGGGCGATGCCGCCGCTGCTGGATTGGCGCCCGCGGCGGCACAGACAGCCGATGTAATCGACGCCACACTCGACGGCAAACCCAAAGCCATGAATTGGTCGGTACTTCTCTCCGGTCTTGCTGCCGGCGATGAGAAGCCGCGGGCGTTTGTGCTGCTCCAACCGCGTCTCGACATGGAGGCCCTGGAGCAGGGCGGTGACGCCAGCGCGGCCGTGCGTGCGACAGCCGTGGCGGACGGCCTCACACCCGCGCGCGGCTTTCGCGTGCGCCTGACCGGTTCGGTACCTCTGTCGGACGAGGAGTTCGCCACCCTAAAGCAAGGCACCGGTCTGTCCGGCGTGGCGGCGGTGGTGCTGGTGACGGTGCTGTTGACCGCGGCGCTCGGTGCGTTGCGTCTTGTGGGCGCGGTGGTGATTACGTTGCTCATGGGGCTCTTGCTCACCATGGGGTGGGCGGCGGCGGCCGTGGGCGAGATCAATCTCATTTCCGTGGCATTCGCGGTGATGTTCGTGGGCATCGCCGTGGATTTCGCCATCCAGTTCTGCATGCGTTATCGCGCCGAGCGCCGCGTCCATAGCAATACCGAGGCGGCATTGGCCGCCACCGGCGCCACCATGGCTAATCCGTTGCTCTTGGCCGCGATCGCCACGGCGCTCGGTTTCTTTTCGTTCCTGCCCACGGCCTATCGCGGCGTCGCTCAGCTGGGCGTGATCGCCGGGGGTGGGATGATCATCGCCCTGATCCTAAGTTTTACGGCGTTGCCGGCTCTGATCGCCATCGTGCGCGGCAAGGCTGACGCGGTGCCGGTGGGCTATCTGTGGGCGGCGCCCCTCAATCGTTGGCTGGTGCGGCGACGGATGTTGGTGCTCGTGGTTGCCGCGCTCTTCGGCGGCGCGGCGCTGGTTGCCTTGCCGCGGCTCACGTTCGACTTCGATCCGCTCAAGCTGAAGGATCCGACCACGGAATCCATGTCCACCGTGCTCGATCTCATGGGTGATCCGTGGTCGACCCCCAACACCCTCAACGTGCTTGTATCGACCCCCGAGGCCGCGCGGGCCATGGCGGACAAGCTCGGCGCTCTGCCCGAAGTGCGCGAGGCCCTGACCGTTTTCGACTTCGTGCCGGAAGACCAGGAACAGAAGCTCGCGAGTATCGACGACCTTTCCCTCTGGCTTGGTCCGGCCCTTCAAGTCAATTCAACCGCCGCACCTCCCAGCCGCGACGACATCATCAACGCTGCGCAAGAGGCCCGCGCCCGCGCCCAGGCTTTTCTGGAGGGTGGCACTTCCGGTCCGGATAACGAGGCTCTGGCGCCGCTGCGGGATGCGGCGAAAAGTTTTATCGCCGCCGTCGACCGGCTGCTCGCCGCGCCCGATCACAGTGTTCTTGACGGGCTTTCCCCGGCGTTGGCGTCGGGCCTGGACGATGTGCTTGAGCCGCTGCGCAACGGGCTGCAGGCCCAGACTGTCACCATGAACGATCTGCCGGAAGATCTGCGCGCCAGCTGGATCGCCAAGGACGGGCGCTATCGCATTCAAGTGTTCCCCAAGGCCGATGGCCGGGATGTGACGGCGCTGGCGGATTTTCTCGCCGCCGTGCGTCGCGTGGCGCCCGATGCCAGCGGACCGCCCGCGACCATCTATGAAAGCGGACGCATCGTGACCCACGCCTTCGCCACCGCCGCCGCCCTGGCGCTGGTCAGTATCACCGGGCTGTTGTTCGTCGTCCTGCGCCGGCCCGCCGACGTTGGCCGTGTGCTCGCGCCATTGCTTCTGGCGGGGTTGCTGACGTTGGGAACCTGCGCGGCCATCGGCTTTCCCCTTAACTTCGCCAACATCATCGCTTTGCCGCTGTTGCTTGGTGTCGGCGTAACATTCCCGATCTATCTGGTGACGGCATGGCGGGACGGGGAGGGATTGCTGCTCACCTCGCCCTCCGGACGCGGCATGCTCTTCAGTGCGCTGACCACCGCCGCCGCTTTCGGCAGTCTGGCTCTGTCGCGTCATCCCGGCACGGCGGCCATGGGTGAACTCCTGGCCATGGCGCTAGGGTATGTCATGCTGACGACGTTGTTCATGCTGCCGGCGCTGCTGGGCGCGCCGCCAACGGTCCGAGTTCAGAGCTCACTTAGCCACTGAGTGCGCGAGCGATCCCTTCCGGCGCCGGTCCGCCGCTGGCCCAGTCCAAGAGTTCGATCGTGTGCACGATCGGGACATTGGAGCCAACCGCGAGCTGTGTGGCGCAGCCGATATTGCCGGTGGCGATGACGTCGGGTTTAGTCGCACCGATGTTGGCGAGCTTGCGGTCGCGCAGTTTACCGGCGATCTCCGGCTGCAGGATATTGTAAGTCCCCGCCGAACCGCAGCAAAGATGCGCTTCGGCGGGTTCTTTGACCGTGAATCCCGCCTTGGTCAAAAGACGTTTCGGCGCGTCATTCACCTTCTGGCCGTGTTGGAGTGAACACGCCGCCTGATAGGTGACGGCGAGGTTCCTCGGCGTCG
>SCTM01000351.1 GCA_004297485.1 Rhodospirillaceae bacterium
ATCCTTAAATAATTCCTCAATTTCAAACCTCGTAGCATAGATTTCCAAAATGGCTTCTCTTTCTCCCTGAAAATCATTAGTTATGATCTCATGTTACGCAAAGACAACAGTTTAAAAATGTGCTAGAGTAAATATCCTGCCATGGATAAACAAATGTTGGATATTTACACAGATTATTTGATCTCTTCATTCTCCTACACCACAGCCACGGGATTATCAAAAGCACTTTCAGGCATGATCAGCCATGATAAGATCACCCGGTTTCTCGCGGCAGATGATTACGATTCAAAACAATTATGGAAATTAGTAAAACCAACCATACGGGACATAGAATCAAATGATGGAGTTTTCATTGTTGATGACACTATTGAAGAAAAACCATATACCGATGAGAACGAACTGATCACCTGGCATTTTGACCACACTTTCGGCAGAAATGTGAAGGGAGTAAATATCCTGAGCTTATTGTATAACAATAAGGAAATGATTCTACCCATAGCTTTCCAGCCGATTCAAAAGACAGAGAAATATACTGATAAGAAAACCGGTAAGGAAAGGAGGAAATCAGTGAAGACAAAAAATGAATACTTTCGGGAGATGGCAAAAGTTGCGGTAATTGATAATCAAATCAAATGTAGATGGTTTTTAGCGGACGCGTGGTTTTCCAGCAATGACAATATGGAATATATCAAATTTGATCTTAAAAAACATTTCATCATGCCAATCAAAACAAACAGAACAGTTTGTTACACCACAGAGGAGAAACGAAAAGGACAATTTCAACAAGTTGATCAACTTACCATACAGGAAGGTAAAGCACAACAAATCTATATCAAAGAATTACCCTTTCCAGTACAACTGGTCAAACAAATCTTTAAAAACAAAGATGGGAGCCATGGAATTATCTATCTAGTATGCAGTGATCTAACAGTTGAGGCTGAGACAATAACAATGGTCTATCAGAAAAGATGGCCAATTGAAGAATACCATAAATCCATCAAATCAAACACAAACTTAGCGAAATCACCAACACGGACAATCAGAACCCAACAGAATCATTTTTTTGCTTCAATTTATGCGTACTGCAAACTTGAGTTCTTAAAAAAGAAAACAAAGCTGAATCATTTTGCTTTCAAGACAAAGCTCTATGTTCAAGCACTCAGAGCAAGTATGGTGGAATTACAAAAGTTGAAATTGGTTACGTGACTGCGTAACATGAGTATGTAAAATCACTAACCCATACAATATCTAAACCAATTGGGCAAAGAAATTTATAAATATTGATCTCATCTTTTACTGCTTCTTTGCCCTCATCCTCTTTTTTCTTTGGTTTATTTACTTTCCTTCGATATGGCTTCATCCCAAATTTCTTCATTACTCGAAGAATCCGCTTTTTATTTAGTTTTAGTTCTAACGCCAGTCTTTTATGTCCATAGGCTGGATGTTTTACCCATGCTGCTTCTATTTGTAGTTTTAAATCCTCATCCAAGAGTGGTATCTTATGTTGATAGTACAACATACCACGAGAAATATTTAGCTTTTTTGCTAAATCTGTTTTTGTTATCTTTTTGTTCTCTTTTTCTGCAATTACCATAACTGTCTTACCAAGCAATATTCTTTTTTTTTGTTTTTTCAAGTTCTGCTGTTAGCTTGCCAACTAATGCGTATAAACCTTCAACCTCTTTTTTTAATCGTCTGTTTTCTAGTACCTCCCCGTTTGGCGTAGCTCCTTTGGTTAACCAGTTGTAGACTGTTTTCGTGGATATACCCGCATCTTTTGCTACTTGAGTAACAGTAGCTCCATCATTTTTTATCCTAGCAAGGACTTGTTCTTTAATTTCTTTTGAAATTACTTTAAATGTACCCATATCTTTCTCACCTCCTCTCACATCTATCCTTTAGTATGCAGAAGTCTTAGACTACTTGTCTAGTTTAATGGGTACCTGTCAGGTGGAGGGAGAAAAAAAGTAATTATGCTACATCCAGAACTTCCGCAGATAGTACAGACGCTTGTCCGTGAACGAGGAAACCCCATGAAGCATATGTTGTATACCCATGTAAGTATTGATACCCTGACAACCTTGGTAAAAGAGAAAGGCTATACGGTTGGAAAAACCGTTATCAATAAAATGCTCTGGGGGTTAGGATTTAGTCTCAAAGGCAACAAAAAAGCACTGCATACAAAAAGCCACAAAGACCGAGATCGGCAATTTCACTACAGATAGACTTGTGGACGGATTTTTGAAAACCTGCAATATTGTTATCAGCATTGATGCGAAGAAGACAGAGAAAGTAGGAAACTTTACGAATCCAGGAAAAACATATCAGGAAAAAGGAACAACAACATTGGTAGAGGATCATGATTTTGGGAAGAAAGATGCAACAGGACAGGTAATCAAAGCGATCCCATTTGGGATATATGAGATACAACGAAATAGGGGATATGTGAACGTTGGGACAGATCATAACACAGCAGCATTCGCGGTAGAATCAGTACGGAGATGGTATGATAAAGAGGGGAAAGCGCACTATCCCAAAGCAAAACATATTATGATCACCGCAGATAGCGGTGGAGCAAACGGAAACAGAGTATTCCAATGGAAATGGGAACTCCAGAAATTAGCCAATGAGATACGGCTTACTATCCACGTTTGTCACTATCCATCCGGAACAAGCAAGTGGAATAAAATAGAGCATAAACTCTTTTCTTTCATATCGAAAAACTGGCAAGGGATTCCCTTACAAAGCTATGAAATTATCCTCGGACTGATTGGAGGAACAACAACAAAAACAGGATTATCTGTTACAGCAGAACTGGATACTGGAACCTATGCACTCGGACAGAAGCCGACC
>SCTM01000077.1 GCA_004297485.1 Rhodospirillaceae bacterium
AAAATCCATGGACACCTACACTCGACGCGACTTGCGTCGGCGCACCGTTTGCTGACGTTCTTGTTGCGGTTTGCGCCGCAATTTCCGATACGCCAGCTCTTATTTCCCTCGACGCTGTAGGTGCATTCTGCGCTATAGCTCCGGTGACTGCAGAGGCAGCAGTAAAGGCAGCACATGAGTTCACTGTTGCTATCGGAGCGACATTACCTCCTGATCCAGGATTAGGTGTTTCCGCACTTCGTGCCGCCGCTCCGGAAGCACCGAGCGCAGCTGCGCCGGAAACGTTGGGTGCTGGCAATCCCGGGGGCATTTGCGCGAACGCAACCGGCGCGCCTATCAGGAAGCCCAACGCCGCCACCATAGCCGCAGGAATGTGACCATGGCCAGCACCTATGAACCGAACCGTCGTCATTATAAATGAACCGATCGAGCTGCGTCGGTCAGACAAATGGGAACGGAACAGATGCTTGAAGCCACGCGAACCAATGGAATTACTCCGGCATGTAGTGCTGAAGCTCCCGGTACTCGCACCATCGCCGTCATCAACACGACGACCCCGCCGGTGCGAGTCCAAAAGCCATCAGCAAACTGCCTTAGAACCAGCTTTGCGGAATAATGATGACATCACCGGGCAGGACGTAGGCGTTGGCTTTAACGTCGCCGTCCTTCAGAAGATCGTCGAGGTGAACATGAAAGCTCTTCTGCTTACCGTTCTGGTCGCGCCGCACGATCACCGCGCGGTTGCCAGCCGCGAAGTCGGTGAGTCCACCCACCTCAATCATTACGTCAAGCACGGTCATGTTGCGCTTGAATTGGATCGCCTGCGGTTTGGCGGCCTCGCCGACGACACGGATCTGACGATCGAACGGACCGAAAAAATTGGTGACCAGCACCGTCACCTTCGGATCCTGGACATACTCAGAGAGGACCTTGGCGATTGCCGCTGCAAGCTCGGTTGGCGTCTTACCGGCTGCTTGCAAGTCATCGATGAGCGGTACCGAAATCTTGCCATCCGGTCGGACGATTACCGGCGACGACAATTCAGGCTGGCGCCAAACGAAAATATTCAGGCTGTCTGTCGGCCCAATAATATAGGCGCTCTGACTTTCGAGCGCGGATTCGTCAGGCGCCGTCGTCGGTGCCGCCGGCATGCCGGAACATGCCGCCAGCGTCATGGCCATGCCGACGAAAAAAACGCCGATCACACGGCGTTGGAAAGAACGGATACAAGTCACTGGTTTTCCCCTATGCTGATTCGATGTCAGCAACATTAAGTAAGGTTTCGAACTCAAATTGATTGTAGATACCCCCAATTCGTCCAGGAGTTAGCAATCAGTTTTCCGTTAACTTGATGGCGATGCGCATCCTGGACGCTAACCGCCTCGCCCAGTCTCAGGTCAAGACATAGCAGGGTTAAAAGCCCCAAGCATGGAAATCTGATACAAAATCCTATGTCGATCTCCCTTTCCGCCCCCGACTCAAGTTCCGATCAGGCGGCAAACCAGCCAAGCGCGCTTGAAGTCGTCGCGACACCGCTGCCCCCTCTGACCGATCTCGCGCGTGCGTGGTTGGAACTCGAATCACGGGCGGCGGAATCTTTCTTTACTTCATGGACATGGATCGGCACATGGCTGACGTGGTTATCCGACGCCAAATTGCCCCTCGATCATCTCATTCTCATCACAGCACGCAAGCAGACCGCTATCGTAGGCCTCGGAATCGTCTGTCCTGCACCACGAAAATGGGGATCAATCGGCCACAGCCGAATACTGCTCCATCAGACCGGGCGAGTACCACAAGATTCCATATACGTTGAATATAATGACTTTTTAGTCGATGCCGCAATTGGTCTTAGTGTGCGGATGGCGTGTCTTCAGTTCCTTGATTCGCAGCGGGAACGAGGACGTCTCCGCATTAATGCCGCAGCTCAGTCCATTTTGGACGCGCTTACCAACACGGAAATACCCCACAAACTATCGCGAGTCGAAACATGCTTCTATGCTGACCTCACGCAAGTACCTACTTTGGCGTCCGCACCAGTTGGCACTGACGGCAGGAATGAAATCGGCGGCGACACGCTCAGGGCAGCGACAAATGCGTACCTGACGTGCCTCAGCAGCAATAGCCGGCAGCAGATTCGCCGGGCGATTCGGTTAGCGGAGCAGCACGGCCCCCTGCGCGTCGTTCGCGCCATAACCCAAGACGATACCGCCAACACATTCGGCGAGCTCGTCAGGCTGCATACAGCCGCATGGAACAAGCGCAAAGGACTGCCTGGCGCCTTCGCAAATTCCGACCAGACACAATTTGTTGCCGCTCTGATCGATGCCGGGAATGCGAGCGGCAGAGTCGACCTATTGCGTATAGAAGCGGGAACACAAACCGTCGGAGTGTTGCTCAACTTCGTCCACCGCGGCGAAATCTATGCCTATCAGAGCGGCTTTGCCTATACAGACGATAATCGTTTCAAGCCGGGCCTTCTGTGCCACAGCCTCGCTGCAGCTTATTATAAATTGCGTGGACGTCGGGGTTATCATTTTATGGCGGGCGCCAGCCGCTACAAAGATACGTTGTCGAATGCCACTGAAACGCTTTACTGGCTTGAGACGCGCCGCGGCGGCATTCTATCCCATATCTGGCATCGCCACCGCGCGCTGAGACAGAAAACTCAGCTTCGCTCCTAGTCATCAAACTCCGCACCCGGTTACAATTTCTCCATGAAAATTCTGTACCACCACCGCACGCTGTCGAAGGACGGCCAAGCCGTTCACATTGAAGAATTAATCGCAGCGTTCCGCCGCGCCGGTCATACAGTCGAAGTTGTGGGACCCACGGGCCATGCCGATGCCGCGTTTGGATCCGACGGCGGATTCGCAAGCCGCGTGCGCGCACTATTGCCCTTGAGCCTCGGCGAGATTCTCGAAGCGAGCTACTCCGTGTTGGCGTTCGTCAGATTGTGGCGCGCTTACCGGCGCATGCAGCCCGATCTGCTTTACGAACGCTATAACCTCTTCCTGCTCGCCGGGGCTTGGCTGCATCGCCTGACAGGCGTGCCCTTTGCTCTGGAAGTCAACGCACCGCTGGCGCTGGAGCGCAGCCGCGAGCCGGGCTTGGGGCTGCCTATCCTCGCGAAATGGTGCGAGGCAGCCGCATGGCGCGCGGCGACTTTGGTTCTGCCGGTCACGAAGGTTCTGGCAGAACATGTTATCGCCGTCGGCGTGCCATCCAGCCGGATTATGGTTATCCCCAATGGCATTGCTCCCGAGCATTTCCCCGCCACCTTGACCGGCGACACGGTGCGTGCGCGGCATGGCCTCGTTGACAAGATTATTATCGGCTTTACTGGATTTCTGCGTGCCTGGCACGGCCTGCCCGCTGTCATTGAAGTGCTGGCGGAGATGCAGGACCGCTACGACGTGCATTTTCTTGTTGTCGGCGACGGTCCGGCGCGAGCGGAACTTGAGAGCGAGGCCCAGCGTCTTGGCGTCGGTGCTCGCATGACCGTCACCGGCGTGGTCGGCCGGGATATGATTCCAGCCTATGTCGCCGCTTTTGATATTGCCGTGCAACCGAAGGCAACCGCTTATGCGTCACCACTCAAGCTATTTGAATACATGGCGCTCGGCCGGGCGATTGTGGCGCCCGATCAACCGAATGTGCGGGAAGTGTTGAGTGATGGAGATAATGCCCTTCTGTTCTCCCCAGCGGATCTAACCAGCTTGAAACAGACGCTGCAGCGCCTCATACCTGACCCTGCATTGCGCTTGCGCCTGGGGGCCGCGGCCGCGGCCACGGTAACCGAGCGTAAGCTCACTTGGGACGGCAACGCCGCTCGGATCACGGCCGCATTCACCGATGGAAGTCGAGGGATTAGTTAGCCGTCGGATTTGCCCGCACTGCCGGAGAAGAGTTGGCCATAGGTCTTAAACATCACTGACTCATCGAACGTTGTGATGGCTTTCGCGCGGTTGGCATTAGCCAGGCGTGTCCGCAATCCCGTGTTGCCGAGCAAATCAGCCATTGCCTCCGCCAGAGCGGCCGTGGTTTTTTCGACGACGAAGGGGCGATTTTCTTCGGCGACCATGTCGGCAATGTCGCCGGCCGCGGTGCTCGCGATGGGAAGTCCCGCAGCCATGGCTTCCAGAATGCTCAAAGGCATTTGTTCCGTATCCGACGAAACGGCGAACAGGTCGAATGCGCCGAGGATTCGTTCAGGCCGATCGAGACTCCCTGTGAAAGTGATGTGCTCACTGAGGCCCAAATTGGCGGCCATGCCTTCCAATACGGAGCGTTCCGGTCCGTCGCCGACGATAACAAGACGGCAAACGTGTTGCGCGCGAGCGACGGCAAACGCCTCAATCAAGCGGCCCAGGGCTTTTTCCCGACGGAGCGTCGCGACCGTTCCAATCACGAGACCGGATCCTCGGAATGCGCCGCGCTGCGTGGGATCTGCCGGGTCCGCGAAGCGGCCGCAATTAATGCCATTTGGCACATAGACCACGCGCGCCGGATCAAGCCGCCAGATTTCGGTTGCGATCCGCACCAGATTGCGCGACGGCAATATCACCTTGCTGTGACGATTGAGAATGAGCCGACGGAACCAGGCGCGGCGCGGAATCTGACGATCGGCTTCTTCTGGACCAAATCCATCCTCGATATGAAAGTGACGTGTGAGCGGAAAAAGGTTCGCCGCGGCCCACTCGATCGCACCCCAATTGTAGGTCACGAGCACATCAGGCGCGAGACGACGCAGAATGCCGCGTGCCGCCACGATATTGTTAAGCATGTTACGACGCGGAAAGCCGTTCAGTTCAAAGTTCCAAGCGCCATTATCCACGAGTAGGCCTCGGGCATCGCAGTTGCCGTCGAGTGACCATATGAGATGTTGAAATGCCGAACCGAAGTGATTGGCGATAGCAGCAAAGCGCCTTTGCGAACCACCAAGGCCGAACCCGGGAAAAACATGCAGAAGACGTGGCACTGTTCCTTTTACAGTGTTCCATCGGGGCGGCACAACGACGCGCGGCAACGAGTTCAATTCTGAATCCTATTGCGAGTTCTTAGAGATTTTTTTTGGCGGCTGCTGGTTCAGGTCAATAAATTACCGCTGCAGAACTTCATGTGACAGCAGATCGTCACGAGAAGCCCATATGAGTTCACAAAATCCAGCCTTACGACTCGCTGTGATTGTCTTCGATCGCATGTGCCCTGGAAACGGCGTCCTCTGACGTCTCTCGAGCATATTCCGGGCGACGATTATAACGCGCCCGCCGGCGGGGCGCCTTGGTTTTATGTCCTGAAGGTTTGTCTGCGCCGGTGGCTTGATCCATTATTTCTCGCGCAGCTTTCTCTTGACGGATCGCCCAGATCACCACTGCGACGATCATCAGCTGTCCGAGAATAAAATGTATGGAGTTCATTTCAGTTCACCGACTCTGGAAGCTCTCTCTGCATCTGGTTTAACACTGACAGGCCAACTCCGATCTGTCAGCCCGAACCATTGACCAAGCGGAAAGTAAGCTCGGCCAGTTCAATTTGGCCAACGAACGGCTATTTGGTTGATCGTTTGGGGGCAGTCGCGGAAACCTCTTAGGAGTACATTGTTTAGCACAAGACCCTCCACAATTAATGGGTGTATATGCTCCCCCATTGCAGGTTGCTCCGATTTGGGATTACACGATGTGTATAAGAATCTGATAGATCGGACAGCATTTCACGCGCCCTCCCCGCTCGGAGCGGCCGCGTTCCGCCCTGTTGGCCGGTCTCTATGAGAGTCATGATCGCCGCAATAACTCCTAGGTCATCCCACCAAAATGCGTGACCGCGCGCTTGTCCTCATCTGCGCAATTCTTTTCGGCATCGCGGCACGATATCCGTTCGTAGGTGTCTATGTGTGGTCGTGGCTGGGGTTGATGAACCCCCACCGCCTCACCTACGGCTTCGCACACGATCTGCCTCTGAACATGATAATCGCGGTGTTGACGATCGGCGCCGCAATGGTTTCACGGGAACGAAATAAATTCCAATTCGACGGTTTTAGTATGTCGATATTCACCTTTGCGATTTGGATATCGATTACGACTCTTGCCGCACCGTCGCCGGAGTTCACCGACCCGCTATGG
>SCTM01000340.1 GCA_004297485.1 Rhodospirillaceae bacterium
CGTTCGAAGTTGGGGTGTAGGCGTTGTTGTAACTGAACGCCCATGTACGTTCGTAGGCCATTTTGTTAGGCACCTATTGAAGAAACTTGAACATCGTTAGCTGGGTCTAGAATCAAAGCCTTCTCGTATGGCTGAACGGGGATGGTATCGGTAGCCGTAGTGGGTACCGGCGACAGCATTACCACCGAAGCCACTCCATCAACCTGCTGAACCTCCTCTATAATAAGGGAGATTGCGATTGGGCCTGGAGGAGCTGAGTTGATGACCTTGGTCACCGCAGCCTGGACACGCGACTTCACATCCACCGCCCCGGCGCGTGAACGAATAGCTAGCGAGATGATGATGCGCCGGATGAGAGGTGCTGAGACATCAACAGCAGCTCCAGCGGAGGCGTAGCCGGGGTACGTAATAACGTCGCGCTCATCACCGTAGATGACCTTAGTAACCTCAGCGATGAGCCCAGTATTGTAGCGATAAGCGTCTCGCCCTGGTACTATGTTTGTGTCAAACTCTAGTTTATCCTGGAAGGTTAAAACAGAACCAGCAGAAGCGTTGAAGTGTTCAACATTCACGTCGGGTGATAAGGACACTAAAGACTGTCCGACATTAAGGTCATCAGGTAGGATAGCTAGCACGTTGTACAGCATGCGCGCCGCCTCTTGGGCGACAATATTAACAAATGGTAGGTTGGCTCCCAGAGCGCCTGTGGCGAAGGTGAGAGTGCTAGAGACCGAGAACTTCGTCTTGTCGAAAAGGTCGATACCCAGGACCGTGTAAGAGCCTTGCGGAGCGTTGCCTAGAACGGTTGAAGAAATACGTAGAGCGTCCCCAGGCAGTACAGAGTCGTAGTCGTAGAAAGCTGCATAGCCGAAGTCGCACTCGGCACTCACAGCGTTCGGAGCTTCGAACATGAGATGGTCAGTGGATACGTTCAGCACACGGAAAGTGCCGGTGTTCCCGGCTGGGGCAGCTAGAAGATTGGCATCAAATCGTTCCGTAACCACCTGGGCAGAGCCAGAGTAGTAGGATTCAGCAACAAACACCTTCGAGCCTGACACGAAGATAGGTGGAGCAAAGATATGTGGGAAGTTAGTAGCGGAAGCGAAACTCCACGCGGAGCTGATTACATCAAAAACTTCCGCAGAGCCCTGAGGAGTGATAGTCGGTGCTCCAGCAGTGGGAAGAGCAGCCAGGCCGCCATAGGCAACAATCTTGCTGCCAGACACCAAAGCTCCACTAAAGGCAGTCCGAGGAATAGCCATCGAGCCCACAGGAACCGTAGTGTGGGTGGATACGTTGTAGATTTCACAGGTCGAGCGGATGTTACTCCACGCGGCCGAGTTTATGGTGGCTTGGGCCCCAGCCCCGCCGGCCACTAAGAAGGTGGTTGGGGTAATAGCCACAACGGCATGACCGACGCGTGTCTCAGCGAAGCCCAGTGGCTGGTCGTTGGTCCACAGCGTAGTGGAGAGGGTATAGATTTCGTAACCAGCTCCAACAGCTCCTTCGCCGCCAACAACAAGAACTTGGTCAATACCGAAGCTAAATGCATGATGCCCGCCGCGCGACTTATTCAAGTTGCCGGTCGCCACAAAAAGCCCAGTTCCTGGCGTGAAGAGGTCCACTAAATTGGTTGTGGTAGCAGTTCCCGTCGAACCACCAGCTACCAGCACCTGACCTGTAGACATCAAGCTCATAGTGTGATGTGCTCGCACAACTGACATGTTGCCGGTAGTGACGGTCCAGGTACCCACCGGACGCCCATCGATACCTAGCGCCCCAGCGGTTGGGTCGAAGATGTACGCGGTATTATGCCAGGCAAGAGCCCCACTCGACACGCCACCCGAGAAGAGCACGCGGCCATCTGCTAGAGTGACCGCGGCACCAAACGCTCGCGACACCGGTAAGGACGTCATCGTGTACCAAGCATCGGCCACCGGGTCATAAGCTTCAACTGCCGTGGTGGTGGCCATTGTCGTCAGGTTGTAGGTGGTCGTCGAGCCACCAATAGACAACACACGACTATCGGTTAAAGTGGCATAGGCAGCCCCGATAACAGCGGTAGCTCGCGACACCCCAGAGCGCCACTTACCAAAGCCGGGTTCAAAGTGCACCCAACCGCCCGGTATAGAAGGCGCTACGGGATTCACAGTTGGCACTGCAAGTATGTACTTGCCCACCCGATTAAAGAGCCAGCGGGTACCGAAGGTGGGGTCTATGGGAGCAAAGTCCCAAGCCGTACCAGCTCCACCAACGGTAACCGCACCAGCTACAGCCGTAAGGGTAGTTGCTCCGGTCCAGTCGATTAGCTTAGGTAGTACTTGGGCGTTGTCTAGACGAGCGTATACACGATTTGAGAGCGCCTCCAAGCTAGCAGTGGTCGCGATGTTGGCAACGATATCGCCACTCAGGATGCGGGCGGCTAGAACGGATGTACGTAGCGTATTAGCAGTACCACCAGAGACCTGAACCGCTCCACCAGAGCCCGATACCCCCGAAGCAAGTTGCACGCGGTGACCACGCGAAGAGGCCTGAACAGCGGCGCCAGTCGAAGCTAGCCCCGTCACCTGACCTTGATTCAGGTAGTCAGCCACATTCTTAGCAGTTGTTGGAGCTAGTCTAAAGGTCTCGTGCACCCAGTCATTTGGTGTAGTGGTGAGATTTACACTTGGAGCTAACTTTAGAGTGATGTCGTAGTTTTGGATGAGCGGTGCCGCATTGTAGGTAGCTGACGAGATGTGTAATAGAGCATCAACCAGAGCGCCTTGAAGGGTGGTTCCTTCGACCTGTGAAATGAGGCTCGTGCCAGGCCCGCCGGCTAGAACTGCGGTAATAGATGACGTCGCCAGAGCGTTGATAGCTGCAACGACAGAGGTTGTGGTGTTAGAGGATAGTGGGAAGAATGAGATGTCGGTGGGTAATACCACCGTCTGCCAACTGCCTGTCAAGGTGGTTGCAGCGACGCGCACCCAGTAGGATGGGGATGCAACGCTTTTAGCAGTTACCCGGAAGCGTACGCGGGTAGCGCCGAGGGCGTCAGTGGCACTCCAGTAGCTTGTGGGTACGGAGAGATAGTCACCAACCTGAACAGCGGTAAAATCCTCAGGGGAGGAATCGTAAGCAGCGAAGGCGCCCACGACCGAACCAGCAACAGCTGCTCCGGCTTCGCTATAGGTGAAAGTTGAAACGGGGAAGGCAGCTGCTACTCCACCAATCGTTTTGAAGCCCGACGGAAAGTTAGCGTCGTTAGTGAAAACGTACACTGACTGGCCGTTTGAAAATCCACTAGATTGAGTATCCGTTGTTGGCCGCGTGAGAGTTACAGTGACAGTTGACCCAGCGCGCACGATAGACGTTAGCGAGAACGCGGAATTGATAGTAGCAGTCGTAGCCGGTGCGGCTTGGTCGCCGCGTAGATGGTCACCAGCTGTGACGGTAACCGCTCTAGCAGCTCCCGAGGCTAGGTAAACGATGACGTCGCCGAGAGGAGCTACGTTCGATACAGCTAAGGCAGCTGCAGAGCCCAGCGGAGCCTGGATGTTCGACTTAGCCGCAACATTGCGGCCGTTCCACGTCTTCAAGCGCAGTAGGAGAGTGTCTGTATTACCACTCTGCGTAGCCGAAAGGTCGTAGCGCGTACGGGCGTGGCCGTGTAGGACGAAGTTAGAGAAATCAAAGGTAGTGCCAAATGCTTTAGCTAATGACTGGGGATTGGATAGAATGTCAAGGTTATCGCCATCAAGCAGCCGGATAGTTTGTCCGTAGGGGACATTGACGTCAACATTCATCAGCCTCGTCATCGGGATGGTGAAACCTTTGGTAACTGAGTCGTTATCGAAAACCACGTTCAGAATACCAAGAGGTCCAACCCGAAAAGCGGACACCGCTGCTAGAAGGTCGACACCTGGGCGCGGAGGTGCAAGCACATGGTCTAAAATTACTTCAGGCACCAACGTTGTGCCAGTCCAGGAGACGTAATCGCCTGTATTAGTGCCCCAACGAACAGTGGAGGTAGAGGAAGGAGCGCGCACCCAGTCACCGCCGTAAATGGAACCGTCCACGGCGCCGCTTGACAGTGCTGAGCCAACGTGGGTGGTGTTACTGAGTGAGGTGATAGCTAGTGCAAGCACACCGTCAGGAGAACCCACTTCGGAGCTACCTGATTCTATAGCTGCGGTCTCGGGTTCGTCATTCTGGGTGGCGGAACGAACCAAGAACCCTAAAGAGATTGCGTTGATGTTTTGAGCAACCAAAGCGATATCGCCGCTCGGAGCGTAGGTATTGGTTGTCACCCTGAGACTGTTGTTAGTAAACACCGCCGCGGAGGCGCCTTTCAGCACAAATCCAGCAGCCACCTGACTTCGCGAATAAGAGCCGGCAGACAAGGAGACCAGCTGTGGTACAGCGTCTGTGCGAACAAAAAATAGTCGCTGGAATACCGGAAGTGCGGGGTCATTGTAGCCGGAAGCGGTAGGTCCGCCTGTAGTTGGGTAGTCGCACTGGAACCACTGACCGGCTAGGTCGACCTTCGACACACGCATCATCGAGAACGTGGTTGGGGCACCACCGAAACCAGACCAAGCATCATCGGACCAGATAGCTATGTCTCCGACCTGTACTCCCGTGAAGGGGTACACGGGGGCGACCCCTGCGCCGACGAAGGCGGTGAAAGTTCGGGTGTCAGGTGTCCAGTCCTGTCGGATTCGATGCGAAGCATTGAGTGTATGTGTAATTACTTGAGCATCGCCATCGACCGCAAACCAGAAACTGTAGCCACCTGCAGGAACAGTGGTCGTGACGCCCAGAGCTGAGGACTGAAGGTAGGCGCGAGTGGAAGAGGTACCGGCGGTGAGGCGGTCACCACGCAACAGCGCTTGGGTTAGGTCGATTTGACCGCGATTGCGGTCGAGGACGTAATCGCGGGCGCGGCCTTGAGCCGTCAGGTGGAGCGGGTCGACGATGCCTTTGACAACTAAGCTGGACGCTGGGTCTATGGCGATACTGGCGCGCGCAGATGAACCTAGATTCGAAGTAAGAACCAAGGTAGAGCCAGAAACTGAGCAGGAGATACCGGGCACCTTAGCATTAAGAACAGCGGCCCAAGCAGACAGGGGAAGTAGCGATGACACCACCGTAAACCCAAGACCAAGAGCGATGAAGTCGGAGTCTAGTATGGTGTATATTTGGTACGGGGTACCATCCACTGAGACAATGAGCGTCTCGCCAGAGGAAGTTGGGGACCAGACGGCCTGCACGGCTGAAGTTAGTGTTGCTGGATTTCCATCCTTTGACAATAGGACGTCGTTCTTGTAGAGACTAAGTGGGTCAATACGACTTGTTGAAAAGTCGAGCGCACTATTCGCATCCGTCCCAGCGGGTGTGGCGATAACCTGGATGCTGTCGTTGACATCATCCTTTGCAAAGATGGCTACAAAAGTGCCAGCGCCTACCGTACGTGCAGAGAAGGGAATCGTTGAGTTAGAGTTGATACTGGCAACCACCTCGTATGCCGTAGCATTAGCGATGTTGGCAAAATTCGCCGTGGCGAAGGTGTGTGTGTAGGTGATGTCGCCCACGACCACCGTAAGAATCGCTTCATCGGATAGCGCGTAGGGCGCGGCCTGAATGGTGGTAATGCTAGCCTTAGCAACTGGCTGCCCGTGATTCAGGAAGAACACCTGCTCGCCGCCGTTCGCCGAGTCCATCAGGACTTCAAAGGCGATACCAGCATCCTTAGCTTCGTACCCAGTGCCATCGTCGATGACGAGAAGTGAGGGCAGAAGGTTGCGATTCACGTACTGTGCAGAAACAACTGTAGCTGCCTCGTCAGGCGCCTCTACACCGTAAGCGTAGACTGAGAGACCAAGAGCGGTGCCCACCCCAGCTTTAGCTCGGCGCGCGCTCTTGATACGCTCGCGGTAGTGGTCATCGTTCTCAACATCTAGACCATTGGTGATGGCGACTGGGTTAGTGACAGCCATTCCACTGAAAGCCGGAGAGGTGACTGACTTGATGCCGCCTGCAGATACGTTACCATCAGTACTGGGAACTCGGGCGGTGATAGGTACATTCAATACTAAGGTCTCACCGTCAAGCAGGGTAACTGCTGAAGTGGTGACAAAGATGGCAGCCTGGCCGACGTTGCCTTGTGGTGTTTGTACTGTCTGACCAGACAACACAACGCGGTCGCCGCCCTGAGCTAGAGTGACAGTTTCACCGAGGCCATGAAAGTTCGAGGTGGGGGCCGATAGAGATATGGTCCAGTACGCGCCAGCATTAGCCTTGGAGGAGTAAGCTAGAGGACCTTCTAGGTTCGGCGTACCACGCCCGATGTAGAGGGCGCCGCTTGCAGTAAAAGATGATGCGTCGGACACATAGATGACTGAGCTACCGGGAATAGGCGCAGCCTTGCCTTGGTAAATCTTGGTGGCAACCTTAGTAAAACTGGTGTCGGAGATATTAACTAGCCCCGAAGCGAACGTTGCTCCTCGCCGCGGTAGCTTTTCAGCAGCACCAATTCGGTCCAAGCGCTGACCGTGCGCCAAGTCAATATCGTTGGCGTCTAAGAGAGATAAGGTCTGCTCTTGATTCCGGAATTGCGACTGCCCAGTAGCTTCAAAGATTGCTAGATAAGGAGAAGCCGGCTTGAGGCTTTGAATTCCTGGAACGATACCTTTGCGGTCCAGCTCGGACAGGAACGTGGCAACCATATCGCCGACGACCTGCGACAAAGAGCGAAATACTGGAGTGGAAGGAATCGCCATGATTAGCCTTAACCCAAGAACTGGGTGGGTGCTACGCTCTAGATTACCTCCGCCTAGCCTCGCACATCAAAGGTAAGCGGTAGGAGGGCATCGACTCCACGGACACCCAGCTCTAACGTAACCTGAGTGGTAGGCCCATTTCGCTGTACCAGGGCAGAGGTGACTCCGGTAAAGCTAGTATTGAATCGAAAAACCGACTGGGCGCTCTTCAAAATGTCGCCAGCGGATGATTCAGCTAGACTCTGGCCGATTTCAAAGTCGGGGCCGAAGTCGGGGTGCAATGCCAGCGAGCGAATAGGTGTGTTCAGGGCAGTTCGCGCCCACTGGATTAGGTAGGCGAAGCCGAAAACGATGGGCCAATCGCCATCCGGGGTGATAACCAGGTCACCCGTGTCCGTTAACATTCCATCGATATCGCCAATAGTCAGAACCTGATTGAAGTCATCCTCTTGAGGCACGTACTTAACAATGTCGGGATTCGATGGCGAATCGCTGGGAATGTAGATGACCTGTTGTGAATTGACAGTACCTGGAGCAAACCACTGAACGCCGCAGCGGTCGACTACCTTCAGTTTAGCTAGGTCTGCATTACCATCGAGAGTCACCTGCCACTGAGCAATAGAGATTTGGTGGATTGCTAGTACTCGGCGCCTCTCGGGGATGACCCGGTCGGACCACACTCGAACAAACTGTCCTAGTACAAATTCTGAGGCATCAACCATGTTGAGCAGGTTACCGGTACCGTTCGTGACTAAGGCTTGGAATGTGCCGGCCTCATCCACATAGGGAGCCCGAAGGTCGTTTAGTTCCGCAATCTCCATCCATCTGGTAGCGTCACTTAAGTACTGTTGCGCCAGGCGCTCCAAGGTCCCGCCGTAGGGAAAGGGGACAGCAAACTTCGAGCGCGGAACCCGCATGGCAATACCGTTGGCGTTAGCAAGGCCTGCTACGTACTCAACAGTGGTGATAGCGGTCCTGTTGGGGGTGTTAATAATCAAGGACTGGATAGCCTGAGCAGCGTCGGCCAGCGAATGCAAGGCACGAAAGTCATCGAGTGTCGCATCTCGAAGCTTAGTCTTGGGTGTGCGCACTGTTACCCGGTCGAAGGTGGGGTCATTTAACCCAACAGCATCAGCATAGTCAGCCACAACCGAAAAGGCTAGGTCAGCTATTTTACGGAAATCATCGCTCGTGAGGGCAAGGGTCTGATTAACGTGGTCGCTTAGCGCTGAACGGACAGCATTAGATAGATTGAGGGAATCGGGGTGAATGAGGTCGTGGAAGTCACCCTGCTCGTCATCCGCTAGGGTTGCTGTTAAGGTGGGGGTGGTTGTAGCAATACCTGATTTCACTGCAGCCACCTCAGCCGTTACCTGGTCAACCTTGGATTTGACCTGAGGGTTTAGATTATCGAAGGAGGCTCGGACGATATCCCATGACTCTCGCACTGCTGAGGTGAAGTCTTGGCGGATACTATTCGGTAGCGAGAGCGCCGTGCGCACAATTCCACCTACGGAAGAGCAGAATAAGGCCACTTGTCGGAAGGTGTCAAAGACCTTGGCGGTGTCCTTACGCACTGCCTTCAAAACGTTCGTCACAGCCTGAGCTGCCCGGGTGGCGTTAGAAATGGAGGTATAGGCCTTAGCCAAGCTGAAGGCACTGGAAGCGGTAGGTAGAGAAGCTACGGCTCCGCTGGGCCCAGCAGTGATGAGTTTTGGGTCCACTCGCCTCCACGCTTGAAGCCGCAGCGAGTAGCGGTATTCATACGGGGACTTAGCTGTGCGCATCACATCAAAGGCTTGTGGAGTGACGATATAGGCGGCGTTCTCCTTCCAGATGAAAAGAACCAAGCGTAAGCTGCTACCCTTCGACGTCTTCTTTGCCTCTACATAGCTCTCCAGGAACTTCTGAAGTGTCTTGAATTGCCAGTAGCCCGTTGACCCGTTTCGGATGTCGCCGACTCCCTGCCCCGGAGTCTCGTTGGATAGGTTATCGGTGAAGCGTTGACCGATACCCAGAGACGAAGCTGTAGTAGCCGCATTGCGCACAGCTTGGACCGTTCCCGCGAAGATGCCTGCGGCGACACCTAAGGCACCTCCAAGCCGTCCAGATTGTAGACTGCCAGCTTCTGGGCGCTCACTTACCACTCCAAAGGTACCTGAGAACTGGATAAAACGAAACGGCGCTCCACCATGCTGCTCGACCACACCACCTAAGGTAGCAGATAAGGAGATGGCGAACGGAGTGGAGTTGGTTAGAGACTCAGGGTTGATGGGTAACGTGAAAATCAGCTTTTCGTGGACGTTATACGAGACAACCGGTTTGCCAGTTGCGTCGTTGATTCTAGTTAAGGCATCCACCACCGCGAGTTGATATGGGAAGCTTTTGTTCCAGAGGTTTTCATCCGTGTCTGCGAAGTCGAAGCGAATTGCACCATCGTCGAATATCGCCCTATCAGAAGTGTAAAGGGTGGCTTTGTTATTTAGAGCTGACGGTGGCGACGCGGGCGATGGCGTTTGCATAGGTACCTTAATGATTACGACTACAGAATGCTCGTACTGACGGACGTGACAGTGCCACCTTGGGCGTCGGGGCCAGACGAGTTCACTACCATATTAGCTCGAACGTGAGCAATGATAGCGGAAGCTAGTTTCAAGAACGCTCTTTGGCGGTCTCGGGTGCGCTTGCCACCGATAGCGTCTAGTATTTCCTGCGCAAGTAGTACTTCATTCATACCTGTGGCCACGGCCTACTCCTTCTTCGCTTTCACGATGAGCGAGGTATCCCCGAGAGCCTTGAAAGGCAACCCAGTAAATGTATCAATGCCGCTGCCCACCACGACCTCATCTAACGGGTCAATTGCTATCTCTTCGTCGCCAAGGTTTATCTTTAGGGCTTTCACATTTACGACGCTGGCGTCAATTTCCACTGTTGGCACCTTGAGAAGCCACTTGTTCTTAATTTGTGAAACCGCATCCCCAGCCAAGATAGTGATGGTCTTGTTCGCTGGCGAGACGACGATGGACTGACCGTTATTGTCCGCTACGGAGATGGTACCGTCCTTAGCAAGAGTGACCGAGGAGCCGTGATTATTACTATCGCGGTCGTCTGCGGGGGTGCCGTCTAACTTCGTTGCCCCGGGTACCGTCAAGGAGAGAGCGCCGTCCTTATCAATGGTAGCGTGCACGCCATTGAAGACAAAATCTAGGAAGGCATCGTTGGGGTCTGACGAGTCGTCCTTACTGTGACGCACACCACCGATAATGAGGGCGTTGCTCTTGTCGCCGTTCGGACAAAGCACTAAGACCTGGTTACCTTTTGTGAAGCTGGCATTGCCTTCAGTATCCGTTCTGCGCGCGAAGTGACGGAAGTGGTCAGCCATGCCACCGAAGGAGTCCGCCACGGTACACCGGTAAGGAACAATGGAACGGATGCCCGCCCCGTCGCGGTAGGTAACATTAACGACGTAGACCCACTCCCGGTTGTGGCTGATGCCGCGGTTTCGAGGGTCGTTCGGAGGGTACGCAGCCACCACCTCACCTAGTCGCAGGGTCGTATCCTGTAGCGAGCCGCCAGCTCCAGCCACCTCTTCCTCGCTTACCTCCAGGTAATGAGGTAGAACCGCATTTCCAACCTTACCCATGGATTAGTCCTTGGTAATAGCGATAGCTGGGTCTTCTGGGTCGCTTGACTTGGTGTTGGGGAACTGCAGCGCTCGCTCTTCAGCTGTTCCCTTATTGTTAACAGTATTCAAGTCGACTACTCCACGCGACAAAGATAGGTGAGTTATAAAGGAGCGCTTGCCGTCCGATGTGAGATTGCATACGTGCTGTACACTCTCGATGTGATATACTACCCCTTCAAACTCAATATTGTCGCCGGGCGCGATAGGTGCTCGAATACCAGAAATGGTAAGCGCTCCATTAAGAGTCAAGTGCTGACCCATTACAATGTCAGACATGACGTCGCGCCAGTCCGTGGACAACAGTAAAACATCACGGAGGAAGCAGTTCACTGACGGCATGTAAGGACGAATGCCGTTTCGGTAGATGTCAAGGTCGTCCTTCACTGGTCCGACGTTAACGAATTGGTCGTACTCGTTTGGGCCAACACCTGGACCCGACCCGAAGACGAACACCAGATTTTGGCGCATCATCTCCGAGCGCCCGAGGTCTGACTCCTTAACCAACTCAGGTCCGATGACCCATCGAGGAAGCTCCAGAAACCTCGTGGTCGGCACTCTGGTGAAGGTGGGCGCTCTTACGCCAGGCTGTGACTGCTTTGGCGCTGGAACAGGGTTATCTGGAGCAAACGCTTTAATGTCCGCTTGGAAGGTCGCTAAATCGAATGCACTGCCCAGTTCTGAGGTGTAAGGTGTTTGACGAACAGTGAAAAATGGGAAAATGTTGCCGTTAACGTCTGGACGTAGCCCGACCAGCGTTTCGTTAAGGGGAAAGTTGGAGTAGTTCGTAAGGAATGCCCATGGCGAAGTGGTTGTTTGAGGCACCACTTCCGCCGGAAAGGCCCCCATGAGGCTGAAGGGGCACTGAAAGGCGCGCTCTCCCAAAGTTACTCCATCAGGCCAGAATAGTGAGCCTGGGGGCGCAGTTAAGTTGGTAGCGGGGGATGAGAACTTCTGCACACCCATCAAAACACGCATGATGTCCGCGAACGTGCCCCGAGCATTGTCGATACCCAACCATGAAAGGATGGTCTTTGGCACGATATACTGAACGTTCGGAGTCGCAGGGTCGCCGCGGAAATTCGCCCCACGCCACGCTCCCTCACCAAAGATGACGGAGATGAGTTTAGGTACGATTAGGTTGATATCAAGCGCACCACGCTCATTGGACTCGTTGCCCCGCACCATGTCGCTAACCTGGGCCCCAAACTTATCCATCGACGCAGGAATGGACTCGGTGAATTGTAGCTGGGGGTAATACAGGATGGTTGAATCGAATTCGGTGAAGGCTATATTTGACAGTGTGTATACGCTCTGAGGGACGCCTGCGTCGTTAACCAGCACACGCTTGCGTGGTCCTTGCGACCGTCCCACAAACTTAAGACCACTCTCCCAGTCGTTCATCTGCTTGCCGGCGCGTAAGGCATCAGATACTCGTCGCATCTCATCAAGACTATACACCATATACGCTACTACCCAGTCACCCGGCAAGATTTCGTTAAGGTATCTTGTGCCATCATCCAGCAGTGTCACCTGGAGAGTTGGGGTATGGGATTCCTTGGCTGCACTAACTGTCACATTGATACAGCCGCCAGTATCATCTACCACTAAAGGTGGCCTCTCTTGGTATGCGAAGCTTAAATCTCTAGTGATACTTTGTCGCTGAGTTGGGTCATAGGTGATAGGATTTGCGTAGCGAGCAAAACCCAGCACCCAATGAGGTGAAGTGCTTTGTAGACCATCAGGGCCCACAAGGTCCTGACTGATGTAGTACTTAGGTGCCATCTACTTCTTCCTGGGCGCAGGCTTGGGAGCTACAGGAACACCGGTCAGCTTTTCGGTCATCTTGTCTAGGCCGCCAATGGTTAAGTCAAAGGCGTCCTTCATTTTAACAACAACGCCAGCTGCATCCTTGTAAGTTGCGGTGAGATTGGCAACGGTGTCTGCTTGAAGCTTCAATTCTCGTTTCCAAGCATCTAAGCCAGCGTCCTCAGGCGCCTCTGGGCGCCCTGCGCCTCCACCCGCTCGACGGTGCGCGATGGCGGGGCCATGTCCCGTAGCCAAACCAGCAGCCATTCGAGCTAGCGCCTCTCCACCACCAACATCTCCGCCGGTCAGACCAACCTCAACCTGCGCCAGTAGTGGCGCTATTTCCTCAATAGCCCGCTCTCGCTGCGCCGCATTCATGCCGCGGGCTCGCATATCCTGACCCCACGAAATGAGGCCACCAGCCTTTTTTGCTTCTCGCATACGGCGCATTGCGGGAGTATCGGCTCCCGTATCGTAGAATCGACTGGTTATTAGCCCTCGGTCGATGTCATGTGCCGCCATTTGTGCGGCGCTTAAGCTGATTCCCATATTAGAAAAGGCGGCGGGTAGTCGCCCTCGGAGCACATCCGCCAGAACCTTGGGGTCAGCCATTTGGGTAGCAAGGAAGTTACGGGTATACGGGTCGGAGCCCTTACCTAAGGCTGCTGTAGCCGCTGCGATATTGTAGGACTTCTGGAAAGGGTCATGCCCACCCATGACTTGGCCATACATCTGGGCGCCCAGGACCGCTTGTTGCGCCTGTCGTACTCCCATCGGGCCGCCAGCGTTCACTGCGCCCGGAAGCGCTTCAGCCAGTCCGCCTCCAGCACCAGCGTACATCATCGAGCGAGCGCCCATAGTCTCGCCTACTCCCGACCCCAAAATCGCCCGAATAGTGGGGTCCATGCCGGCGCTTGCGCCCAGGACATTTGCACCGCTTACGGCAGTTTGACCAATAATGTTCAGTGCTGCACCCGGGTCCATACCGGCCAGCTCCGCCCCAGCCACTCGCCCTAAATACCCTCTAGCTTGACGCGCACCCACAAATTGTGCTAAGGGGTTAAGATAGCCGCGCAGTGCATCGGGGTCAATACCTAATTTTGCTCCCATGCCCGCCGCAGCTTCGAAGGTCCCTGAGCCGAAACGACGCCGCAAGGTCTGAATTTGATACTGCCTAGCCATTTGATAATTAGCAATATCAGCAAGAGGTGCCGCCGATTGTCCGATTTCGCCCTCTCTAGCCAGCACTGCTTGCCCGCGAGCCGTAGCAACATTGCGCTCAGCAGACCGCATCGCTCCCGACCAATCCCAACCAAAAAGTCCTTGGGTAGCAAGACTCTTAGCGTATTCCCACGGCTTAGTGACGAGCTTTTGGTGAATATCGATATCCCTCATCTTCCGGGGGTCGAGAGCAAGTCCTCCAGCGCCCATAAGGGTACGCGCATCAAAGCCTATACCAACCGCCAGCTCTTGGGACGCTAGACCGCCAGCCCCAGCCATGGAGGAAATGGTTCCCTTTAGGCCGCTCATAGCCATTTTGAAGCCTATAGTAGCTCCAGCCAGTCCTGCCGCAGCAACAGCTCCCGCATTACCGGCAGACATCAGCAAACTAGCTCCAGGCAGCCCAGCGCGCCCCATAACCATCGAGAGCGCATTTCTAGTGAAGGATGAGCCACCTAGACCACCAGCACCCCCACCCTCCTCGTTGATGCCAGCTGCTTGGCGTAGCCCTATTAGCTCGTTAGCTCCCCCAGCTACATCTTGGAAAGCGCGCTGTCTATACGATTCTGCTAACGCAGTCCGCTCGGGGTCACCACGTCGCTTCAATCGTTCAACACGAGCCACAAAAAACTCGTGTTTCTTCACTAAACCATCCATATTCTTAGTTGCTACTTCGAGCTGCTTGGTCAGTGTAGCTTGAGACCTAGATACTTGGTCGGTGAGAACCTTAGCTAACCTTTCACCGCTCTTACCTAGGTCATCGAATAGCTTCTTTTCCTGCAAGAGAGCCTTAGCTAACCCTCCTTGTTTCAGTGTCTGCTGGCCTTGGGGACCAACGCCGGAGACGTTTTGGAACGCCTTAGCTACTTTGTTACCGCGTGCAGCAAAGTCGTCTAACGTCTTGTTGAGGGCTTGAACGGAGGGCGACACTTTAGCGTCAACCTGAATTGTCAGCTTCTTGTCGCCCAAAGCACTACCCCTTTTTGGTTACTGGCCCACACGGGTCAAGGTCCATCCAGTCGGCTGTAACTCCTTGTAGATTGTCGCTGAAGCTCATGTGTATATCAGGTGGAGGTTCTTCGGACTTGGACTCCTTCAAGGGCAGCTTGATGGGTTTCGCTTTAGGTACCCACTTCTTCTTGGGCGTCTCCTTAGGCGGTCCACGCAAAGTCCCCGACTTCACCTCTTTATTGAGGCTGTCTAGGAACTCGTCGTCCTTAGACTCGGCAGTAGCTTCGCTCTTCTCTCGCGCCACTCGCTCCTCAGCTGTCTCAGTAAGTCTATCGAAAAGTTCACCGCGGTCTTCTTCCGACATCTGGTCGAATGCCTCCTCGTAGTATGCTTGGAGGACATGTTCTTCGTCGAGGTCGTCCACATCCGGCAAGGCAACATGGAAATTGCGTGAGTAATAGCGCTTCACTCGACGCAAGAAAGCTGCGTGGTCAGGGTTCTGAACCGCGTTGAATGCTCTAGCTACTATGGCTTCGTAGAAGTCCGTATTAGTAGCCCATGGGGTCGTGGCGAGCGCGAGGGCCCGCGTACCTTGGCTTTATTCCGGACTCCCGGCGCCCTCGGCGCTGGACTGGTGGTAGCCGTAGTGTTGCTACTGCATCTACTTCGTGTGTCGCATCAAATCGGCGCATCAGCCCCGAGCCATACTCGGCGCAGGTAGCGCACGTCCAGCTGGGATTGCCGTCATTGTAGCGATAGGATACCAGCCGAGTGTTACCGCCACACTTATAGCAGCGAGAGTTGTGTAGCATTACTTCTTCTCCGCCCGCAGAGCTTCCTGAGCAGCCTTGCCTTCGGCCTCTACCTGCTTCAGGTAGTCATCTTCGATTTTCAGAGCTTCCTTGTAAACACTTTCCAGGACGTTCGCATCCTCCAGGTCGAGGCCGCCTTTAGATGCCGTCCACCACTCCGGGCACTCAGTGAGCCGCACGCTCAGCTGCGAGATGACGAGCGCCGCGGCAGCTGCTTCACCGTCTACAGCGCCAGCCACGCCACCGATAAGCTCTCGGCGGTATGCATCTGCAGCGAGCTTATCTCTAAAACTCAGTGACTTCTTAGCACGAAATTCGCCAGGCCACGCCTTACCGGTGGTAGCTCCGATGAGGTGAACTTTAAAGGGCACACCAACAGCCTTGGTAGGGACGGACATGAATAACTCCATGGGTTTGAGCGACAGCCAGAAAGGCGCGCTTCTACTACTGACTAGATTACTGGCGGCTCGGAGAGCACCGTGCTAGGGTGCTGGTACATGGTCCGGACGGGTAATTATACCTAGTTCGCCGGAACTTCGGCGCGGGGCGCGCATGCTGACCAACGCGCATTACCCTTTAGGGTACTTTTCGTCGATGAGTTTCTTCATTTTTAGTGATTCGACTAGGTTATGGGAGTGGACAGTCGGTTTCTCGTGAGGCCAACGGCCAGTCTGTACCATCCAGTGGAGCAAGTCTCCGCCAGTCTCATCACCGGCACGATGACACGAACAACCACGGGAGCACGAATTCGGAGCCGCCCCGCCGCGATGCCCACAGCTAAACTGACAAGTAGGACAGTGTGGGGCGTCAAGGTCGTAATCCAAGGAAAGGTTGTCAACATCTCCGTGCAGGAGATGTAGTTTGGCCTCCTCAGCTGTGCGCGTAGGGGTCCAACCAGTGGGCGAAGGGCGATTATCATCGAGAAATAGCTTGAGTCCCATGTCACATAGATTACAACCGTGCTAGGATGCGATTATGATTAGAGACCTTGATGTTGCCAGAGCCTTTGCCTATGTTGCCCACTTAGGACAGCAGTACGGCGAGGCCCCCTACATCACCCACCTAGACCACGCGGTGGATGTTCTGCATCGCTTCGGTGTTCACAGTGAACTGGAATCGGACATTTTCGAGGCAACCTACCTACACGACACCTTGGAAGATACCAAGGTGGAGTTCCAGGACCTAGTCAACATCTTCGGTCTCGATGTGGCTCTGCTTGTCGATGCTGTGACTGACCAACTAGGCGCTAACCGCAAGGAGTGCCACCGTAAGACCTACCCGCGCATTCGGCGCGCTGGCGCTAAGGCGCTTAAGATTAAATTAGCCGACCGTATAGCTAATGTTGAAACCTCGGTCCGCAGCCACAACAAGAGCAAGCTAGCTATGTACAAGAAGGAACATCGCGAGTTTCGAGAGGCGCTCATGGCAAATTCCCACAGTGACTCTATCGAACGGATGTGGATGTACCTAGACAACTTATTGGAATGGCGGGGGTAGCGTGAAGAAGTCTAGGCGCAAGTACTGTACATGGTGTGGAAGGCTTCGACTGGTTCAGGGCCTGATTCCCGACCCAACCTTCGTTAACGCGGTTATCTGCCGTAACCGCGCCGAGTGTCACAGGAGCATCAAGAAATGAGCCGAGTGACCAAGCTCCAGAAGCGGTATCGCAGAGAGAACGAGGCGAAGCGAGCCCGCCAACAAGGCAGAAGTACGGTGCGCTGGGTACCGCTTCCGCACGGCGCCCGCGAGGAGCGCTACTACTCCAGCCTTATTTCGTCGAATATGCTCGCCATATGTAGAGCATTCCAGCTGCCCAGCACCTACATACCATAAGGCACTGTATGCTCTTCCATTCAAAAGTACCGGAGGTCATAGGTTCTCTTTCGATTCGAGAGCTTTTGACACCCCAAGACTGCTCCGGCGTAGACTTAGTACCGCGTTGCGGGTGCAACTGTCCGGTTGACAAACACTTTACACCCAATAGAGGCTGGTTGACATTCATTGAGCCAGCTTTGCATCCTACCAAGTTTTACGACTCAATCATTCATCTAGTCAATGACAGCGTTGACTGGCATGCTTGTAGGGGATGCGCAGACTGCTACGGCTACTGGACGACCTAAGCCCTAAATATCCATAAGTATGTATTCAGGGAATAGATTCGAGCCGTAGGCCGTCTCGGGAGCGAACCGCCAAGCGCCCACGTGTTGCGGCACGATTCGAAGCATCGGGTTCACTGGATTTTCTACCGTTGCAGGTTCTTTGTGCCGCACGACCGCGCCCGCTGTTGGTATGGATGGGGCGTTGTAGTCTAGCGAGAACATGAAAATCGCGAAAGCTGCCAGAATTTTATTCATTATCGTTACCCCACACCTGGATGATTATAACACGAAGAGGCTCACGCTCGCAAGAGCGCGTAAATTGTTCCTGTTCAGGTAATGGGAGAGGCAGCTGGGGTTGTTCAGCGGGTGCGGCAGGAGCGGGACTATTCCTTGGGAGGGATGGAGTCCTCATTCACTGGCGCCTCAGCCGGCTTCGCCTTGCTTTTCGAGACCCCAGCCGACCTGATGAAGGTCTCATCGTCCTGTACTTCGGCTCTATTGTTCAGAATTTTATGTGCTACGTTTACGCCGAATAGAGTTCCCAGGCCCGCTAGCATAAGGCCACCATAGGTAGCATAGATGGCGGCGAAAGTAGGCCATCTCGTTGACGCTATGGCGCCCACAGTTAGCATTAGAACGAAGGTGTAGTAGCTTTCCTGCTTTTCTGCGTGCAAGTACACCTGCAACTGTTCCGGTGTAAGGTCTAGAGGCTTGCGTGACAGGAAATTCATGGCTTACAACTTATGGACGCCCGAAAGCCAGTTGGAGATGACCTCACCCCACCTGGTGGCTATGCCGCCGAGAAGCGTGAGCAAAACAGCGAATCCAGCTTTCTTCGCGTTCCTTATCCGCTTTTCTCTAAGCTCTCGGTCGCCTAGCAGAAGGACGAACTTCTGGTCATGTTCCAGCGACTTAGCTTTTAGGGCCTCTACCTCGTGCTTTATCGTTTCGTGGTCTTCGTTGTTGGTCTCGCGGAAGGAAGCAATGTCACTTTTGAGGGAAGCCCCCACCTCCGTTACCTTTTCGCCTACCTGTCGTAGTTGTTCGGACATTGCCGCCATCTGACCCGCCACCTCGGATGCAAAGGTCTCGCTGCGCTGGAGGCGCTCCTCATGTGAAACCACAAGGGCGTCAGTTTCGGACACGGAAGCTCCCCGGCGCCGAGACTACTTGGTGGGAATAGCTAGGTTTGCGGGAGCGTCATCTTGTTGAACATCGTGGACCCACTGCTCCTCTAAGATAACTGCGGCTCCATTCGGAATTACAGATAAGTCCATCGCATTACCGTGATTCTGCTGTGAAGGGCCTGCAGCCAGGAATCCCGTCATGCGCGCTAGGACGTGTGTTGCGTCGATGACTCGGATAACCTCGACACGCCAACCATCAGATACCGTGCCAATAGATAAGTGTGAGTTACGTGTAATACCTGTAGTCGAAGCTACCGTTAAAAGGCCGGCAGGCGTACCATCTGCGGTAAGTGATGTGTTGAATGGTTGTAGTCTAAGGGTTGCCATCGAAAACCTCTGAAGTGTAGGTAAAAACAAAACCGCCGGTATGGCCTCGCCGCCCCTTTAATACTTGATTAATATTAGAGGCATGCAGGTTTAATGCTCTAGCCGCTTCCATTTGAGTTTGGTACACGTTACCGTACTGGTCTGAGAATGAACGACCGCCTAAAGTCCAAGCTCTGCGCACGCGGGTTTCTGCCGATTGATTCTGTTGAGCAAGAGACATCTTCCGTCGTACTTCATCAGAGAAACGCACCCCTAGACGAATTGAGCTTAGTTTTTTGCGGTCTTCCGCGGACCACACGCGCTCTCTATTTGCTTCAGCCACCCGTTTGCTAGTTTGAGGCGATGTACTGTGCCTTTGTAATGCCTTCGAAATTTTAAAGCGCGATTCGTCTGTGTGCCTATACCCACACAGCCCATCCCCGCCTGATGTCAGATTTGTAAGGCGACATCCCAAGAATTTCCAGTAGGCTATATGATGGCGTTCGGCTTCATTTAAGTCTTCGGGCGAATCGCAGTTCTCAAGCACCTCGATGTCGGGCTTAAGATTTTTGGCTAGGAGCTGTCGGAGCCACCTTGTTTTATAAGTGTCGCCTGCCGCCTTTATCATTGATGGGAATATATGCTGTCTCGGCCTCTTCAGTCCAGACGTACTCTTCCCCACATACCGCAACTCTCCGTTGCGGGGGTCGATGAGACCGTAGATGAGACCGCCATCCATGAATGCTAGATTAGGTTCGCACAGTACCCTTGACGCGCTCCCCACTGGCATGCTACGGTATCAATATGACGACGACCATCTACTACACCCGTCCGGGTCAGGGACAAGCGGAAGCGAAGGGCTTCGAGCTGCCGGAAGAACAAGACTACCTCGAAGGCTTCGTGACTATCCTAGTGCTTCACGGCTGTCATGTGGAGCGCCGTAACATCCCAGACCACGCCGACGATGAACGTCGCGCGGCGCAAGGACAGTGACCATGTATATCGATATACAGACTCCAGATGGAGCTTGTCGGTATAAGTTCATTACCGAAATCGAACCGCCGGTCCCACTAGTCAAGGTGATACCGCTCGCAAACCCCGGTGATTACGACCGTCTCTGGAGCGATATCGAGGCGGTATTGGCAGTGCGCGAGGATAACGAGCATGAGGTCATCGTCTTCGATTCCTTAGGTGAGGCGCTGAAATGAAGACTATCAAGGCAGGTTTTGTCGAGGCTCCATGCACGCTGGTCAAGGTCCCTGGCCGCACGATGTTGGAGACTGTGATGAAGGTGGCGCGTATCGAGCGCGACGACAACAAGACGACCTTCATCGGACGCTTCTCGTTCCCCGGAACCAAAGGTAACAAGGTCATAGTGGAGAATGGAGTCTACGTCG
>SCTM01000334.1 GCA_004297485.1 Rhodospirillaceae bacterium
CAGGATTTGAAATTGCGCCAGCGTCAGATTGAGCAGTATGCGAAATCGCAGCGCGACATGGAGAAACATTTGCCGGAGCAGATGTCGCAAGCGCTGGTAGACGAGGAAAACCAGAAGCGCATACAGCAGGGTAAGCCGCCTATGACCCTGGAAGAGGAGAATGACAGGCTGGCGCAGTTGATAAACCGCTACAAGACGCTGGGGAAACCGGAAACCGCAACGGCGATTAAGCAGAGCGAGGCGGAAAAATCCCGCGATTATGCTGTGGATCTGGCAAAAAAAATGAAAGCGGAAATAGACGCTGACCCTAATCTGGTAGGGTTGAGGGGAGCATTTAACCGCGCCGAGCAAAGGATAGGAAGTCAGATTATAGGAAAAGATATACACCCGGAAGCTACTAACTTTCAGAGTCAGGTGGAACTTTTACAAGCGATGGTACGCGAGCCGGTTCTTAAATCCAGGTACTTCAGCAAAATGTCCGAAAAGGAGCTGGACAATCTGGTGGAGGGACTGTCACGTTGGGATGACCCGACAACGGTAAAAAACAGTTATGACCGCCTGATAGAAGTGCTTGTGAAAAATCCTGGTGAAAAATCGTCTTCCTATGATACACCAGATTCATTAAAAAGCGCTGTAAAATCAGGCATTTTGTCACGTCAGGAAGGCGAAAGAACAGCCAGGGAAAAAGGATGGATTGAGTAATGCCGACCGCTTCTGAATTTTTCGGCGATACACCTGAAAGCACGTCTGATCCTGATATTAACAAACAGGTTCTGGATGTATTTGACGCGGATATTGATAGGGATAAATCACCCAGAAAGCCAACAGCCACTGAATTTTTCAGTGATTCCGCAATACCGGACAATTCCAGAAAAGAACTGGAAACCCCCGCTTCCGCGCTTAAATCAGCCACCAGTATTGCGGAGGGTATCCCTGCCTACGCGCAGGCAAGGGCGGGTCTGGACATGATTAAGCATGACGCGGCTATAAAACAGTTGAATGAATGGCGGGGAAGGCTGCCGGATGTGGATTACGAAACGGGTTTACCGTTCAAGGCGGAAGTGATGGTGTCCCGTGCCGATACACCTGCTGAAAAAGAAACCGCCTTGAGAAATCTATATCCTGATGCGTCCATAGGCAGGGACAAAAGGGGTAACGTATATGTGGAACTGAACGGAAAGAAGATAGCGGCGAATACGGGCGGTTCCTTCTTTACCCATAAATTGCCTGTAGCGCTCGCCAGCAGCATAGAACCCATTGCAGGTATGGCGGGCGGTGCGGAGGCGGGAGCAGCGCTAGGCACGCCGTTTGCCCCCTTTACGGCGGGATTATCCATACCTGTAGGCGGCATTATCGGCGCAGGCGTAGGTGGCGCATTAGGCAAGGGGGTTCAGGAAGAGGAAAAAGCCGCTACCGGATACTATGATAAATCGCTTGATGAGTTAAAAAGCAGCCTGGAATCGGAAGCTGGATGGTCAGCGGCGGGGGAAGGCGCAGGACGGGTGTTGCTTGGCGTTGGCAGGGCGACACGGCATTTTCCTACCTTCCTGGGCGATCAGACGGCAGAAAGTAACAAGCTGACGGAAGAAGCGTTACAGCGCGGGTTCAAGCCGCCTATCGCCGCCGCCGCGCCAGGAGCCACCAAAACCCAGTACACCCAAGCCTATATAGAAAAAGTAATAGGCAACCACCGCGAACTGAAAAATGCGGTGGCAATAGACAACCAGTTAAAGGGAAGCCTTAAATCCATAGGTTTTGATGACGCGCAAGCGGATAAGGCCATGCAGGACATATTGACGGGCAAAATAGACAGCCGCGCTTATGGGGAACAGGTCGCAAACAAGGTAAAGACCTACGTGGATGACCAGGAAAAGGCTATCAATAGCCTCAGCAAGGATATGGATAAAATCCTGAGCACGCAGTTTAGCCATATTGAGAAAAATATCGGGTCGGCAACGGGCAATGCAGGTGATTTGATAAAGACGGATATTGAAACAGCGCGGACTACTTTTTCGCAAACGGCAGGGCAGCTTTACGGACGGGTGGACGCTATCGTGGGCGATGCGCCGCTTGTGCCAACGGAAAGAATAAAGCTGCAAGCGCAGTCGGTGCTAGACAAACTTCCAAAAGTAAACGGAGAAACTGTTACTCTGCCAGGCGCGGAAGGTGTAGCGGCTTATTTGCAAAAAATGACGCAACTGGACGAAAAGGTGACTTTCAGCCAGGCACAAATATTGAGAAGCCAGTTTAATCAGCTTGGCCTTGCGACTGACTTAACGCCTGGCATTGACAAGCGCTTGTTCAGAGACTTGGCAAGTTCTGTAGATGGTTCTTTTAATGATGTGCAATCCACGATGGGAAGTTATGGCGCAGATGCGCTTAGGAAAGCGGATGATTTCTACCGTGAGAATATCAAGAAGTTCAAAAATGTCATGGCTACGCGCTTGACTAGAGAAGCAGGAATGCGGGGGGCGGTAGCGCCGGAAGATGTAATAAGTTATGTGGCAAAGCCGGGATATGCCAGCAGGCTATCGTACATTATGAAAATGACATCGCCGGAAACACAGGCTGCTATCCGTAGCGAGGACTTTTCTCAAGTGATAAAAAAGACCACTAATCCGGTTACAGGGGAAATTAATGGCAAGGCGCTTTTGAAGCAAGTGACAGCCAGGGATAAAACAGGAGAAATATTATATGGCAAGGATTGGAAGGCAGTGAAACTCTATGCCGCCCGTCTTGCCGCCAGAGATGGCGAAGTACCAATGGCTAACCGTGACAGGTTTGTCACTATGTTGAAAATGCAGGTGGAAAAGCAGGATAGACTTGAGAGATTCATGCAAAAAGGTGACAACTACCTTGCTGCTCTTTCCAAGCCAGGATTTGAGTTCAGGGAAGCCGTCAATTATATTGTCCAGCCAGGGAAAGAAGTGCGCCTGGAAAAAGCCATAGAGTTCTTTGGGGAGAACAGCCAGGTTGTAAAGGATTTGCGAAAAAACGCGCTGGTGAAGATATTTTCTGATGCTGGCGGGGGAAGTACGGAACCATTAAACAAAGTGTTGCAGAGCGACAAGCTTCTTAACGAACTGAATAAGTACAGCGACAGACAACTAGCCTTATTGTTCCCTAATGGCTTGGATAAAGAATTAAAACGCATGGCGGAAGTGATAAAGTTTTCTTCCAAAGAAGTATCTCAAAGTAAAATGGCGGCAGGTTTAGCAGCGGGCGTGACCAAATTATTGCCGTTAGTAGCTGTCAAAACAGGGCATTGGGGCTATCTTTCTATTGCCTCATTGTTGTATGTAGGCGATTTTCTGTTGCAACGTCCCACTACATTGCGTTGGTTCGGGCCGGGATTGTATGGGGATAATATGGCTACGGATGCGATCAGGCAGTTATTCAAAAATGTGCCACGATCCTTTATTCAAAGTTTTTCTTCAACGGAAGATAAATAACCTGGATATATCAAGACCGCAACTTAGCAGCGCCACATAGATGATAGCGGCGAATACTATATCCGATGCTATGGTGAATGCTATTTTAGCACATTGTTTCATATCCCTACCCCACCCTTTTCCAGCCAGTATAGCACATATTTACGGCAAAAGCAACGTCTGACGGTTGTGGCACGTTACCTTACTACCAATGACCCGCAAATATGGTACGATCTGGCGAATAGATTGAACAAACAATCACCCGAACCGGAAGCTACTGGTGTTGAGAAATAAATATAAGCGCCAGAAGCACGATAATCACCGCCAGTTCCCCCGCAATCATATAATCACCTTCCTGGAAGAATTACTTTATATTAACGATTATAGCGCACTAGCGGGGACAAAGCAACCGTTAAACGGTGTTATTTCCTGAATAAAAAAAAAGGAGCGGAACCATGAAGAT
>SCTM01000078.1 GCA_004297485.1 Rhodospirillaceae bacterium
GCAAAAAGGACGCCCGCAAGAGTCCGCCACGGCGGGCGGGCTGTTGATCCGCCGAATAAGTTTGCCTGCTTCGGGTATCACCCTCCGCTAATCGGCCATTCGGCGCATCAATGCGAAGTTTTCGAGTTGCGAATTTTCTTACCTTTTGCGTTATCGCCGCCGGGGCCTCGTTCACGAGGCCCCTTTCCGGCGGCTCCCGGTCTAACGGGTTTCCTCGCAGCCGCGCCCGCGTTCACGCGGTCGTTACCGGCTGCGCTCTTGTCCATCGATTCAGATTCTCCTTCCGGCAGTTCCCAAGCGTGCATCCCAAGCAGAATGCGATCTGCATTCTTGACGGGGTGAATATGTCCATAGTGTTCTTGAATGATCTGGACGGACGTGCCCATCTGCTCCGCGAGCATGAGGTCGTTGACGCCCTCGCTCAATCTGAGCGTGGCGTAAGTATGGCGGAAGCAATAGCTGCTCCGCTCGGTTCCGGCTGGCCCTTTTAGGAGGCCGGTTGCGATGAACATTTCTCTGACCATCCGCGCATAGAAGAAGGAGTCTCGCTTGCCTTCAGACGTGGAAAACACATGATCGTCCGGTCCTGTGACCTTGGCGATCTTATGAATCCGCTCAAGGTAATCTGCGACATTGGCCGGAGCCACAAGTCTCCGGGCTTTGCCTTTTCCGCGCACGTTAAGAATAACGATTCGTCGCTTGTCCCCTTGCGTATCTTCCGCCGCGCCTTGAGCTTGGGCGGCGATGAATTGTACCTCGGCTGATTTGTTTTCTTTGCCGCGCGTCTCTTTGTCGATAGTGGTGATCGACACGTCGCGCCAAAGCAGGTTTTTAGCTTCCGGGGGACGCATCCCGGTGTTGCACATGACTAAGGTGTAAAGGTAGGTCATGTCCCGGCACCACTTCTGCCGCTCGGTTTTGGCCTTTTTCACCCAGGCGCGTCCCTTGGTGTGCAGCGTCCTATATTCCTCGCGCGTGAACTCTTCACGGCGCTCGGTGGCCTTGATCGCGTCACCCTTTGGGATGTGAGATTGAGGAATGAATTTCCGGTTGGCGGCATAGGTCATGATCGAACGGAACACGATCATCTCGTGCCGGATCGTCCAACTGCTCACCGGCTTGGGGGCTTTCTGCGCCGCGTCTTTCTGCTCCTCGTCATTCTTTGAGTGTTCGGGTTTTTTGCGATACTTCCTCGTCAGCCAGCCGGAGGGGCGGCGTCCGTGCTTGCGCCGCCAGATGACATAGTTGTCCCACTTGTCTTGTCCGATGGCGTGGATTTGCAACGGACCAACATAGAGATTGAGCGTGCGGATCGCCGTCGCCACGACCGTAGCCCGGTCCTTGGTGATTTCGCCGACTTCCGCCCGCGCTTCCTGCGCTTTCAGATAATCCGCCGCGATGTCCTGGAAGGGCCGGTTGAACACCGGCACGTCATGTCTGAGCCGAAAACGTACGTCGGCGTCACATTCGAGGGCTTTATCCCGCGCCAGTTCGCGGTGCGGTGTTTTGAGGGAGAATACCTTGTAGCGATCCGACGCGGGGATTTTGACGCGGCAATACCAGTTGCGATGCTTTACGTCGGCGCGGCGAAAAATGATGAGGCCGCTCTTAATCTCGTCGATGTCCTGCAAGAAGCTCATTTGCGCCGCCTCTCCACATGAATCTGTGCAGATTCTGTGAATATAATGGCGCTAAGTGCTTGAAGTTCCACACCTGGGTATAAGCTGTGCAGGAATCTTGAAAACAGAAAACAAAAGTATCTCAATAAGATACTAGATATTGGCGTCCCCACGGGGATTCGAACCCCGGTTGCCGCCGTGAGAGGGCGGCGTCCTAGGCCTCTAGACGATGGGGACCCTAGGCCGCCAGCACGGATGCCAGCGAGAGGCCCTAGATAAACCAGCTTGAGGAGGGCTGCAAGCGCGTCCGCATCGGTCATTCAGCCGATATGAACACCGTCCTCGACACCGGAATTTCCAACATCGAAGGATCGTTCAAGCGGCCGGGCCTGAACTTGCGCTGTTCGGTCTGAAGTCCGTAGGATATCTCGCATCTCATGCGATGCCTTGCCAGATGCGGCACAAGACGCGGGAGGATTGAATTGCACATGTATTTCAAGGGCCACTTTCAAAACGCTTATGTGACGCGCGATCTGACGAAGGCGGTGGAACTCGTCAAGGCCCAGTACGATTTCCGGGACTTCGTTTATTTTGAACCGAATACCGAGGTTTACACCGCCAAGGGGCGAGGCCCGTCCGTGGTCAAGGTTGCTCTCGCCTGGTCAGGCAATCTTCAAATCGAACTCATCGAACCGGTTTCGGGCTTGGTCGACATGTACCGCGATTACCTGGGTCCGGATCACCGGCCGCGTTTCCACCATATCTGCATGCGCACGCATGACTATGACCAGACGCGCGCCGAGATCGAGCGGAAGAAATGGACTGTCGCCTACGAGGGTGCGGTCCCAGGCGTCAAGTTCATCTATGCCGACACGCGGGATACCCTTGGGCACTATGTTGAATACCTTTGGGCATCGCCGGAGATGTGGGACGGGATGGGCGGACCCGCATCCTTTGACCCGTAAGAAGTCCTACCAGCCGGCGACCGTGTCGACAAAGCGTTCGCGCATCTCCGTCATGCGCGCCGTCATCGGCGCGTCTTCGATCGGCATCTTAAGAGTCTCGATCAAATAGAATTCGGTGATTCCGGCCTCGCGCCAGCGCTTGAGGTCGTCCAGCGTCGTCGTGTTGTAAATCGGGGCTAACAGCCGCAGGGCCTCGGGATCGCGTCCCTGCGCGCGGGTGAGCTTCTTAAGGTACGCAATGCGCGTCGGAGCGTCCGCAATGGAAAGGCCGGCGGGGAACCAGCCGTCGGCGGCGCGCGCCACGCGCGCGAGGGCCGCGTCGCTCTCGCCGCCAAGGAGAATCGGGATATCCTTGCGCACGGGCTTGGGATTCATATAGACGTCCTTGAAGGACACGGTTTCACCCTGGAACGTCGAAACCTCATTGCGCCAAAGCACCCGCATCGCCGCGATGCACTCGCCCATGCGCTTGCCGCGATTGGCCCACGGGATGCCGACCGCCGCATATTCCTCCTTCGCCCATCCCACGCCGGCACCGAGTACGACCCGCCCGCCGCTGAACGCGTCCAACGTGGCCAGTCCCTTGGCGAATACCAGGGGATTGTGCTGCGGCAGGATGACCACGCCCGTGCCGATCTCGATTTTCTCCGTTGCCGCCGCGGCCCACGTCATCGCCACGATCGGATCGGGGATGGACACGTTCGCACCGTCGAGCGGCTTTTCGCCATAGGGGTATTGGGATTCGGGATAGGTGGCGAACAACACCGTGTGTTCGGGCACCCAGAACGCGGAGAAACCCGCGCGCTCCGCGGCTTGAGCGGACCGGCGGATAAAATCGCCGGTCGCCGATGGGCCGATCCCGGCGCAGTACATGCTGACTTTCATGCGTCTCTCCTGAAGGTGCGCCCGTGCTGCCCGATTACAAACCGCGCCAGCGTTCGGCGATGTCGCCGAAGGCTTTCTCAACATCGGCGGCGGTCAGCCCAAAGTCCGCCAGGTCGTATTTGAACTTGCCGAATTTGTGTGCCGGATTGTCGCGCTCCCAGCCGCGCATGGCACCTTCACCGGCCTTGGTCCAGGGAAGGCCGTGGAGTTTCCAGGCATCGCGCGCAACGCCAATGGGATCGGCAAGAATCTGCCGATACGACGCTTCAACAACCTTGGCGCGGTCGCCGAGCGCGCGGCGTTGCTCCAAATACCGGTGAAGCTCATGGCTCCAATATTCCAGCATGCCGCGGCCATGGACGTGGGGATCGAGGTTCACGAAGGAGTTCCGCTGGATCTCCCACATCATCTGTATGTTTGAGGCCATCGTGATTGGAATATCACGTTCGGCCATGATGAAGGTCGCATTGGGAAAGACCTGCAGCACCTCGGCGATTTCGCCCGTGTGTGCGGGGTTCTTGGTAAGCCACGGGCCACGCCGGCCGCCGTCTTGCCACTGCAGATATTGCAGCATGCGTTTCAACCACGAGATCGGCGACGTGCGATCTACCGTCCGCACCCATTTGAGATACGTGCCGCAGGACGTGGGAACCCACTGCAAGGGGTAGTCGAAATTGGCGAGCGGGATGTAGCAGGTTTCGTCGGCCTCGAGCGCTTCATACTCGTGAATGCGATTAAAGTCCGGATTGATCGTCGCGACCGCGGACGTCATGGCTTGCGCCCATGCGATGCGCGGCGCCGGATCGCCATACTTTTCACCGGGGAGAGGAGCCGGATTGAACATCTTCCACGCATGAGTCTTCTGCACGGTGGGGTCCGCCGAAAGAATGCGTTGCAGTTTGGTCGTGCCGCTGCGCGGCAATCCGATGATGACGATCGGATCGGAGACATCCTCCTCCAGGATTTCGGGGTGCGCGGCGACATCGGCTTCGTAGCGCAGCCGGTTGACGAGGGCGCGCACAAGATTTCCCTGAAACGTCTGGAGGCCGTCGGCGCTGAAATTCAGCCGGCCCGGAATCTCCAGGACTTGTTTCAGCGCGGGAACAAACGACAGGTCACGGAAATCTCCCGCACCCGCCTCCTTGCGGGCCGTATCCATAATCGGCTCCAGCGGCAGTGCATGCCTTGCTGCGGCGGCGTTGTCCATGTGAGCTGCCTATATCAGAAATCGTTGAAGCGGCGCCGGTACACAGACACAAGCCTGCGCGTCATCAAGTCCTGCCGTGCTTGAGGCGTAACCCTGGGCGTATCCGCGGGAACATGTTCACTCAGTTGTGCGAAAGGCACGGTTTCCAGGCGTGGCTTGGACGGAGATTGCGACGACTTGAAGAAACGAAAGGCAATTAGGTGCAAGAGCCGGCCCGAGCAGTCGAACCAATTGGGAACACCCGGATCTGTCCAGCTTGCGACCCAGCGTACACGTCCATCGGGTTCCGGATGGACCTGAGCCATGTTGTACGACACCAACCGCGCCCAATAGTCGCCGGGCTCCCACTGCAATTGGTTGATGGCGACGTTCCAATACTGGCAGTACGGCTTATCGATCTCGATGATGACGGCTTGATCCGGACGGCAGCGGAAGTGGCCGTTGAAGTAACTGGTTCCTTCGAACGCGCCGGGAACCTTCATCTCATCGATGTCGTGGGGGTCGGCATCCAGATGCCCCTTTACGCCGGCACGATAAAAATCCGTATGCACCCGGAGGAGGTCGACCAATCGTTTGAACCGAACTTCGGCTATTTCCTTGGTTAACAGCGCCGACGGAAATGTCTGGCCCTCGTGGGTCAGGATTAAGTCGGCGGGCTTTTCAGTCTCCCAGTCCGCGTAATATTGGCGCAGATGAAGCTCACACCGCCCCTCGGGCAGTTCGAGCCAGTGTGCGTTACCGAGATCACCAGGCTTCTGATGGCTTAAGACGATATCGACGGTGGCGCCCGGCGCATAAGCGGGGGTATCGAAATTGTTGGCATTGCTGATCATCTTCCAGCCGTCGACAAAATCGCATGCATGTCCGTTATATACGGTCGTCTGAAATACCGCCGACGTTCCCCGGTATCCGCGCAAACGATAGCGGTAATTTCCATGCAGCACGGCGGTGTGATAGTTGCAATCCGGCGATTGCAGCTGGAATTGAACACGATTGGTTCCGCTCATCTTGGTGAGCGTGGGGTTTTCGTAATCGGCCTCCACATAAGCCGCGTGCCCAAAACTGATGTTTCTCAGCAGGTGGCGCAGGGCCTCATGGGTATTCAATTCCCGGTCCTCGGCCGGCCAGCCCGTAACCTGCTTCTCAAGCGCATAGCGCATTGACTCAATCAGCGTATCGAGCTGGCTGTTGGCGTATGCCAGCGCGCCCGCGTCGCTTGAGAAATCAGCGACGGCGCTTTCCTCGCACGTGGCCGCGGCCACAAAATTATCCTGGGCCATAACCGGTTTTGAATCGGACACCGTCTTCTCCATGGATCTAGCCGCCCCACTAGTGGTCCGATTCTAACATTCGCATCCTGGTTCGACGATCTGGCTTGCGAATGTCAAATCCGCTCCACCCGTGCCGTCAGCCGCCGCCGATCTGCCATCCGCCGCTGGCATCGAGAATCTGACCGGTGACCCATGCGGCCTGGTCGCTCGCCATGAAGAGAATCACGCGCGCGATATCGGCGGGTTCACCAATCCTCCCCAGTGCGGTCACGCTCCGAAGTGCGTCCAACGGCGCATCCGGCTTGCCAAGGAGCTTTGCATCCGAAACCTCACCATGGGTCAGCCCAGGGGCGACGGCATTGATGCGTATTCCCATGGGGCCAAGTTCCGCGGCGAGCGTCCGTGTCAGTTGGTTGATGCCGCCTCGCGTGGCGCTATAGGCCACCATGAGTTGCCCCGGTACCGGGGCGAATCGTCCGGCCGTGGAGGATATGTTGACGATGTTGCCTTTCGTCTCCCGTAAAAGCGGGATCGCCCGATGGATCAAGCTGGCGGTTGCGGTCAAATTGGTAAGGAAGGTATCCGCGATATCGTCCTCGGTCATCTCGATGAATGGCCCGTAGTATTGGTTGGCGGCGTTATTGACGAGGATGTCAAGGCGACCGTGCCGTTCCATCACGGTCTGAAGCGCGCGATGGCGATCCGCCTGGCTTTTCAAATCCATCTGCACATAGCTGATTTTACCGGGCGCAAGGGCCGCTGCGTCACGCAACGGGCCCTCGCGCCGCGCCGCGATCACGACCTTCGCACCTTCCGCCGCGAAGAGCTGAGCAGTGCCGCGCCCGATGCCAGTGCCGGCCCCGGTGATGAAAGCAACTTTCCCGTCCAGAACCCCCATGTGCCCTCCCGTTTTCTCGTCCACGCCTCGTTGAGCGGTGCATTGGCCGGGCGATCGCGCGTTTCAGCGATCCACTCGGCCGTGCCACCAGCCTGCTCCTGCTTGGACGTCTCGCCTGGATGTCAACGATGGCGAAGGTACCGTAGATCATCGCCAGTTTGGACGGAAGCCGCGCATCTCTGGGGCGCCGTTTGATCTTGATTTGCCGCGGCTGACACCTATTCCGCGGCCATCTGCTCACCGGCATCCCGGGCGAACATTTCCTCCAGTTCCTTGCTCGCCGCCTTGGCCAGGGTCTGGAGCTTCTCCATGTCGTTGCGATGGGTGTAATGCTCGAACAGGCGCTTTTCATCCAAGCCCTGGAAGGTGCGCACCGTGTGGCCGGCCGTGGCGCGCGACAGGCCAAGCCCCATCAATACGCTGTGCGCCATGTCCAGCGCCGAAAGGAAGGTTTCGCGCTGCAGGAGCGTGACACCCAGATCCATCAGCCGGTAGGCGTGGTTCCGGTTGCGGGCCCGCGCATAGACCGCGAGGTTGGGAAAGTGCCTGGTCACGGTTTCGGCGGCACGCAGCGACGCGTCCACGTCATCGATAGCCAGCACGAAGACTTTGGCCTTGTCCGCGTGGGCCGCGCGCAGAAGATCAAGGCGCGACGCGTCGCCGTAGTAAACCTTGTTGCCGAAGCGTTTGAGGAATTCCACCTGCTCGGGGTTAATGTCGAGGGCGGTGAAACGGATGCGGCGCGCGGCAAGGACACGGCCGATGATGTGACCGACGCGCCCGAATCCGGCGATGATCACCGGATTCTCGTCGTCGGGCAGAATGTCGTAGGTCGCCTCCTTCGGCCGGACGAACCGCCGGGTGAGGGCGTCGTTGACCATGGCGACAAAGGGCGTGGCCGCCATGGACAGGCTGACCACCAGCGTCAGAAGCTCCGCGAGATCTTGATCCAGCACGCCAACCCGTAACGCGGCCGCGAAAATTACGAACGCGAATTCACCGCCTTGGGGGATGGCGGCGCCGAGATTTTTCGCCGAGGCGCGATCGAGCCGCCCGAGCCGTCCAACGATGTAGGTCACGATGCCCTTGATCAGAAGAAGGCCGGTCACGAGACCGGCGATGACAAACGGATGGCGGAGGAGCAATTCCAGGTCGAGGCCCATGCCCACTGAAATAAAGAACAGCCCAAGAAACAGTCCTTTGAACGGATCGATGTCGGCCTCGAGTTCGTGGCGGAATTCCGAGTTCGCCAGCAGCACGCCGGCCATGAATGCGCCCAGGGCCATGGATATGCCGATCATGTTCATGACCAGCGCCGTGCCGGTGACGATCAGCAGGGTGATGGCTGTGAATAGCTCCCGCACGCGGGTATGCGCCATGATGCGCAGCGCGGGCCGCAGCACGTATGGCCCGATGATCATCACGCCGGCCAGCACGCCGACAACTTTGAGCAATGACAGCAGCGCCGGCAGCGGCGACAGGTTGGCGGCACCGCCATCGAGGAACGGCACCACGGCCAGGATGGGAATGGCGGCGAGATCCTGAAACAGCAGGATCGCGAACGCGGCACGGCCATGACGGGTCGCGAGCTGGCCGCGCTCGGAGAGGGTCTGGAGAACGAAGGCGGTGGACGACAACGCCAGCGCCAGGCCGATGACCGCGGCCGACGCCAATCCCTGACCGGCCATGATGGCGCCGACACCGAGGACACCCGCCGTGATCAGGACCTGTGCGCCGCCGAGGCCGAACACCGACGCGCGCATGGTCCACAGGCGTCGCGGTTGCAATTCGAGACCGATGACGAACAACAGCAACACCACGCCGAATTCGGCGAATTGCGAGATGGCATCCACGTCGGTGATCAGGCGCAGTCCGGCCGGTCCGATCAACGCTCCTGCCACGAGGTAGCCGATGATCGCGCCCAGCCCCAGGCGCTTGAAGATGGGCACCAGGGCCACGGCGGCACCTAGAAAGATCGCCGCTTGGGCAAGCATCTCCATGACATACCTCTCGCGCTATTGTGTTTTCGCGGCAAATCCTGACGCTGCGACCGGTGCCTTGCGGTATGCGCCATTATTTACTTGGCCCGGAAATACATCCAGGGGTCGCGGGATATAGGGCACGCTCCAGACGCCGGTAATCCTCGCGTCTGGGCTGGGCCTACGCCAATGGAGGGTGGCAGAAGAAATCCGCTGCCGGGGCGACAGCGCGAAGGGGTTTTACCCCTCCCGACCGCCGACGGTGCGCAGGCTGCCGGCGTGCACCGCCGCTGACGGCTGCGGGCTTGCCTCGCGCTCGGCTTCCAACTCCGCCACGCGTTGCGACAGAGCGTGAACTTCGCCCATGAGCGCGCAGATCGCCTTGGCATTCGGATCGGGCAGGTCGTCGCAGGGCGTGCCATAGGGCGCGAACACCGGCCGCGTCGTGGCCGTACGCGGCAGTGCCACTTGTGCCGGAATTCCCACCACGGTGACGCCTGCGGGAACATCCTTCACCGCGACGGCGTTGGCGCCGACGCGGGCGTTGCGGCCGACGGTGATCGCGCCGAGGACTTTTGCACCGGCACCGATAACGACGCCATCTTCGACGATCGGATGCCGCCGCGCGGTGTGATGGGCATCAGCGATGCCGCCCAGAGTCACGCCGTGGTAAAGTGTGACGTCGTTGCCGACGATGGCGGTTTCGCCGATCACCACGCCAAGCCCATGATCGATAAAGAGGCGGTGGCCGATGGTCGCGCCGGGATGGATTTCAATTCCCGACAGCCAGCGGCCGACTTCCGACACCCAGCGCGCCAGAAAGCTGAACCCGCCGCGCCACAGGGCATGAGCGAGACGGTGGAACACCAGCACGCGTATGCCGGGATAGAGAAAGGCGATTTCCCACAGCGAGCGGGCGGCGGGATCGCGTTGCTTGATCGACGCGAGGATGTCCATAACGCGTTGGTACATGACTAGGCTTCCCAAAACATTTACGGCGCAGCCGATATGGGCGCGACCGATCCGCGTCGCCGTAAGCGGACGACGCGAGGTTGAGTTCCGACTCAGATAACTGTACGGGAGCGAACGTGCCAGGGTGAAATAAAAATCTTTCCAAGCCGCCGATTTCGACCTATTATAGATAAATATTCTACTTAAAGCCGGAACCTGTGGGAAACCATTTTCGAATCGGCGAGCGCGGGCGCTGTCAACGGGTGCCCGGCTCTAGCCGACAGGCCCCGGCCAAGGCCTTATGCCGCCGGAACCGGATTACCCAACGCTCACGCCGCAGGTTTACATGGACCCCATAGACCGCAAGATTCTCGCGCTCCTTCAGAACAACGCCGGGCTGGCCATCGCCGACATCGCGGCCAAGGTCGGCTTGTCGCAAACGCCGTGCTGGAAGCGCATCCAGAAGATGGAGCACACGGGCGTGATCAAGGCCCGTGTCGCCCTGCTCGATGCGAAGAAGCTCAATCTCGGGCTGACGGTGTTTGTCATCATCCGCACCAATCAGCATGACGACGTGTGGCTGCAGAAATTCGCCCGCGCGGTCCGGGATATGCCCGAGATCACCGCGATCTGGCGCATGGCGGGTGATATCGATTATCTGCTGCGGGTCGTTGTGCGCGACATGGAGGCCTATGACGCGTTCTACAAGCGTTTGATCAAGCGCGTGCCTCTGAACGACGTCAGTTCCACCTTCGTTATGGAAGAGATCAAGTACTCGACCGCGCTGCCGCTCGACGTGCCGGATGTGCGTCCAGCCATCGCGCCCTGAGGCGTTGCCTGCGTATGCGTGCCGCTAAAGCGGCTTTTGCGCGCGGAGGCGGGTGGCGATGCGCACCGCTTGTGGGCGAGCCGCTTTGGCGGCGGCGTCAAACGTTGCCGTCAGGCGTCGTCCGCCACGGATAATCGCCAGCCGCGTCTGGTCATCTGCCGCATGCTCGCTGAGCATTGTCAGCATGCGCTTGGCCACATCCAGATCGTTCACGTAGCCAAGGGAATCCTGCAAGCCTTTCAAAAGCAGACTGGCGCGAGTGGTCCGCTTTTGCGGCAGGGCGGCGTGAAAGAACTCGAACCCATACCGCAGCTTTTTGACGGCGATCCGCAGGCGATGGAGCTTTGCCGCCCGCATGTTCTCGATGGATTTGGTGTTGCTCGCGATCTTGGCGAGACGGCGGTTGAGCACGGCGCGCGCGAAGGACTCCGCCGAGCGGCGGCGCGCGCGGACATCTCCCCGCCGCCAGCCCCGTCCGGTCAACCACGTGTTCAACCGCGTCATGAACCGGCTATAGCGCTTTGAGGTTAAGGCCACGACCGCGGCGGCATGGGCATCGTTGCGCGCATTTCGCGCCGTCCGCATGAGGATTGCTACGTTCGCGTCGTGGGCGCCTTTGTCCGAAAGGGGCTCCATGAGTTCGGCCAAGAACACGTCGAGATCGCGCGCCGGCCCCAGGGCATCGCCCAGCGCCTTGGCTTCGGTCTTGAGCCATGTCAGCTGATCAGACGGCAAGTAATCGCTGAACAAGGTCAGGAAGACGCGGAACCGGCGCAAGCCGACACGAACCTGGTGGATGCCTTCCGGATGTTCGCCGACGAGGGCGGCGGCGAGGTTGGCTTGCCAATGATTGCGGCATGCGGTGGCGATCGTCAGCAGGGCATCGTCCACCGTTGCATCGGAGACGAGCACGATCGGACTGGGCTTGCACCACATTGGCGGTGCCGCCGACCGGGTCGGGCTGGAGGTGGTTTTCGCCGCCGGCCGACCCTTGGCCCGGGATTTTACAGGCGGGCGCTTGGGCGTGACGACCGGTCCCCGCGACGGGCCCTTTGGTGCCGGTTTGCGCGCGAGAATCAATTCCGGAGAATGATGGGCGGGAGGAATGACACGTACTCCGGAGCATGGGCGGTGGTCGAATGTGCGCACCGCACACTTTCAAGCGGCGGCACTGTATGAGAATTCGGGGCACGAAGCCACCCGTTGCCGCGCGTAGGCTGTGGAAAAATATTGTAACTATTTGATATTCATTAATCTAATTGAGAGCGGGCCCACCGACGCTGGCGGCTTTCCTGTCCCTGTCGGAGATCCGCGACAATGGCCCGATTCGGACCTCCGCAAAGCTCCACCGGGAACCCTAGCTACACTTCGAGAACCCGCAGCTGGTGCAGCTGTCGCAGCCTTCCTGGCGCAAAAGGGCGTAGGTGCCGCACTTGGGGCATGCGCGAAACCTGCGATCACGGGGTCCCGCATCCTTGGTCGCGTCCTTTTTGAGGACCACGACCTTGCCCGTGTCGTCGGACTTCACCGGCGTCACCGGCATGAAGCCGATCTCGATCATGTGCCGGGCGATCACGTCGCCGATCGCCGCCAGCAGCGACGGCACATAGCGGCCGTTCATCCATTGACCGCCGCGCGGATCGAACACCGCCTTCAATTCCTCGACGACGAAGGAGATGTCGCCGCCGCGCCGAAACACGGCGGAGATCATCCGTGTCAACGCCACGGTCCAGGCGTAGTGCTCCATGTTCTTCGAGTTGATGAACACTTCGAACGGCCGCCGCACAAAGCGTCCGGGCGCTTCCTCGACCAGGATGTCGTTGACGGTGATGTAAATGGCGTGATCCGTCTCGGGCCAATTGAGTTTGTAGGTCGCCCCCGGCAGAGTCTCCGGGCGTGCCATGGGCACATCCTGACCGGTCAGAGCCGAGGTGGCCGGGCTGCGGGGCGTTTCTTTAGCGGGCGGATCTTTCTTGACCTCCATCACGGCGCCACGGGCGGCGCTTGGGCGATAGGTCGTGCAACCTTTGCAGCCCATGGCGTAGGCCTTGAGATAGACATCGGCAAAGGCTGCGAACGGCAGATCTTCGGGAATGTTGATGGTCTTCGAAATGGAACTGTCCACGTAGTCCTGAACCGCGGCTTGCATGACCAGATGGTCGTCGGGCAGAAGATTTTGCGCATCGACGAAAGCCGCCGGCAGGGGCGCATCCGGCCCCATGAGTGAACGAAACAGTCGGAACGCGTAGTCGCTCACTTCTTCTTCGCGACGGTTGCCGTCGGGCATGGTCACGCGTCGGGTGTAGGCGAAGCTGAATACCGGCTCCAAACCTGACGACACATTGTCGGCAAACAGCGAGATGGTTCCCGTCGGCGCGATCGACGTGACCAACGCATTGCGGATGCCGTGGGCGGCGATGCCGTCGCGCAGAGCTTTAGGCAAGGCGGCGACCGTTGGGCCGGCCAGGTACTTGTCGCGGTCGAACAGCGGGAACGGCCCTTTTTCCCGTGCCAGATCGATCGATGCGGCAACGGCCGCGTCGCGAAACGCTGCCGCCCACGCGCGGGTGGTGGCAACGGCTTCGTCGCTGCCATAACGCAAACCGCACATGATGAGCGCATCGGCGAGGCCGGTGATGCCCAGGCCGATGCGGCGTTTCTGTTCGGCCTCGCGACGCTGCTCGGCGACCGGATACTTGGAGGCCTCGATGACGTTGTCCATCATCCGCACAGCCACGGCCGCCAGTTCGCCAAGCGCGGAAGTATCGAGGTGCGCCTGGTCGCTGAACGGCGCACGCACCAGCCGCGCCAGGTTGATCGATCCCAGCAAACACGTCCCGTACGGCGGCAAGGGCTGTTCGCCACAGGGGTTCGTGGCGGCGATCTGCTCGCAGTAATAAAGATTATTCCGGGCGTTGATGCGGTCGATGAAAATCACGCCCGGTTCGGAATACTCATAGGTTGCGTGCATGATCTTGTGCCACAGATCGCGGGCGCGCACGGTGCGGACGATCTCGCCGCCGAATATCAGCGGCCAATCGGCATCGTTTTTGACGGCCGCCATGTAGGCATCCGTCACCAGGACCGAAAGATTGAAATTCGTCAGCCGTCCGGCGGTCTGCTTGGCGCTGACGAATTCCTCGATGTCCGGATGATCGCAGCGCAACGTCGCCATCATGGCGCCGCGGCGCGAGCCCGCGCTCATGATCGTCCGGCACATGGCGTCCCAGACATCCATGAACGACAGCGGTCCGGAGGCGTCGGCGCCGACGCCTTTCACCGGCGCGCCGCGCGGGCGCAAGGTCGAGAAGTCGTAACCGATGCCGCCGCCTTGCTGCATGGTCAGGGCGGCCTCGCGCAGGTGCGCGAAGATGCTGCCCATGTCGTCGGCGATGGTGCCCATGACGAAACAGTTGTGAAGCGTCACCGTGCGTCCGGTTCCGGCACCCGCGAGAATCCGTCCCGCCGGCAGGAAGCCGTAGTCGGCCATGGCCCGATGAAACCGCTCTGCCCATAGCGCCGGCTCACGTTCCGATGCGGCCAGGGCGCGGGCGACCCGCCACCAGGTGTCGTTAACGGTGGCATCGACGGGGCGGCCGTCGGCATCCTTGAAGCGATACTTCATGTCCCAGATCTGCCCGGCGATGGGCAGAGGGTCCATGACAGTTGCCGCCGTTCTGAGGTCGTCAGGCATGAGGTATCCTAGGCACCGAGATCGTGTCTGAGATTAGGTGATGATTCGTTGATATTATAACAACGCCCCGGACGAGAGTCTCGCCGTGGTCAGTTGGTAAGATCGGCACCCTCAATGCGGGCGCGCAAGGTGTCCAGCATTTCCTGTTTCCCCAATCTCTCCGGGAGCGCCGGCAGGAACTTCATGACGATCGTTCCCGGCCGTTTGAGGATGCGGGTCTTGCCCCACAGCACACCGGAATTCAGGGCCATGGGAATGACCGGAACCTTACAATAGCTGTAAAGGGCCGCGATTCCGGGTTGGTAGGCCCTGTATACGCCCGGCAGCACGCGCGTGCCTTCCGGGAACAGGACGATCTGATCGCCTCGGGCGAGAGCGGCTTCCGCGGCGCGCAGCATCTTGCGCATGGCGCCGGCACCCGCGCTCCGGTCGATGGGCACCAAACCGCCGCGCGCCATGTACCAGCCGATGATGGGAATCCACGTCAACTCCCGTTTCAGAACGAGGACCGGCCGCTCGATCTCCAGGAACACGCGATAGGTCTCGTAGGACGCCTGATGTTGGGCCGCGATAATGCAGGGACCGGACGGGATATGCTCACGGCCGACGACACGGCAATCGATCCGTGCGATCACCCGCGCGAGCACCATGATGCCGCCTACCCACGTTCTGATCGCCACCAGCGTCCACGATCGCCGCACGAGCAACGGCAGCATTCCCACGCTGGCGAAAATGGTCCAGGCGAGGAACGCAAAAAGATAGGCCCACGAGCGGAGCCACGTCACCGTGACGTTCATGGTGCCGCCGGTACGGTAGAAGCGTCGGGTGGCGGCGTCTCGCGTGCGGGTGCCGGCGAGGCGACAAAGCGCGTCGTCGGTATCTCGGCATCGATTCCCATGGATTGCCAAAGCCATGTGAGCACGAATTTCGTGTACTCACGGGCGATCAAGCTCGTGGTTCCGGGCCAACGCCACCAATCGGTTTTGACGTGGGGCGGAAATACCGGATGGGGAATGATCCGCACTTCCGGCATTGCCGCCGAGAGTTCCAGCAGACTGCGTCGCATATGATAACCGGCGGTGACAAGCCGGATCGAGCGCACCTGCGCGGCCCGCGCCCACGCCGCGGTTTCGGCGGCGTTGCCCGGCGTATTTGCGGCGGTGCCGAGCGCGATGCGCGGCCCCAGCACGGGATCGCTGACAGCAATGCCGAGCAGGTCGCCGTGCCTGAGTTGTCCGCCGATGCCGGAGACATACAGACGATCGGCGAGGCCGTCGGTTAGGAGCTTGAGGCCGGTTTCAATGCGCTCGCTGCCGCCGGTCAGGACGACGATCGCATCGGTATGGCTCGTGGTATCCGCGACGGTGCTGGGAATCGTGGCGGCGAACCAGATCAGGCCCACGGCCCATGCCGTTGCCGCCGCGACAAGACCGCCGACTCCCCATGCGAAAATTTTACCGATCATGACCGGGAGACTACACCAGATGACGGCCGCTGCCAGCGCATGCCGTCACATCATCGTCCGCAGCGTGCGTCGCACGGTCATGTGCGCCGTCGCCATGGCAAGAAGCCCGGCGACAAAGGGCAGCGCCGCGAGCGTGAGCCAGAGTGTCAGCGGTAACGTGATGTCGGGCAGCATACCTCGCTCGACACGCGAACCCAGCCAGGCAATCACGCCAAGGGTCGGAACATAGAGCATCAGGCCACAAAGCCCGCCGATGATACCTTGTGACAACGCCCGGCGGGCGAATTGACCGGCGATGTAGTCGTCCTTCGCGCCGACCAAATGCAGCACTTCGATCACCTGTACAAACTCCGCCAGGCTTGCGCGCGTTGCGAAGATGACCGTGAGGGCAAGGGCGCCGGAAATCATCGCCATTAACGTCAGCGCCACCACGCCGACACCTTCGGCCAGGTTCGTCAGGCGACTCAACCAGACGCGATGATCATCGACAATCGCGGTCGGAACAGCGGCCGAAAGCGCCTTGCCCACGGCTGCGGCGGCACTGGCGTCGTTGTCGCGCAACTGGACGTCGATCAGCGCGGGCAACGGAAGATCGCTCACCGCGGCACCGCTGCCGAGCCAGGGTTCCAGAAGCTCAAGCACTTTGCCCCGTGGAATCAGGTTCGCCGTCGCCACCGCAGGATGAGTTTTCAATGCGCCGAGCGCCGCTGTGACCGCGTCGCTGGTTGACGCGGCCGGTGTAGCGTTTTCTGCCGCCGGTGGTGGAATCTGTACGGTCAGCGTGCCGACGACGCTGCGATTCCAATGAGTGAGCAATCCGTCGGTATAGGCATGGACCGTGGCGGCAAGTGCGGCCATGAAGACCAGCACCATCACCAGCCATTGAACGAAATGGCCGGCGGCGGTCTTGCGCAACGGCAGATCGGAGCGGAACGCCAACATCATCCGGTCTCCGCGCCAACCTGGGGCGGCAGAACGCTGAGGGTGCCGTTTTCCAAATGCAGGCGTGGAAACGGAAAGCGCGCGGTCAGGGACTCGTTGTGAGTGGCGACAACGACGCTCGATCCGAGTTTATGCAGCTCGACAAAAAGCTGGATCAACCGGACCGCGATCTTGTCGTCGACATTGCCGGTAGGCTCGTCGGCGAGAATCAGGCTGGGGCGGTTGACGACGGCTCTTGCGATGGCCACGCGCTGCTTTTGCCCGCCGGAGAGGATCGCGGGCCGCGCGTCCATCAGGTCGGCCAGACCGACCCACTTCAGCAGCTCCGATACATCCCGCCGCACAGCGGCTTCGCCGATACCGGCGACGCGTAATGGCAGAGCGACATTGTCGAAAGCGGAGAGGTGGTCAAGCAGACGAAAGTCCTGGAAGACGACCCCGAGTTTCCGCCGCAGTTCGGCCAGGCGTGTCCGGCTCGCCAGGGTCACGTCCTCGCCGAACAGGCGCAGCGTGCCTTCCGCCGGTCGCATGGCGAGGTAGAGCAGGCTGAGAAGGGAGGTCTTGCCGGCGCCCGAGGGGCCGGTGAGGAAGTAGAACGACTTCTGCGGTAGGTTGAGGGTCAGCGCCTTAAACACGTCGCGGCCGGTGTCATAGCGCAATGCAACCCCGTCGAGCTGAACGGTGTCGCCGGTGAACCCGGCGTTCTTCTTGCGGATCAAAGCCACGATGCGCGCCGCCCCATATAATTGTTTCGACCCAAAACCGGGCCTGATTTCCAGTGTTTAGTTCGCATTAACGCGCTCAATGTACTATAGAAAATTCGCCGAGGAGTGCGAGTAGCCGGATGCGGATCACGTGCCCGAATTGTACTGCAAGCTTCGAGATTCCGACGGAGCTTCTGGGTAAGAAAGGCCGCTCGCTCAAATGCGCGAGTTGCGGCCATTCCTGGTACCAGACACCGCACGTGGAGACGATCGATCTGGCCGAAATCATGGGCCAGGAATATGCCGCCCGTGCCAAGGCGGATATGGACTCGGTCCGCCCCGCTAACCCAACGCCACCAGGGAAACCCGGAGCCGCGCCTGTGGCCGCGCCGGGGATGGCGCCGCGCCCGATGGCGGCGGCGCCGGCTTCGACATCGGCCGCTCCCCTCGGTGTATCACTGATGCGCAAGGACCAAGCGCCGGTTCAAGCTCCCGGCCAGGGCGCCCAATCCTGGAACGTAAAGGCGCAGGGCGTGGCCGGAGCCGCGCCGCGTTCCGCTGCACTCACTCAAGCCGGAACTGCTGCGGCGCCGTCCTGGTATCAACCCGAAAAGCCGCAAAAAATAGCGCCCCCACCGGCGGGCGCGCCGTCCTGGTATCAGCCCGAACCGCCCAAACAGCAGCGACCGCCAGCGGGTTTGGCCAACGCTCCATCCTGGTACCAGCCCGATCCTGCCTCTCAGCGTCCGGTTGGGCCGGAAAGGATACTGCAGCATCAAGGCGATCCCGCGGCACCCATGCGTGGTGGCGGCGTTTTGGCCGGCGTTGCCCCCCCGCCCATGCGTGGCGGTGGCGTTCTGGCAAGTGTCGCCCCCCCGCCCATGCGCGGCGGCGGCGTACTGGCGTCAGTACCCGACCCGCGGCTCGGTCCGGCTGCGGCCGCTCTTGGCGGACAATCCATGCGCGGCCAAGCAGGTGCCGGCGCAGTCGGCGATGCGAGCATGTCCTGGATGCAGCAACCGAACGGGCCTCAGGGTGGCGCCATGCCACCTCCGGGTATGCCGGGATTTCCGGCGGCCCCCGGCCAAGGTCCGGCTGCTGCTGCCCTGCGCGGGCAGTCCCTGATGGGGCAGGCAGGGGCAGGCGCTACCGGCGATGCCGCCATATCGTGGAATCAACGCGGGCCGGTGCCACCGCCCGGCGTCCTGGCCGGTCAGCCCGGCCAGTCCTTGATGGGGCAGGCTGGCGCTGGCGTCGCAGGCGATGCTGCCATTTCCTGGAACCAGCGCGGGCCGGTGCCGCCGCCCGGTGCTGCCGGTGCCGCGCTCGGACAGTCCCTGATGGGTCAAGCGGGCGCCGGTGCTGTGGGCGATGCATCGGTTTCCTGGGTCCAGCAACCGGGTGCGGCCATGGCGCCAAGCGCTCCGGGTGCGCCGGGTGTATCGCAATTGAGCGGTGCGATGCAGGCCCCCGGCTTGGCGGCGCAATCCATGCTCGATGGAACCGTGCGTGCTCCGGGCCAAGCCGGCCAATCCATGGTCGGTCAAGCGCCCCAAGGACCGGGTGCTGCCGCGGTGTCGCAAATGTCCGGCGCAATCCAGGCCCCTGGGCTCGGCGCGCAATCCATGCTCGATGGCACCGTCCAGGCACCCGGGCAGCCAGGCCAATCGGTTCTGCAGGCCCCAGGAGGCGCTCCGGGGACACCTGGCGTATCGCAGCTGGGGCAGCCCGGGGGACCAGGAGCACCAGGGGTTTCGCAACTGGGGCAGCCGGGTGGGCCCGGCGCTCCGGGCGTTTCACAATTGGGACAACCGGGCGCACCCGGCGCACCCGGGCAGTCCATGGCGCCGCCGGTTGCTGGCGCTACAGCTGCGGCGGCAACCAGTGCGGAAGCAAAGCAAGGCGAGACCAGCACGACCATGCTCGACAAGGGCAAGACCGAGTCCTCCGTGGCTCTGATCCCCGGTGAATCTAAGGCGAAGGACGATAAGGCCGACGCGGACAAGGGGGCGGGCGGCGAGCCGTCGGCTCCGCTCTGGAGCGGCGCGAAAGAAGACGAGGAACTGGTCGACCCAGATGCGGACCGCCCCAATTTCGGTGCGGGCGAAGAGGCCGCCGCCGAGGCTGAAGACGAAGACGCCGAAGACGAAGCGGTCGACGATGAAACCGAGGCGGGCGCTGCCGCACGCGTCATCCTCAAGCCCGAACGGGAAATCGACCCTGCGTTCATCACCGCCGGACTGATGTTGGTGGCGGTAGCATCCGTCGCGATGCTGCTGTGGCTCGAACGCGGCCCGTTGGTGAAAGCGTTGCCCGGCTTCGACGCCGTCTACAGCAAGCTCGGCATGGAATCTAAGCGGCCGGGCGAGGGTTTGCGCCTGACCCAATCCGGCATGCGGCTGCTGCGCATTGGCGGCGTCGAGACGCTGGTCGTGAAGGGGTATATCTCCAACATCAGCGACAAGGAGCGGCCGGTGGCCCATATCCGATTGCAGCTGGTCGACGCCACCAATCAAGTCGTGCAGGAGACGTCGGCGGCGCCGGCGGAGTCAACGCTCGCGCCGGGTGCGAGCATAGATTTCGAGGTCAAGCTTGAACTCCCGAACATGGCCGCGGCCAAGAACGTTGTCGTGAACTGGGCCGAGTGAGCTTTTTGCCGAAATATGCGGCGCGCTAAAATTCCTTCATCAAGCGCCGCAAATAGTCCTGCTCTTCCGCGGGCCGTTCGCGGTCACTGGCCCTGCGCCGCAACTCTTCGAGAATCACCCGCGCCCGCTGCGCAATGCCCTCGGCGTCCGGCCGGTTCGGAACATCCACTTGCTCGCCGTCGTCCAGACCGTCGTGCGGGCCCATGGGCGCAAATCGCCGCGGGCCTCCCGGCATCTGCACAAAACCCGGTACACCCTTCTCCGCCAGAGCCCGCAGAATTTGTTGCGACGCCTGCTGCATGCCGGCCTCCAACTTGGCGAGTGCGACGCCCTGAGTTTCGGCACCTGATTGCCATGCGCCGGACTTTAACGCGGCGGCGGCATCACCCATGGCTTTGCTTGCCGCGCCCAGATCGTCGGACGACCCGCCCGTCATCTGAGTCACTTGCTGCGAGAGTTCGCCAAGCCGCGCACGCAGCTTTTCCTGTGCTCCCGCCGCCTTGGCGCTCGCGGTCCCATTGTCGCGCCGCTCCCGCAGGGCCTCTTGGCGTACGTGCGTGAAACTATCATTGAGGAGTTGCGACTGAGCCTCGGTGAGTTCGCGCATGTCGCGCATCAGCTGCTCCGCCGCCTGCATTTCGGGATTGCTGCCGTTACCGGACGCGGCGTTGCGCAATGTCTGCAGCATGCTTTGAATCTGTCCCAGCATCTGCTTGGCCACGTCTCTTGCCCCCATTTGCGTCAGCTGGCGCAACTGTTCCATCAAGGCGGCAATATCTTCGGGGCTAACGACGTTTCCCTGATTGTCGATTCCGCCCAGCTCAACGCCTTTGGTGGGCATGGAGTCCAACAGGGCGCGGGTGTAGTCGGCGAGCGCGCGCTGCAGCTGGTCCACCAGCTTGCTGATTTCCTCGGGCGAGGCGTTGCGTGCCATGGCATCCTGCAAATCCCGCTCGGCGTCGGTCATTCGACTCTCCGCGGCTCCCCGGTCGCCATCCTCGATGCGCACGGCTGTCTGCCAGAGCAGTTCGGGTAATCCGACGATGGCATCGTCGGGCGCCTGGTAGCTAAGCCGATACATGCTCGTGCTGAGCGCCAGCGTGACAATATGATCGCCGCCGAATGCTTCCGGATGTTCCAGCAGTCGCGCGAATGACTCTTGGGCCGGCCCGGCGGCCCGCTGCGGATCCGCCATCAACGCCTTGCGCCAGTGCGCAACCTCCTGGGCGACCGGATGCGTGAAATCGCGCTCGGGAAGCACGGTTTGTATTGCGGCGCTGCTCGCGCTCTGCCCGGCCTGATCCGTGACGACAAGCTGGATCGTTGCAGACAATCCGGTCCACGGGCTTCCCGCCAGATCCAGCAGCGCAGTATGGGCCGTGTTCTTCCGGTCGAAGGCCGGCACGGCAAGCGGGATGTCGACGGTTTCGCCGTTGTCTTGAAGCGAGCCCTGCGTCCGCGTCACGTGGGCGGTCATGGTCTCGATGCCATAGTCGTCGTCGGCGGCATAGTCGATCTTCAGCCGGCCACTTCCCGCATCCCGGGGCGGGTTCAAAATGGCGACGGTGGGTGGCCGGTCGGCTACCCATTTCACATCCCAGGCCGCGAGGACGTGGGCGTCTCTGCGGATCTCAAGCCGTTCGGTGGGGTCAAGCACGGTCTCAAGCCTGCTGCTGCCGGCCGACGGCGGCTTCCCATCCAGGGCCTCGCTTCCGTCGAGTCCAACGAGCGGCATCGTCCTGGCGGCCTGTCCGCGGGCTTTCGTCACGAGCGCGACGCCGCGCTCGGCGCCCGTGACCACAACCAGCGCCTTCGATCCGGCCGGAATCTCAAGCGTATGCGCGGCGAAGTCCTTCGGCGCCGGAACCTCCACGAACAGCGGCGATCGATTCGTATAAGCCGGTGGGGTAATCCAAAGCTTGATTGCGACCGCGCCATCGCCGCCGCCGAAGCTCGGGATCAGGGCGCGTCGGAGGCGAACGCCGATATCGCCCGATGCGCCGATAACCGCGACGACCAGGAGCAGAACCGCGAGCGCGCGCAGGGCAAAGACGTCGTGCCGGGCAATGGCCGAGGATGGCCACGGGTTGCGGAGGCGATCGAGTCCGGCACGGGCCTCGCGCTGGTGCCGGCGCCATAACAAACGCTGAAGCGGCGTGCTCTCCGTCGCAAGCGTGTCTTCGACGGCCGTCAAAGGACGATGAGGAACGGGCGAGGCGGCTTCGAGCCGTGCCCGTGCCTCGGCCCGCGTCGGTAATACAAAACCGCGCATGCGGCGTGCCGTCAGAAGGCAAAGTCCGACGATGAAACATGCCAGCACGGCGAGATGAACAAACCCCGGCAGGGACGGCAGTACGTCGGTGAGGGCGACGGCGGTCCCGGCCGCGAGCAAGCTTGCCACGGGCCACAGGCGATTCCAGATCTGCTCCCAGACAATCGCGGTCCAGGACAAAAGGAGTCTCAGCCGTACGGCAATCTGCCGGGCCGGCCGGCGGACGCCGGAGGGAGACGGACGGGTCATGCCGTCACTTTAATGCATGTGCCGGCCCCAGTGATACCGGGGCATTTCCGGATTGGGCGCTAGCCGATCCAGGGCGGTAGTTGTTCCAGTGCTGTCATTTCATCAAACGACGGCCGGCGCCGTACAACAGCAAAGCGATCCCCCTTCACCAGGACTTCCGGCACTAAGGGACGGCTGTTGTAGGTGGAGGACATGCTCGAACCATAGGCGCCCGCGGTCATGAAGGCGATGAGATCGCCGGGCGCCAGGATCGGCAGAAGCACGCTTCGCGCGAACCGGTCACTTGACTCGCACACCGGGCCGACGACGTCGGTGGCGACGGTTTCGGCTGTTCGTGGCTGCGCGATCGTCATCACATCGTGATGGGCGTCGTACATGGCTGGACGAACCAGGTCGTTCATCCCTGCATCTACAACCGTGAACCGGTGCGATGTCCCTTCCTTGATCAATGTGACACACGTCACGAGAATGCCGGCGTTGCCGACAATCAGGCGGCCGGGTTCGAACGCCAGCGCGCACCCCAGGTTGCCGAAAACCCGGCGCACCATGTCACCATAAGCTGCAGGTGTGGGCGGCGGCGGCGATGCGTGATCGTAGGGCACGCCCAAACCACCGCCGAGATCCACGTGACGAATATCGATTCCATCGGCGCGCAACAACGCCACCAGATCACGCACGCGCGTGAACGCGGCTTCAAAAGGCGCAAGTTCAGTAATCTGAGAACCAATGTGCACGGCAACAGCCGTGGGCGCGATGCCCGGCAGGGTGCGGGCCTTGCGATAGAGCTGCGGTGCCAGCGTCCATTCGATGCCGAATTTGTCTTCCTTGCGGCCGGTGGAAATCTTGTCGTGGCTGCCGGCGTCCACATCGGGATTGACGCGCAAGGCGACGCGCACGGTTTTGCCGGCGGCGTTGGCAATGGCGCTCAGCTGATCCAATTCCGGCTCGGACTCTACGTTGATCTGGCCGACGCCCATCGCCAGCGCCAGCTTCAGTTCGTCGGCGGTCTTGCCCACGCCCGAAAACACGATCTTGCGTGGATCGGCCCCGGCCTTCAGGGCCAGACGCAATTCGCCGCCGGACACCACGTCGCAACCGGCACCGAGGCCGACCAGGGTGCGGACGACCGCGAGATTGCTGTTGGCCTTCACCGCGAAACACACGGTGGCGTCCAAGCCCGCAAGCGCGTCGGTAAATACCTGGTAGTGGCGTGTCAGCGTGGCGTCGGAATAACAATAGAATGGCGTTCCCACTTCGGCCGCGATGCGGTCGATGGAGACGTCCTCGGCATGAAGAACGCCGTTGCGGTAGGTAAAATGATGCATGGCCGAGTGCCTGCTATTCGCGCGGGTACTGGCGCGGGTAATTGGCCCCCGGCGGCGGCGTGAGCTTTTCCTTCCGGCCGCAACCGTCGAGGATGAAGGTCGCCGCCAGAACCAGAGCAATAACGGCAATCGTGCGTAACGTCCCGGTCATGGCTGCCTCGATTTGATGAATCGCGCGCGCGCGGCAATCACCTGCTTGCGCACATTGGCGGGTGCCGTACCGCCGTAGCTGACGCGGCTGGCCGCGGACGCCTCGACAGTGAGGACGTTGAACACATCGGCTGTAATGCGCGGTTCGGCGCTTTGCATGTCGGCAAGGGTCAGGGCGCCGAGCTCGCAGTTTTTCGACTCGGCCAGTTTGACCACCTGCCCGGTGACGTGATGGGCTTCGCGGAATGGAATATTCAAAACCCGGACCAGCCAATCGGCGAAGTCCGTCGCGGTGGTGAATCCCGCGGTCGCCGAGTCCCGCATGCGCACCGGATCGGGACGCATGTCCGCCACCAGCCCGGTCGCCGCCGCAAGGCAGAGTTCCAGCGTATCGAACGCCGCGAAGGCCGCCTCCTTGTCTTCCTGCATGTCCTTTGAATAGGTCAGCGGCAGCCCCTTCATCACCGTCAGCAGACCGATCAGGTTGCCGAAGATGCGGCCCGACTTGCCGCGCAGAAGCTCCGCCGCGTCCGGATTCCGTTTCTGGGGCATCATGGAGCTGCCGGTGGAAAACGCGTCGGTGAATTGGATGAAGCCGAACTGCGCGCTCGACCAGATCACCATCTCCTCGGCCAGGCGCGAGAGGTGCGTGGCCAGGATCGCCGCCGCCGCCAGATATTCGAGGGCAAAGTCCCGGTCCGATACCGCGTCCATGGAATTTGCCATGGGGTGGTCGAAACCAAGCTTTTCCGCCGTCATGTGACGGTCGATGGGAAATGAGGTTCCGGCCAGCGCACCCGCGCCCAGGGGGCACTCGTTCAGCCTGACGCGGGCATCGGCGAACCGGCCGCGGTCCCGTCCGAACATCTCCACATAGGCGAGGAGGTGGTGTCCGAAAGTGACCGGCTGGGCGGCCTGAAGATGGGTGAAGCCGGGCATGATGGTGTCGGCGTGGGCCTCGGCCTTGTCGATGAGGGCGCCTTGCAGCTTTTCCAGTTCCTCGTCCAAGGTGTCGATCGCGGCCCGCACCCACATGCGGAAATCGGTCGCCACCTGATCGTTACGCGACCGGGCCGTGTGCAGGCGTCCCGCGGGCGCGCCGATCAGGTCGGCAAGCTTCGCCTCGATATTCATATGGACGTCTTCCAGGCTGCGCTTGAAGTGGAACGCGCCGGTGGCGATGTCCTTCTCGATCCGTCCGAGCCCTTCCTGGATCGCGTGTCCGTCGTCTTTCGTGATGATGCCCTGGGCCACCAGCATGGTGCAGTGGGCGCGGGAGCCGCGCACATCCTGCTTCGCCAGGCGCTGGTCGAAGTCGATGGAGGAGTTGATCTCCTCCATAATGGCCGTGGGTCCGGCGGAAAACCGTCCGCCCCAAATCTTGCTTGTCATTTTGCGAACCTTGGCGGTCTTAGCGCTGCGTTCTATGCTGCTTTTTTTACAGGAAAAAACGCGCGAAACGCATGAAGATCAGTATCAGGTACAAATCGCTTCTTGTCGCGGGGGTGATTATCACCGCCGCGACTGCCGTGGCAAGCATTGCCCTGCTCACACGGACACCCCCATCGTCGCCGGCACCGGCGGCGGAGTCTCCCCTTGGCAGGCTGCGTTGGCTGGAGAACCCCCAGCCCGTTGCCGCAACGCCGTTCAGCGATGAATCGGGCACGCCCCGCACCCTGCACGATTTTGCCGGCCGCGTGCTGGTGGTCAACTTCTGGGCGACGTGGTGCGGGCCCTGCGTCCAGGAAATGCCCACCCTGGACGCGCTGCAGGCAACGCTTGGGGGTGACGGGTTTGCGGTGGTGGCCATTAGCCAGGACCGCGGCGGCTCCGGGGTCGCCAAGCCGTTTCTTGAGGCGAACGGCTGGCGGCATCTGGCGCTCTATACCGAACCCGACGCGCATTTCGTGAAGGACGCGGCCCTCGCGGGGCTGCCCACGTCGCTGATTGTCGATCGGAATGGCCGGGAGGTTGCCCGGCTTGAAGGTGCGGCGGCTTGGAACAGTCCGGAAATGGTGGCGACGCTGCGAAAGCTGATGGCAGCCCCATGAATTTTAGGTGACGGACGCTTTAGGCGGTGGGCTCGCGCTGATCTTGCGATGGGGACAGGTCGAGGGTAATACCGCCCCGCTCGAAGACGTCACGGATCAGCAACGAAACCGCAAAGGCGACATAAGTGCCGCCGATGACATCGCTCAGAAAATGCGCGCCGATAATCACGCGGCTCGCGCTCACGACGACGGCGAGAAGAAAACACGCCGCGCGCAGCGGCGGATAGATCCACGCCAGCGCGATCATGGCCGCCCAGATCGACTGGGCATGACCGGACGGGAAACTCCACGACGACATGGTCTGCGCCAAGGGATGAAACGTCGCGGCACCGTTCCCGAATAGGGCTGCCGGGCGCTCGCGCCCCACCACCAGTTTAAGTCCGTTTGCGAGGAGCCCCGAGATGATCATCGAGATGATGAGAAATGTCCAAGCGCGCAGGCGTTTGCGCAACACTGTCGCCGCATCCTGTGCCGGTGCGCGCCGGGCGGCGATCAAAGCCACGCCCATGCCGGCGAGCGCGAGACCGTACCAGATGGTGCTGTTGGCGAGATTTGTGACGATCGCGAACACCGCGACCACGGGTGTTTGAGCGAAGCCATGCATGGTGCGGGCGAGGGGTTCGTCCACCCACATCATGAGGCCGGCGCACACGGCCAATGTGGCAACGCCAGCGAACGCAAGCGTTTGCCAGAGTGCCGCGCCGCGCCAACGTTGCGTCACGGCGGCAGGCGGCGTTGCATGGGCGTCGGTAGCGTTCATGGACGCGCTGTTGTCAGGAGCGTGAGCCGTATCGGCATGCCTCGGGCGTAATTCTGCCCCTCGATGGTCTCCAACGGAATCACTTTGTACCCAGCCGCTTCAATGGATGTTGTGACGGCCGCCAGATCGGGGGCATCCACCGCCGCAATAGTTCCGGGCCGCGCAATCAAATCCGCGCTGGCGCCCGCCACATCGGTCAGGTGGGTTGTGGTGCCCAGCAGAAAAATCGCCGAGGGTTCGTGAAACCCCACAAGGGCGACCGGTCCGGGCGCGGGGTGAAGCGCAACCGCTGCAGCCAGACGCCGGCTGACCCATAGGCGATCGAGCGCGGGTACGACGCGGGCCATCATCATGCCGCCGAACCACACGGCGAACACGGTCACGATCGTCACGGCGAGTCCGGACCCGAACCGGTCCCCCGCGAAAATGGCGACGATGGCTGCGGCGACAACACCCGCGGCGGTGGCGGTGGCCCAAGGATTCGCAGCGAAGGGATTTGTCGCTACACCGGCATCCGCGCCGTAGCGCAGGGACAGCCATAGGATCGCGACGCCAAGGCCAACGGAGACAAGGGCCCAGAATCCCCGCCAGGCCATCCCGCCGGGACGGCGAAGGAACGCCTGCAGGCGGGACAGGTCTTCCGTTGCAGCGCCCAGCAGGAGTGCCGCCGCCGGCAGCAGCGGCAGGACGTAGTGCGGCAACTTGGTGGGAATAGCCTCAAATGCCAGCCATCCGGGCACGAGCCATGCGAGGCAATAGCGAACGGCAGGACTATGACGGTGTGGCCAGACGGCGATCAGTGCCGGGGGCAGCATCAGCGACCACGGCCAGGTGGTTAGGAGGGTGGCGACAAGGTGACTACCCGGCGGCGCCCCATGGGACTCCTGACCGCCCATCAATTTCGGCAGCAAGTCGTCGCGCACGGCGGCGCTGATGAAATCGCTGTCGCCGCCGGCCGCGAGCGTGAGAAACCACGGCGCGACAATTAAGACGGCGAGGGGAATCCCCCACCATGGCCGTAAGGCCGTGAGGATCGCCGTGCTTTGATCCACCGCGCATAAGGTTGCAATGGTTGCGCCGACGATCAGCAAGACGACCGGGCCCTTGATCAGAATGGCGGCGCCGACGGCCATCCAGAAGACCACAACCGGCCAGGTTTCTTCGTGATGCGGTGTTGCTCCGGACGCGACATCCGGTGAAGGAACGTACACCCGCGCCAGGGCCGTCATGGCCAGGGTGATGAAGCCCAGCATCGCTCCGTCGGTCTTGGCGAGATGGGCTTCGGCGATGACCAGGGGAAAGGTGGCGGTCGCGGCGCCGGCGATCAGTCCGGCGCGCGTACCGAACAGCCGCCGCCCCGTGGCGCAGACAAGGAGCACGGCGGCCCAGGCACCGAGCGCCGACGGAATACGATATGGCCAGGCGCTCGTGAGGGGTTGTCCCAGGGCCTGGACCGCGGCGGCTTGCAGCCAATGAATGCCGACAGGCTTCTTGCGCCGCGGCTCGTTCTGGACACGGATATGAATGTAGTCGCCGCTTTCGATCATCTGCTTGGTCGCCTGCATGAACCGCGATTCGTCGCGATCCGTGGGCGGCAGGTCGGCGAGACCGGTGCCGAAGGCAATGAGGCAGAGCAGCGTGAGCAACAGATAGGCCGCCGGATTACGGCGGGTAGTCAAAGCCTGTACGAACGGTTGAAAGATTCCTCCGCCGAAGCTTCCGACGTTTCCGCTTCGGGCCATCAGCGGCCAAGAGCGTTTCTTGAGGGCGGTGCCTTGCGACACTACCGCAGTCGCGCCCTCAGCAGGATCGTTCGAACCTTGGAATCGGACCACTAGCGCGTCGGAACCGGTTCCGGTCCGCTGTAGTCGTAGAAGCCCTTGCCGGTCTTGCGGCCCCACCATCCGGCCTCGACGTACTTCACCAGCAACGGACACGGACGATACTTGCTGTCGGCGAGGCCGTCATAGAGGACGGTCATGATGGCCAGACAGGTGTCGAGCCCGATGAAATCCGCCAGCTCAAGCGGGCCCATGGGATGATTGGCGCCAAGCTTCAGCGCGGTGTCGATGGCGCGTACGGTGCCGACGCCTTCATAAAGCGTGTAGACCGCTTCGTTTATCATCGGCACCAGAATGCGGTTGACGATGAACGCCGGGAAATCCTCCGACGACACTGTCTTCTTGCCGAGTTTCTCGGCGAACACCTTGACGGCGCCGAAGGTGACTTCTTCCGTGGCGATGCCGCGGATCAATTCCACCAGCCGCATCACCGGGACCGGGTTCATGAAATGCAGTCCCATGAACCGTTCAGGGCGGTCGGTCACCGCCGCGAGGCGGGTGATGGAGATGGACGACGTGTTCGAGCAGAGCAGAGCGTCCTTCTTCAGGGACGGGCATAGGCTCTTGAAGATTTTCTTCTTTATTTCCTCGTTTTCCGTGGCGGCCTCGATCACAAGATCGCAGTCGCCCACGACCTCGAGGTTGATGGAGGTCTTGATCCGCCCGAGGGCGGCATCTTTTTCGGCTTCGGAAACCGCGGCCTTCTGAACCTGACGACCCAAGTTCTTGTCGATGACGGACAAGCCCTTCTTGAGCTGCTCCTCGCTGATGTCGGAAATGACGACATCAAAGCCGCCAAGCGCGCAGACCTGTGCGATTCCGGAACCCATCTGGCCGGCGCCGATAATGCCGACCTTCGCGATGGTGATCTGGGTCTTTGAAGCGTTGGCGCTGGCGGCCATGCCACGCCCGACGGGGTCGTTCATTGCGATATGATCCTTGCTTTAAAGCCGCCTGCTCGGGCGCGATGCCGTCACAGTGACTTGGTCAACTCCGGCACAACCTGGAACAGGTCGCCGACAAGTCCGTAATCCGCCACGGAGAAAATGGGTGCTTCTCCATCCTTGTTGATGGCGACGATGACTTTCGAATCCTTCATGCCGGCGAGATGCTGAATCGCACCCGAGATGCCGACAGCCACATACAGTTCCGGGGCGACAATCTTGCCGGTCTGCCCAACCTGATAGTCGTTGGGCACGAAGCCGGCATCGACCGCGGCGCGCGATGCGCCGACCGCGGCGCCGAGCTTGTCGGCCAGGGCTTCGATGATCTTGAAGTTCTCGCCCGATCCCATGCCGCGTCCGCCGGAGACCACGATTTTCGCCGACGTCAATTCCGGCCGCTCGGACTTGGACAGGGCCGCGCTGACGAAGGTCGACAAACCCGGGTCGGTCGCCGCCGCCACCGGTTCGGTTGCGGCGCTGCCGCCGTCCGCCGGGGCTTTGTCGAACGTCGAGGTGCGCACGGTGATGACTTTCTTTGCGTCCTTGGACTGCACGGTTGCCAGGGCATTGCCGGCATAGATCGGACGTACGAACGTGTCGGCCGAGACCACCTCTGAAATGTCGGACAGCTGAGCCACATCCAAAAGCGCGGCAACCCGGGGCAATACGTTCTTACCGGAGGTCGTGGCCGCGGAAAGGATGTGGGAATAATCGCCGGCCATGCCGACAATCAGAGCCGCGAGGGGCTCGGCCAGGGCATGCGCATAGGTGGCTGCATCGGCGACACGGACTTTGGTCACGCCGCCGATCTTGGCCGCGGCGGCTGCCGCGCCGGCGCAGTTGTGACCGGCCACGAGAACATGGATGTCGCCGCCGATCTTCTGCGCGGCGGTGATGGCGGCCAGCGTTGCGGCCTTGATACCGGCGTTGTCGTGATCGGCGATCACAAGATTGGTCATGGGATCACCTTGGCTTCATTGCGGAGTTTGTCGATGAGCGCGGGAACGTCCTGGACTTTCACGCCGCCTTGCCGCTTCGGCGGCTCTTCGACCTTGAGGGTGATCAGGCGCGGCGCCACGTCGACTCCGAGGGCGTCGGGGGTCATGGTGTCGAGCGGCTTCTTCTTCGCCTTCATGATGTTGGGCAAAGATGCGTAGCGCGGCTCGTTCAGTCGCAGGTCGGTGGTAACGATCGACGGCATCTTGAGGGTGATGGTTTCCAAGCCGCCGTCAACCTCCCGCGTCACCGTGCATGAGTCGTTTTCGATGACGACCTTGGAGGCGAACGTCGCCTGAGACCAACCGAGAAGCGCGGCCAGCATCTGTCCGGTCTGGCTGGAATCGTCGTCGATGGCCTGCTTGCCGAGGATAACCAGTTGCGGCTGTTCCTTGTCGACAACGGCCTTGAAAAGCTTGGCAACGGCGAGCGGCTGCAAATCCACGTCGGTCTGCACCAGAACGGCCCGGTCGGCGCCCATGGCCAGGGCTGTGCGGAGGGTTTCCTGAGCCGCCTGCGGGCCCATGCTGACGGCGACAATCTCGGTGGCTTTCCCGGCTTCCTTGAGCCGCACCGCTTCCTCGACGGCAATCTCGTCGAAGGGATTCATGGACATTTTAATGTTGGCGAGTTCAACCCCCGTTTTGTCCGCCTTGACGCGAACCTTAACGTTGTAGTCGACCACCCGTTTGACGGCGACGAGTATCTTCATGCGGTTTTTCCTGCCGGCTTAAGCGCCAGCCCTCCCAAGCGAATCTTCACCGGTTCTGCCTGAACACAGCACAGGCTCCTTAGCCTGCCCTGCAGCCTTGCCTTCGTCTCCATGTTTGCTGGCAAGAGGTCCCGGAAATCGGCGAACACCACTAGTCTTTCACCCAAAATGTGTCAAACGAAATGATATTGCGCTGCAGCATGGGTTTTGGGGCCATCTCAGTCGCCGGGAGGCTACGGGCGGCGCAACGGCCTGTTATTTCCGCAGCGGAGACCCTTAGGTGCGGTGGGCGCCAGGGACCCACAACACGTCGCCGGTGCCGGCGCGGGCGTTGGCATAGCGCCCCAGCACGAACAGGTGATCGGACAGGCGATTGGCATACATGAGCGCCAGAGGGTTGATCCGGGGCGTCACAACCGCGGCAATGCACCGTTCGGCGCGGCGGACGACCGTGCGGGCGACATGCAGGCTCGCGGCCGCGGCCGACCCGCCGGGCAGAATAAAGGATGTAAGTGCCCCGAGATCCTTGTTGAGGGCATCGATCTCCCCTTCGAGCCGGTCAATCTGTGCCTGCACGATGCGCAGCGCGGCTCCGGGTTTCTCGTCGTCGGCGAGGGGCGTGCAAAGATCAGCGCCGAGATCGAACATGTCGTTCTGAATCCGCGCCAACATGGCGTCGGCGAGTCCCTTGTCGTCCAAGCGGGCCACGTCCAGCCGGGCAACGCCGAGAATCGCATTGGCTTCGTCCACGGTTCCGTAGGCCTCCACCAGGGGATCGTGTTTTTTGACGCGGCTGCCATCACCCAGGGAGGTGTTGCCCCGGTCGCCGCCACGCGTGTAAATCCGGTTTAATTTGACCATGAGCGCCTCAATTCAATCGCGAGATTCATGTTTTGCTCGTGTCGTTATGATGCCAAAGTTCGCGCCGGAGTTTCCCGCATGACTTTGCGAACCTTGCCATCGCGACACGCGTGTCCTTCTCGGCCCCGAAATCCATAGGCGCGTTGCAGACACATGACTTCCCATCGTTATGACCGCGCCGCGCCTTTCCGTCGCAAGGATCGTTGGGTGTGAGCCGCTTCTCGTCAACCCTGTCGCTTTATCTGGCGCGCCAGTTCTTGGTGGCCTTTGCCGCAGTTCTCGGCGTGATCGTGGGGTTGGTCATGCTGTTTGACACGATCGAACTCCTGCGACGCACGGTTGCGGTCGAGGACGCAGGGCTAGGCACCGTGTTCACTATGGTTCTGCTCAAACTTCCCCATACCGCGCAGGATACCCTGCCGTTCGTCGTCATGGTAGCGATGATGTTTGCCCTATTCCGCATGGCCCGAAGTCACGAACTGGTGGTGATGCGGTCAGCCGGCGTTTCGGTATGGCAATTGCTCGGGCCGCCGCTGGTGGTCGTGGGCTTGATCGGCGTTTTCAACCTTCTCGTCCTGAACCCGTTTGCGGCGAATCTCTACGACACCTATCAGCGCATGGAAGATGCGCTTCTGCGCCGCGCCGAGACATCCCTGAACATCGGCGAAAGCGGCCTCTGGCTGCGCGAAGCGCAAGGTAATGCGGCCGCCGTGGTCCATGCCTCCCGAATGTTGGACGAAGGCGACGCGTTGCATCTCTTCGGCATTTCGATTTTCGAAATCGACGCCAAGGAGAATCTCCTGCGCCGGTTCGAAGCCAAGGACGGCGCGCTGGTCAAGGGCTTCATCAAGCTCGATAACGCGTGGGAAATCGCGCCCGGACAAGCCTCGGTCTTCCATGCCGAGCTTCTCATTCCGACGCGTATTACACTGGGCAAAATTCAGGAAAGCTTTGCTTCTCCCGAATCCATGTCGGTGTGGGATCTGCCGCGCTTCATCCGCTTTCAGGTCAGCTCGGGGTTCTCGGCTGTGCCTCATCGGATTTATTTCCAATCCCTGTTGGCCTCGCCGTTCATGCTGCTCGCCATGGTGCTTGTTGCGGCGGCATTCTATCTCTCGGCCCATGCCCGCGGCGCCGCCTGGATGACGCGGGGGATCGCCGGACTGGCGACCGGATTCCTGTTCTACTTTTTCAGCCGGTTCACCTATGCGCTGGGGTTGTCGTCAACCTTGCCGTTGTTCCTGGCGGCATGGGCGCCGACGACGGTGGCTTCGTTGCTCGGTCTCGCCTACCTTCTCCATCGTGAAGACGGCTGACGCCGCGATGAGACGCGGAGGCGAGGCAGGCGTGACGGACGAACAGCACATCCACCCGGCGGCGACTCTCGAACAGTGGCGCATGTCGGCGCGCTCCTGGATGGCTGCGGGTATCGTCGCAGCTGTTCTGGTGGCGGTTACCCTGTTCCCCAGCCTCGATCTGAAAATCAGCGCGGCATTCTACGTCCCAGGCCGGGGCTTTCCCTGGCGTAACAGTGCCATGGGCGAATTCGTTCGCCACGATGTACCGTCGCTCGTGCTCGCGACTCTATTGGCATGTGTGATTGCTTGGGTGGCCGGGATGTGGCGCCAGCGGACGACGCTGCGTTTCTCCACCCGTGAGATCGCGTACCTTCTGGCGACACTGATCGTCGGGCCGGGGTTGATGGTGGAGTCCGTGCTCAAGCCGCATTCCGGCCGCGCACGGCCGCAGGACCTGACGATATTCGGCGGCAACGCCGACTACACGTCGCCGCTTTGGCCGGCCCATGCCTGTGCGTCCAACTGCTCGTTTGTTTCCGGCCACGCGGCGATTGCTTTCTGGCTCACGGCCTACGCATTTGTCGTGCCCTCAAGCTGGCGGGGGATCTGGCTGGTCGGCGGAGTCGTCGCGGGCGTTGCGGTTGGCACGATGCGGGTTATGCAAGGGGCCCATTTTCCCAGCGATGTGGTTTATGCGGGTGTGATCGTCATCGCGGTCAACGTGATTCTCGCACGCCTCATTCTGGCGCCCGACGCCGGTGGTGAGCGGCATGGCCCATCAGCCGCCCCATAGGGATTCCCCCACCGGAGGGCGTCGTGCGGGCGGCATCGCCCAACGAGTCGCGCGCCTGTGGGGTGGAGGCGATGGGGAGGCCGTCAGCCCTTGGATGCCGAAGGATGCGCGCTATCCCCGTCTGCGCGGGTTGGATGTCTCCGCGATGGGACTGGCGCGCCAATCGGGTCTTTATGCGTGTTGGCACTTGGGCGTGCGCCCACAGTGGGTACGCGTCGGGGCGGCGATGGATCTCGGTGCTGCGATCATGCACCTTCAGCAGCACAAAGAGATCGTCGGCTATGACGCCAATGGCGGCCTATTCGTTGCGTGGGCGTTCCTTCCGGCGGCAGAGTTACCCGGAGCCGTCGCCTATTTGGCCGCGCAGTTGAACCCGGTCCTGCAGACGCTCATTGTTGTTGGCGAGATCGCGGCCGCGGCGACAGGCACGACATTTGTCTTCCCGCCGGGCACACATCTCGCTGTACCGCCGGCCGACAAATCTCAACCCTGAGGTTCATGACGTTGGAATGCCCGGATTTATTCCTGCCGGTGTGCAATTTGGTATAGTTTCTATTTCTGACCTTCGGCATCAGAGGCATGGAAAGCTGCTGGTGCACGTATGATAATTGTCACGATGAATTGACGCGCAGGCGCTCCATTATCGGCGCTTGCTATCGATCAGTTTTCAGCGCGCGCGAAAACTGAAAGTCCGTATCTCAGCTCCGATTCAGCTTCTCTCGTAAGCAACAGCTTCAACATCCCGATCCACAACGGCACGTGTGCTCGCGGTGCGGCGGGAGAAAGGTTTGAAGACCATGAATGTCGATCTCTCGGTACTGCCCATCGATCGGACCATTGCACGCGTTGGCCTACAACCGGCGACGCCTGTCCTCATCCATGGCGTGGCGTCCGCCTATCCGTCCTTTGTCTTCCAGCAGGACGAGATCATGGCGCAGGCGCAGCAGGTTTTTGCGACCCGTCCGCAGCTGATGGAGCGCATGAACAAGAGCTATGACAATGCCGGCGTCAAAACCCGGAACTCATGCGTTCCGCTGTCGTGGTATCAGAGCTCACATGGCTGGCCCGAGCGCGCGCGCCTGTTCGAGGAGAACGCGGTGGCGCTGCTGACGGCGGCGGGACGGGACGTGCTTGCGGCCGCCGGTGTCGCGGCTTCGGATGTTGCCGCCACCGTCACCGTGTCATCCACCGGCATCGTGACGCCGAGCCTCGACTCACTTCTTCAGGCGCCGCTGGGCTTGGCGCCTACGGTTCAGCGTCTGCCGGTTTTCGGACTGGGCTGCGCCGGCGGTGTGATTGGTTTGTCGCGCGCGGCGGCTCTCGCCCGTGCCATGCCGGGGCGCTGGATCTTGTTCATGTGCACCGAGTTGTGCGGTCTGAACTTCCGGGCCGATGACGACAGCAAATCCAATGTCATCGCATCGACGCTGTTTGGCGACGGCGCGGCGGCGATTGTCCTGCGCGCCGGAGAAGGTGATGCAAGCGACGTGGCTGATGTGGCGCCCGGGCGTGTCGTGCTCCACGCGTGGGGCGAACACACTTGGCCGGACACCCGCGACATCATGGGGTGGCGAGTCGAGGACGACGGGCTTGCCGTGATCTTCTCACGCCATATTCCGTCCCTGGTCCGGGATCACATGCGGCCGGTGACCGATGCGTTTCTCGCCTCGCTTGGCATGACCCACGCCGATCTCGACGGTCTTATTGTCCATCCCGGCGGCGAGAAGGTTCTTGCCGCCCTAGAGGAAGTCTATGCGCTTGCTCCCAACGATATGGCGGATGCCCGCGCCGTGCTCGCCGAACACGGCAACATGTCGGCGGTGACGGTTCTGGCGGTATTACAGCGGGCGCTGGAGCGTGGCCGGACCGGGCGCCACCTCATGCTTGCCCTTGGGCCGGGATTTTCCGTCGGCATGTGCCTGGTCGATTTATTGTGACCGACCGTCCGTAACATGGGGCTGTGGCGGACTCTTGAGGTGCCGGCGTGGCTGCCCTGGACGATTCTTGTCCTGGTGGCGGCGCAGCGGTTTTTGGAACTTCTGATCTCCCGCCGCAACACGGCTCGGCTGCTGGCCCAGGGCGCGCGGGAAGTGGCCGGAGGCCATTATCCGCTGCTCATCGGGCTGCATGTGCTTTGGCTGGGAGCCTTGGCGCTTTGGATGTGGCCGCGTCCGCCGGTTCTCAACGTCCCGTGCACGGGCGCGTATATCCTGCTTCAAGCAGCGCGAGCGTGGACCATGCTCTCGCTTGGCCCCTATTGGACCACGCGGATCATAACCCTGCCTGGTGCGCCGCTGGTACGGCGAGGGCCTTACCGGTTTATACGCCACCCCAACTACGCGATCGTCATTCTTGAGGTCGCTGTACTGCCGTTGGCGCTTGGGGCGTGGCCGGTGGCGGTTGTATTTTCGCCGCTCAACGCAATCGTTCTCGGCATTCGCATTCGCGCCGAAAATGCCGCCCTGGCGGGTCGCGCCGCCGTTGCAAGCGCGACAAGCTGAAATGATCACGCAGGCGAGTCGCCTGACCGGGATATAAAAGGCAGCGCCACCAGTGAAGCCGTGACCAAAATACCGAGCACCAGCCATGCCTCGTTGAAGCTTGCCGTCGCGGCCGCGTGCTGGACGAGCGGCTCCAGCATCTGACGGGTCGTCTCGTCGATTGGACCTATGGGCTTGCCCGTGAAGCGGTCCAAGGGAAGGCCGACGAAGGCGGCTGTGGCCCGGTCGCCGGCCTGCAGGCGGGCGACAATGGCTGCTACATGCTGCGCCGGACGATTTTCGATGATGGTGTCGATCATCGCCAAGCCGACGGCGCCGCCGATGTTGCGCATGAGATTGAACAGGGCCGAGGCTTGCGCGACGCGCTCCGGCGGCAATCGGCCTAGAGCGAGCCGTGTCGTCGGCAACAGACATAGGAGCAGGCCGGCGCCGCGGAGAACTTGCGGCGGTACCAGTGCCTGGAAGTCCCACGTCGGCGTGGACCGGGCGTTGATGAAAAGACCGGCGGCGAACAATCCGTATCCGAGAAACGTCAGGCCGCGCGGTGCATATCGCCGTTCGAGGACTGTGGCGAACGGCGCGGTCAAAAGCTGGGTCGCGCCGGTCACCATCATGATGGTGCCGATCTCCAACGGTCCGTGATCACGAACCACGCCGAGGTAAAGCGGCAGTAGATACGTGGCGCCAAACAGCGCCATGCCGAGCATGAAACTGAACCACGCGCCGATGGCGAAATCCCGATCGCGAAAAATATCCAGCTCGATCAGCGGCTGTGTCGCGCGGAGGCTTCGCCGCACCAGGTTGTAGCCGCTGACCGCGCAGACGACGGCGAGCGCGAGCGCGCCCGTGCTGGACCATCCCAATCGTGGGGATTCCTTGAGTGTCAGCTCCAGAGTTGCGAGGAAGGTAACCGCAAGTCCGAGTGTGATGAGATCGATACGCCGCAGGCGCGCCCAATCGGGAAGATCAATCTGTACCCACCTTGCCACGGCGCCGACGGCGATCAGCCCCGGTGCGATGTTGATGAGGAACAGCCAGTGCCACGATAGATTTTCCGTGATCCACCCGCCGATGAAGGGGCCGATGGTCGGGGCCAGCATGGCGCAGCTGCCCGCAATCCCTGTGGCCAGGGCCTGGCGTTGCGGCGGAAACATCAGGAAGGCTGCCGAGAATACCGCCGGGATCAAGACGCCCCCGAACAGACCTTGGATGAAACGGAAGGTGTAAAGAACCGGGTAGCTCTCCGATGCCGCGCAAGCGGCGCTGGCAAGGACGAAGCCCGCCAGTCCGATCGCATACAGCCAGCGGGTGGATGTGGCCCGGGTAAGCCAGCCGGATATGGCGATGGCGATGACTTCGGCGATGAGGTAGGTGGTTTGAATATAGCTCAGACGGTTGGCGGGAATGTGCAGGTCGATCTGGATGTCGATGAGGGAGCTGGCGACAATCTGGATATCGAGAATCGCCAGAAACATTCCGACGGCCATGGCGATAAAGCCCAGCCAATCTTTCAGGCGGCCTGTCGCGGCCTGATCGGTCGCCCACCCGTCGTTCATCATGTTTCGTCGACCGGTGTGTCCGGCGCTTGGGCGAGGACGCGCCGCGCCACATCGAGGCTGAATCCGGCACGGGCGAGCGTGCCGAGATCTTTCTGGTGTGCTGCGCGGTCGGCGGCAATCTCACGAAACGGGCCCAACTTGCGCCGCCGGGCATAGGCGAGCGCCGCTCGTAGTGTCGCATCGCCACCGTCAGCCGTGAGACTCGTTTGGTCCAGAACCGCGTCGATCGTGGCGGGCTCCACGCCCTTGGTCCTCAACTTGGCGCGAATGACGCCCGGACTTTTCCCCAGTTGACGTAACATCCGCGCCTGGCCCTCGGCATAGGCGAGATCGCTCAGCATTCCGTTGGCCGTGAGCCGGGCGATCAGGCGATCTATCCATATCCTTGCTTCTGCCCGGCTTGCCCCACGGGTTTCCGATTGCGGATCAATGCTGCGTTCGGCACGACGCGTGAGCACGCGCCGCAGATGCGCGGCCGTCGTGCTGAAACGTTGCAGATAGAAGATAGCAATGTTCTCCAACCGCCGTTCGGTCATGGGCCGTGCCACCGGGCGTTGTCTACGCGTAGCCGGCGCTGATGTGGTGGGCGGCTTGGATTTACGCGGCATGACGGCGGGCACTCTAGTGGAGCGGATTAGACATTCGCGAACCAGGCAACCGCGGGACGGCGCAGCGAATGTCAAATCCAGAGCCCCACGAGAACCTAAATATTGCTAGTGGTCCTTTGATTCTAACATTCGCAAGACAGGCTGTCGAACCGGGACGTGAATGTTAGAATCCGATCACGCGTGGCTTCAAGAACCGCTTGCTTGAAATCGGCGACCGGCATACGGATGACGCTATGAACACTGAGTCTATTTCCTTCAATCGGCCGCTTTCGACGCCCCCGGCATTCGACGTGCCGCCGCCCCGGACCATCGGTTCCGTCAATTGGCGCGGCATGTGGGAGCTCTATCTCAAGGAAGTGCGGCGTTTCAGAAAAGTGATCCTGCAGACCATCGCGGCGCCGGCCATCACCGGCCTGATGTTTCTTCTGGTGATGAAATACGCTTACGGCCGAAATACCGCGTTGGTTGCCGGCTATCCCTTTGCCGATTTTCTCGTCCCCGGCCTCGTCATCATGGCCATGGTCCAGAATGCTTTCGCCAATAGCTCGACGTCGATTCTGGGAGCGAAGGTCCAAGGCAATATCGTTGACGTCTTGATGCCGCCCCTCAGCGCGCTTGAACTTACCATCGGCTGGACGCTGGGTGGCGTCACGCGCGGTGCCGTCGTCGGCACTGCAACGCTGGTGACCATGAGTCCGTTCGCGGATCTCCACGTCTATAATCTCGGGTTGATCCTGTTCCATGGTCTCGCCGGTTGCCTGATGATGTCGACGGTTGGCGTGCTTTCCGGGATATGGGCGGAGAAGTTCGATCACATGGCGGCAGTGAGCAACTTTATTGTGACGCCGCTCACCTTCCTGTCAGGAACTTTCTATACCATCGACCGCTTGCCGCAGTGGGCACAACAATTGGCGCGCTTCAATCCGTTCTTCTACAACATAGATGGTTTTCGCCACGGCTTCCTCGGCCATGAATCGAGCGATCCGGCCACCGGCATCGCCGTGATTACCGTCGTCAACGCCATGCTGCTGATCTGGTGTTATCGCGTGGTCAAAAGCGGATATAAGCTTAAAGCCTGACTTTCCGCAGTGCGGCCGCATCGCTGTCACGAAACCGACAAACTGAGGTTTGGCGGCTTTGGCCAGCGCGCCGGACGCGGTTGACAAAAACATCGTTTGGCGTATCAATATCAGCCGTCGGGTGGCCTTGTGCCGCCCTTATTTTTTTCCTCAGGGACCGGCAGGTCTTGTCATCAGGGTACCTTCGCCGGAGAGGCGGGGGGACGAGCAATGAGCATTTCCGCTGTGATGCCGACCTATGCCCGGACCGATGTGGTTTTCGATCGGGGCGAAGGTGCGTGGCTTTATGCGACCGACGGCCGTCGTTTTCTCGACTTTGGCGGTGGGATCGCGGTCACGTCCCTGGGGCATGCCCACCCCCATCTGGTGGCGGCGCTGCAGGAGCAGGCGGCGAAGCTTTGGCACTGTTCAAATCTTTATCGTATTGCGGGACAGGAAAAGGTCGCCGCGCGTCTGGTCGCGAACTCCTTCGCGGACACTGTTTTCTTTTGCAACTCTGGCGCCGAGGCCATGGAGTGCGCGATCAAGATCGCGCGCCGGTTCCACCAGGCCCAAGGTGCGAAAGACAAGTTTCGGGTGATCACCGCGCGCGGCGCTTTCCATGGCCGGACGCTGGCCACCATCTCGGCCGGCGGCCAGGAAAAGCACCTGGACGGGTTCGCGCCGAAAGTCGATGGCTTCGATCAGGTTGCTTTCGGCAATCTCAACGAGACACGGGCAGCCATAACGCCGCAGACCGCGGCCCTTGTCGTTGAACCGATTCAGGGCGAGGGCGGCATTATTCCGGCGGACCCGCAATACCTGCAGGGCCTGCGTCAGGTTGCCGATGAATTCGGTCTGCTGCTCATATTCGACGAAGTTCAGTGCGGGCTAGGGCGTACCGGCAAACTCTTCGCGTATGAATGGGCAGGGGTCACGCCCGACGTCATGGCCTTGGCCAAGGGTTTGGGCGGCGGCTTTCCGGTCGGTGCCTGCCTGGCTACGGAACGGGCGGCCCAGTTCATGACTCCTGGAACCCATGGCTCGACTTTCGGTGGCAATCCATTGGCCATGTCCGCCGCGAGTGCGGTGCTGGATGTCATGTTGGCGGATGGATTTCACGATCGGACGACGCGGATCGCCGATCATTTCTGGACGCAGCTGAGGCCGCTGGTGGCCAAGCATTCCGGTGTTTTCGCCGAGGTTCGCGGCAAGGGGCTGATGATCGGCTTGAAGTGTAAGGTGCCCAACGGTGACGTGATTGCCCGGGCCATGGACAACGGCCTGCTGGCGGTGGCGGGCGGGGACAATGTGATCCGGTTACTGCCGTCGCTTCTGATCGGCGAGGCCGAGGTCGATGCGGCCGTGGCGATTCTCGATCGTACGGCCACCGAGCTGGCAGCCTGACGCAGGAGATGCCGCCGATGAAAACCGCTCCAAAGCATTTTCTCGATCTCCACGAACTTCCCGCCGCCACGCTGCGCGAAATTCTGGACACGGCCGTAAAACTAAAGGCAGGCGGGCTTCGCGCTCCGGCTGCGTCGCCTCTCGCCGGACGGACGCTGGCGCTTCTGTTCGAGAAACCGTCAACCCGCACGCGCGTATCTTTTCAAGTCGGCATGCAGCAGCTGGGTGGTGCGGTGGTCTCTCTCTCGCCGCAGGATACCCAATTGGGGCGCGGTGAGACGATTGCCGATACGGCCCAGGTTCTGTCGCGCTACGTTGACGCAATCATGATCCGAACCTCGGGTGTCGATAAGCTGCACGAGCTGGCCCAATATGCGACTATTCCCGTGATCAACGGCCTGACCGATGCGTCCCATCCTTGTCAGATCATGGCCGACGTCATGACGTACGAACAACACAAGGGTTCCATACGGGGCGCCGTTGTGACCTGGTCCGGCGATGGGAATAACGTTGCCAATAGTTGGATTCACGCCGCCGCGCAGTTCGCGTTTGAACTGCGCCTGGCATGCCCTGCCGGCCTGCCGCCGAGCGCGGATGCTGTTGCCTGGGCGCGAAGCCGGGGTGCAAAGGTCACGGTGACTACCGATCCCCTCGCGGCCGCGTGTGGTGCCGACTGTCTGGTGACCGACACCTGGGTATCCATGGGCGACAAGGCAGGCGATCGCCATGCGATTCTTGAACCCTTCCAGGTGAATGAAGCGCTTATGGCGGCGGCGAAGCCGGATGCATTGTTCATGCATTGCTTGCCCGCGCATCGCGGTGAAGAAGTGACCGCCGGTGTGATCGACGGACCGCGTTCGGTGGTTTGGGATGAAGCCGAGAACCGGCTCCATGCCCAAAAGGGAATTCTCCTATGGTGCCTGGGGTGAAAGAGGCAGCTGTTACGCTTCAGTCCGGCGACGACCTCTGCCAACCCTTTCTCGTTTTCGGCGGTGTTTTCCGCGGGCGCCTCGTGCGACTGACTCAGGCGGCTTCCGAGATTCTACGGCGGCACGACGATCCGGTACCGGTGGCGACGTTGTTGGCGGAGGCCATGGCCGCGGCGGTGGCGCTTGCCGGCGGGCTTAAATACGACGGGGTCTTTACCCTGCAAGTCCAGGGCGATGGCCCCGTGCATATGCTTGTGACCGATGTAACGTCCGGCGGCGGCGTGCGGGCGTGCGCCAAATTCGATCCCGACCGCCTTGCGGCGGAGCTGCGCGGGCGGCCGGACGGGTTCTCCCCTCGCTTGCTCGGGAACGGCCATCTCGCATTTACCGTCGACCAGGGACCCGATACGGAGCGTTATCAAGGGATCGTGGAATTAACCGGCGGGTCGTTGGCGGACTCGGTCCATCATTACTTCCGGCAATCGGAGCAATTGGCGTCGGCACTGAAGGTTGCCGTGGGTCGTCAGCCCACCCCGGACGGTGACGTGTGGACGGCCGGTGCGGTGCTCCTGCAGCAGATGCCGGAGGAGGGTGGCGAGAACCGTCCCGTCATGTCCGCCGACGAACGGGACGATGCCTGGCGCACCGCCGTTATCCTGCTTGGGAGTCTCAAGGACAGCGAACTTCTGGACGCGGGCTTAAGCCCCGAGCGGCTCCTGAACCGGATCTATGGCACCGTCGGGATCAAGCCCCTGGCGCCACGGCCAGTCCGGGCGACGTGCCGTTGCTCGGCGGAACGCAGCATTCGCATTCTGGCATCATTTCCCGCCGCCGAGATTCGCAACTTTGCCACCGACGACGTCGTTTCTATGACGTGTGAATTTTGCCGGGAGGCTTATACTTTTACCCTGGCTGACGTTGCCGCCGTCGCCGATGCGGCGGCCGACCCTGGAAAGGGGAAAACATGATCCATAAGAGCATGATGAACCGTAACGGCATCTTGAACGCCTTCATTCTGTCGGCGTTGTTTACGCTGGCAAGCGGGCCGGTGATGGAGGCCGTCGCTGATCCGGTGGCGGCGCTCGTGCTGGCGGAGCAGACCGCGATTCCGGTCGACGCATCCTCGGTCGATGTGCGGATCACCGATACATCGCCCCGCGACTATCCCTATGTCGGGTCGCGGGCGCCGATTCCTTACGATCAGGCGATCCGCGCTTGGGCGGCACAGCGGTTCACTTTGACCGGCCAGAGTGTCAACGCCCTGCGGGTGACGTTACGTCAGGGAACAATCACTGAAAAACTGCTTCCCATCACTACGGGAATATCCGGGTGGTTCAAGAAGGAGCAGGGAGCTGAGTATCAGGGAACCCTTGATGTCGAGATTGCCGTGGTCGGCCCCAATGGGAACGTCCTCGGCACCGCCGACGCGAAATCCTGGGCGAGTGAATCGGTGGTGGAGAACGCCACCCAGGCCGATAAGGAAAAAGCCTGGATGAACGTGACCAAGACCACGTTCGACAATTTGGATCGCGATATCATCCCCACCATGCGCAAGACGATGGCGGCCTACTTGCGTTGAGCCGTTCGACCGTCCGCGAGAACGCGGTCAGTGCTTGCCGATAAAGGCGAGGAACTCGCGCCGGGTGGACGAATCATCGCGGAAGGCGCCGAGCATGGTCGATGTTGTCATCGATACGCCCGGCTTGTGCACGCCGCGGCTGGTCATGCACTCGTGGGCGGCTTCGATGACGACCGCGACGCCCTTCGGCTTGAGAATGTCATTGATGGCGTTCGCAATCTGGACCGTCATCTTTTCCTGAATCTGGAGCCGCTTGGCATAGGCCTCGACGACGCGCGCGAGCTTTGAAATGCCGACCACGCGACTATCGGGCAGATAGGCGACATGGGCTATGCCGATGATGGGGACCATGTGGTGTTCGCAGTGGCTTTCGAAGGGGATGTCCTTCAGCAGGACCATCTCATCGTAGCCGTCGGTTTCCTCGAACGTGGTACGCAGAATCGCCTCAGGGTCCTGATCGTACCCTGCATAGAACTCTTCATAGGATCTGACGACGCGATCGGGAGTGCCAACCAAACCCTCCCGGGCGGGGTCGTCGCCGGCCCAGCGGATCAACGTGCGGACGGCTTCCTCGGCCTGGGCCCGGGTCGGCCGCGCGACGTTGCCCTGTCGTTCGCCGTGGTCCCGCACAATTGACGGTGCTCGGAGCGGGTTGGGGGGATTCATGGCCTAACCTTTCGTTTGTACGCGTATCTGCGGCTCTGCCTCGGCGCCACTCTCGGACGTTGCCTGACGCGATCTATGGCGGCGGCGCTCATAACGGCAATTATAGCCCGGCCACCCAATCTCCATAACATTTTAGAGAAACTGCCTAGTTGATGGCCCCGGTATCATAGGGGCTATCCAGAGAAAATGCTGGAATTTCAACGTTAAAGCGATCGCCACCGACGATGGTCATTTCGTAGGAGCCGACCATAATTCCCGACGGCGTGGTCAGGGGACAACCGCTGGTGTACTCGAAAGACTCGCCCGGCTTAAGGACCGGCTGCTCGCCGACCACCCCTGGGCCGCGGACTTCCTGCAACCGGCCCAGCTTGTCGGTGATCCGCCAATAGCGGTTCAAAAGCTGCACCGTCTCATCCCCTTGATTCTCAATATTGACCCGGTACGCCCACACAAACCGGTCTTCATCGGGGGAGGATTGTTCTTCCAAATAAAAGGGCCGTACCGAAATGCAGATATCGTGGGTTACCTTCTCATACATGAGCGCGCGGCCTCAAAAACAGTTTCGTAGGAAGCATAACCCGGAGGCCTAGAGCACGTCCCGGAAAAGTGAGAACCGGCTTTCCGGAACGTGCGGCATTTATCAAGCCCGAAGCGCCTGGGCAATGTCGGCGGTAAGGTCTTCGACGTTCTCAAGCCCCACTGAAAGCCGGACGAAGCTGTCGGTGATTCCAACCTCTGCACGTGCTTCCGGCGTCAAGCGCTGGTGGGTGGTGGTGGCCGGGTGACAGATCAGGCTTTTGGCATCGCCAAGATTGTTCGAGATGTCGATAAGCTTCAAGTTGTTCAAGAACCGGAAAGCACCGGCTTTGCCGCCAGCCACCTCGAAGGCAACCACTGATCCGCCCGCGGACATCTGCGCCATGGCGAGTGTGTGCTGGGGATGGCTGGTCAATCCCGGATAGAGCAATCGCTTAATTTCGGGCCGCTCTTCAAGCGCGTGTGCGATCTTCAGCGCATTCTCGCAATGACGCGCGACGCGCAGATCGAGGGTCTCAAGTCCTTTCAGCAGAACCCAGGCATTGAAGGGCGACAAGCTTGGCCCCGTGTGGCGTAGAAACGGCGTGAGCTTTTCCGTGATGAACGTCTTGGTTCCCAGGACAGCGCCGCCAAGGCACCGGCCCTGGCCGTCGATATGTTTCGTCGCCGAGTAGACAACAACATCCGCGCCGAACTCCAACGGCTTTTGCAACACCGGCGTGGCGAAGACGTTGTCGACCACAACGACCGCTCCGGCTTTACGGGCAAGGGCGCAAACGGCCTTAAGATCGATCACCTCCAGGCCCGGATTTGAAGGCGATTCAACAAACACGGCTGTGGCCGGACGCGATAAGGCCTCGCGCCAGCGTTCAATATCCCGACCGTCGACGAAATCGACCTTGATACCGAAGCGCGGCAGCAGCTCGGCGCAGATATATTGGCAGGAGCCGAACAGCGCCCGCGAGGCCACCAGCCTGTCTCCGGCCTTCAGCTGGCAGGCCAGACTGGCGAAGACCGCTGCCATTCCGCTGGCCGTGGCGCGGCAGTCTTCCGCGCCCTCAATGAGGGTGAGGCGCTTTTCAAACATCTCCACCGTTGGATTCCTGAAGCGCGAATAGACGAAGCGATCCTTCTCGCCGTTGAAGGACTGTTCAGCTTCTTCCGCACTCTCGTATACGTACCCCGAGGTCATGAAGATGGCCTCGTTGGTTTCGCAGAACTCGCTCCGGGTGGTGGCGCCGCGCACCATGCGGGTCTGTAATCCCCAATTTCGCTGTGCTTCCAGGTCGATGGCCATGTTTGCATCCTTTAGCTCGCCGGGCATAGAAAAAGCCCCCGACCGGATCCGGCGGGGGCTCGTGCCCTCGACCTTTTAGCGGTTTTTAACGTGGCCGCAATCCGGTCTCAAATCACCACGGACTATTTTCCTACCCCTAAGCCGCGGCGCGGTCAAGGGAGCGATTTGCCTTTCGGAGGGCAATATTTGTCGAAGAGTTTTACGTACTTCGCACGCTCAGGATCATCGACGACCAGTGAACCGTCGGGATTCCGGTTCATGTGAAAGAATTTATTCTTTCCGGAATTACACCACACGATGCCGTCGTCCCGGTAATCGTAGTCGATGGCGCGATCGTCGAGAAAGGCGAGGGTCGGTGCGCGCCCTTCGTCATTCAAGTACTCGAACACGCCGTACATGGCCAGCTGATCGATACCCCACCGCAGGCTATTCCGCTGATAGAAATGCGCGATATATGCGGCAATCAGCCGAAAATAGAGGACGCTGGGTGGTGTGGGCGTGGCTGCGACGATGCAGGCGTTAAACTGGTTCCATACTTCGAAACGTCCGGCACGAATCCGTAGCGCCGCATCCTTGTCACCGAGGACACGATACATTTCCCGCGGATCGCGATTGAACAGCGCATCAACATCCATCAACCACAGGGTCCGGTTGTATCGCTTCAGATGTTGGTAGTAACGGATAAATCTGATCGCGTGATAATAAGCGCGCGCCGCGCCTGTGCCGTGTTGTTTCTGCACATCCGGACGCTCCGCC
>SCTM01000079.1 GCA_004297485.1 Rhodospirillaceae bacterium
CGCCGCCAAAATCGAACGACGGGACATTCAAGGTATGCCCCGTGGCGAGATGATAGGCGCCGACCGTTCCATCGTCGTTCACCGACACGGCAATGGTGTTGTATTCATCGACGACGTTCATGAGCGCGCGATGGCCTGCGGGGCGGGTCAACGCATGGCTGCCCTCCACATGCGCGCCGGTGAACAGCGGCACGACGGTCTGGGCGAGGAACACCATGATACCGAACACGGCGACAATGACGCCGATCCCGCCGATGCGAATCGTCCAATCGGCGGCCTTATCCGCGAAAATAACCGCACGCGAGGTCTTTTTCGTGCGCCGTTGCCGAGGCAGAAACTGGCCGGTGCTCTTCAAGACCGCGCCGGACGGGTCCGTGCCTGTAGTTTCAGCCACCTGCTACCTCTCAACAGTTATCGCCCGGGCGGCGGACGGCGCCGACGATAAAACCGCCGACGCCGTCAGTAGTGCTTCAGTTCGACGCGCGCCAGTCGCTCAGTTCAGACCCAGCATCTTGCGGTCGTCCTGAATGACTTTAGCGGGGAGCGGATAGAAACCATCCTTTATCACGCCCAGCTGTCCCTGCTTGGACATGACATACTTTGCAAACTCGGCACGAACCGGATCGAGCGGCTGGTTCGGGTTCTTGTTCACATACACATAAAGGAAGCGGGTGATGGGATAGTTGCCCGCGTATGCGTTATCCGAGTTGGCGTCGTAGCAGGTATCGCCTTCCTTGGCCGCCAGCGGAACGGTACGCACGTCAGCGGTCTTGTAGCCGACGCCCGAATAACCGATGCCGGATTTGTCGGACGCAACGCTCTGCACCACCGCGGACGAACCGGGCTGTTCCTTCACCGTGTCCTTATAGTCGCCATCGGCCATGGCCACTTCTTTGAAGTAGCCGTAGGTGCCGGAAGCGGAATTGCGGCCGTAAAGGGAGATCGGCACGTTTGCCCATTCGCCGGTAACACCGACATCACCCCAGGTCACGGCGTCCTTGGCGGCGCCACGCTTGCGGGTCTTGGAAAAGATCGCGTCAAGCTGCGTCAAGGACAGGCACTTGACCGGATTATCCTTGTTGACGAACACAGCCAAAGCATCGACGGCCGTGCGGAATGCCGTCGGCTTGTAGCCGTATTTCTTCTCGAAATCGTCGGCTTCACCGGCCTTCATGGGGCGGGACATGGGGCCAAACTGAGACGTTCCGGCGATCAGCGCCGGAGGGGCGGTACCCGACCCCTTGCCTTCGATCTCGATGTTCACGTTCGGATATTGCTTGCTGTAGCCTTCGGCCCACAAGGTCATCAGGTTGTTCAAGGTGTCGGAGCCGATCGACTTGATGCTGCCCGAGACACCCGAGACTTTTGTGTAGTCTGGGATCGACGGGTCAACTTCAAGGGCGAAGGCGGCGCCAGCGAGCAGTGTCGTGGCGAGCAACGCGGCGCCGGTTAATTTTGTGAGTTTTGCGAAAGTAGGCCGAGGCATGGATGTATCCCCTTTGTGATGCGTTCCCCTCCGCGCCTGGTGGCGCGCGGAACGGAGCCATCAATATCGGCCGAGCCCAAACCTTTTGTGACGGATATGTGAATGTATTATGACGCACCTTAACCTAGGAAAAGGGCGGCGGGTAGAACCCCTGGGTTATAAGAATAACTTATTGATTTATAATGATAAAATAAATACGGACCGAAACCGCCTAGCGCAGCTTGGCGATATTGCCGGCGTAGTCCGATGTGCCGAAGACGGCGGTGCCCGCCACCAGCACATTGGCACCTGCCGCGACGCACTGGCGGGCGGTGTCGGGATTGATGCCGCCGTCCACTTCCAGCTCGATGGGGCGGTTGCCGATCAGGGCCTTGAGCTGCTTCAGCTTGGAAAGCTGGCTGGCGATGAATGACTGGCCGCCGAAGCCGGGGTTGACGGTCATGGCCAGGATCAGATCGACCCGGTCCAAGACATATTCCACGGCGCCGGCAGGGGTCGAGGGATTGAGGGATACGCCGGCCTTTTTACCGAGGCTGCGAATGACCTGGAGCGAACGATCCAGGTGCGGCGTGGCCTCGGCATGAACAGTGATGATATCCGCGCCCGCGTCGGCAAAAGCGGCGATGTAAGGATCGACCGGGGCGATCATCAAGTGCACATCAAGCACACGCTTCGTGTGAACACGCAAAGCCTTCACCACCCCCGGCCCGATGGTGATGTTCGGGACAAAGTGCCCATCCATGACATCCACGTGAATGTAATCCGCGCCAGCGGCTTCGACGGCACGCACCTCCTCGCCAAGCCGGGCAAAATCGGCGGAAAGGATGCTGGGAGCGATTTTGACGGCCATGGCGAAATCCTCAGCGCGCGTGTTCTCGTGGTCAGGTTCTAACATCCGCTCCACTAGCGCGGGTAGAGTAACTCAAAGCTTCGCTTTCACCATCGCAACGACCGCATCGGATGTGATGCCGAAATGTTTATACAGGACCGGGGCCGGCGCCGAAGCGCCGAAACCCGGCATTGCCACAACCCCACCGCGGGAGCCCACATACTTGCTCCAGCCGAAAGGGCTGGCCGCTTCGACAGCGACCCGGGCGCAAGCGCCAAGAACTTCCCGGCGATAGGTCTCGGACTGAGCGTCGAAAAGCTCCCAGGACGGCAAGGAGACGACGGCGGCGGAAATTCCCTCCGCCGCCAGCTTAGTGCGTGCTTCCACCGCCACCATCACTTCGCTGCCGGTCGCCAACAGCGTCACGGCGCGCGTGCCGTCGGCTTCCTGCAGGACATATCCGCCCTTAGCGGCGAGATTCACATCCGTATGTGTGGTCCGCAATGTCGGCAGCGCCTGACGCGACAAGGCGATGACCGAGGGCCGATGTTTCTCATTCAGGGCAATCGCCCAGCACTCCGCCGTTTCCACCGTATCGCAGGGCCGCATGACCAGGAGATTCGGGATCGCCCGCAGGGCCGCCAGATGTTCCACCGGCTGGTGGGTGGGACCGTCCTCGCCCAGACCGATGGAATCGTGGGTCATGACGTAGATCACCCGCTGACCCATGAGCGCCGACAGACGGATAGACGGACGGCAGTAGTCGGTGAACACCAGGAACGTGCCGCCGTAAGGAATAATGCCGCCGTGGAGCGCCATGCCGTTCATGGCCGCCGCCATGCCGTGTTCGCGCACACCGTAATAGACATAGCGGCCCGAAAAGTCCGAGGCCGTAATCGGCTTCAGATTGGCGGTCTTGGTATTGTTGGATCCGGTAAGATCTGCGGAGCCGCCGATCATCTCGGGTATCAAGGGAGTCAGCGCTTCCAGTACGGTTTGCGACGACTGGCGGGTTGCCACCTTGGGCACCTCGGCGCTGGCTTTGCGTTTGACCGCAAGAATCGCATCCTCCCAGCCTTTGGGAAGATCGCCTGTCATGAGCCGGTCGAATTCAGCCTTCAGCGCTGGGGCAAGGCTCGCAACCCGTTGCCGCCACGCCGCGTGGGCATCGGCACCCTTCGCGCCCGCCTCCCGCCACGTGGCAAGGACCTCTTCCGGCACTTCAAATGGCGCGGACGTCCAACCGAGCGCGCGCCGGGCGCCCTCGATTTCCTCGGCCCCCAGGGGCGAGCCATGGGTCTTGGCCGTACCGGCGAGTTTTGGCGCGCCGAAACCGATGGTCGTCCTGCAGGCGATCATGGTCGGACAGTCGCTGGTGCGCGCGGTCTTCAGAGCGGCGGCAATCGCCACCGGATCGTGACCATCCACGGCCAACGTATGCCAGCCGCTGGCTTCGAACCGTTTACGCTGATCGTCCGAAGTGGTCAGATCGGTCGGACCATCGATGCTGATGTGGTTATCGTCGAACAGGACGGTCAGCTTGTGCAGCTTGAGATGACCGGCCAGGGAAATCGCCTCATGACTGATGCCCTCCATGAGGCAGCCGTCGCCTGCGATCACCCAGGTCCGATGGTCAACCACGTCGGCGCCGAAACGCGCCGCCAGCAGACGCTCGGCCAAAGCCATACCGACCGCGTTGGCAAGACCCTGGCCGAGGGGGCCGGTGGTGGTCTCGGCCGCCGAGGCGTGACCGTGTTCGGGATGGCCGGCCGTACGGCTACCGAACTGGCGGAAGTTCTTGATCTGCTCCTGGGTGATGTCGGGATAGCCGGTCAGGTACATGAGGCTATAGAGCAGCATGGAGCCATGGCCAGCCGACAGCACAAAGCGGTCGCGGTCGGGCCAGTGGGACGCAGCGGCGTCGTATTTCAGCTCACGCGTGAAGAGAACGGTTGCCACATCCGCCATGCCCATGGGCATCCCAGGATGGCCGGATGCGGCCTTCTCCACGGCATCGGCGGAGAGGAACCGAATCGCATTGGCAAGGTCGGCGTGAGAGGCCTGCAATGTGGCGTCTTTCATGAGGTACGGATCAGTGGTTGAACGGCCTGACGGCGCACGAAATTCATTAGTTAACGCGCGTCGCTTCGATTCCAAAGTTCCCATCGTCGCTTGCCGCATGAGCTTGCGAACTTTGGAATCGTGACACGAGCAGGGGTTGCTTTTGGCCGACAGGAGGACGGATTGCAAGCACCGAATTTGGTGCCTTCCGGCCGCCATATCCACCGGCCGTGGCTTCGAAAATACCGCTTAAATCAATAACCTAGGGTGCTGTCGGATTCGCCGGAACGGGCCCAGGCTTTAGGGCCGGGGCGGGCGGTCTGCCGGGGCTTCCAAGTCGGCCGTAAAGAACTGGAAGTTAGCCTTGCCGTGGCGCTTGGCGTAGTACATGGCGACGTCGGCATTGTGCAGAAGACTGCTCGCGTCCGAAGCCTGTCCAGGCAGAATCGAAATGCCGATGGACGCCGAGACATGTCCCGGTTTTCCATCCAGATCGAACACCTCGCTGAGTGACCTGATAATGCGATCGGCGACCACCGCCGCCGCATCGAGGCTGTCGATGAGCGGCATGATCACGGTGAACTCGTCGCCGCCGAGACGCGCCACCGTATCGGTTTCGCGGACGCATTTCTCAAGCCGGCGCGCCGTGCCCTTGAGGAGCAGGTCGCCCGCATCGTGCCCAAGGGTATCGTTGATGGCCTTGAAACCGTCCAGATCGATGAACATCAAA
>SCTM01000080.1 GCA_004297485.1 Rhodospirillaceae bacterium
TGGAACCGCTACTCGACACCACATTTGACTACATTGTTGCCGCGAATTTACTTCCTGTGCCACCAAAAGAATTGCACGGTCAAGAACTAGAAATAGAGTTCAGCGGCGTACTCGCGCAAGCTCAACGTTTGATCGGCGTTGCGCCTATTGAGCGAGTAGTCGGCATGATAACAAGCCTTGCGGGCGCAAAACCTGAAGCGCTCGACAAGTTGGATGTGGATGTAATGATCGACAAAGTGAGCGACCTGCTTGGCGCTGATCCAGAGATCATTGTCGCAAACGACAAAGTGGCGCTCATACGCCAGCAGCGTGCGCAGCAACAACAGAATATGCAAGCGTTGCAAGCGGCGCAGATCGCATCGCAAACAGCGAAGAACGCCGGTCAAACAGATACTGGTGGAAAGAACGCGCTGACCGACATCATGGCCGGTTTGCAGGGATACAGCACTGGCGGCGGTGCCGCCTAACGGAGAATGCAAAATGTCTTACATAGCGCGCGTGGTTAATAGTCTAGGTATGCTGGTTGATGTTGCTGGTAAATTTGTAGGCGTCCGCAATGTTGATGGCACAGACGTTTTAGTACCTACATTAGCTGGTGGTGGTTCCAGTACTGGTTTGGTGGGGCCGAGCGGGAACATCCTGATCGCCGATGGCATTCGCACGGTGGTGTTCGGCGACTCGATCGATGAGTTCATGCACGGTCCTAACGGTTGCACGGCGACATATACCGCCGCGACCGGCGTACTCACGCTCACGTTTGCCGCGCATGGACTCGCGACCGGCTGGTTTGTGGGTGTGTTCAACCGCAACTATCCCGGCACCGCATTGCACGTCAAGCAGCGTCTGGCGGTGACGCGGATCGACGCGAATACGTTTTCGGTGCAGATGGCGGCCAACCTTTCCGGCGTGCCGGACGGCGCGCTGACAGGGACGACTTACGCGACCTTCGAAACCTGGACGACCTCGGCGTCGTGGGTCAATGCGCTGCAACGCGCGACCGGCTATCGGTTCAACATCGTCGCCAACCTGGCGCAATCCGGAAACACGGTGCGTGACTGTATTGATCAACTGCCGGCGGTACTGGCACTGAATCCACAAGCCGTGCTCATGCACCTGCCCGGGATCAACGATCTCACGTCCGGAACGCCGCCGACGACCGAAGAGCAGACCTTCGCCGACCAAAAGGCGCTGATCCTTGGGATCATCCCCTATGCCAAGCTGTGGGTGCCGAACATTCTGCCGGTGGCTACGGGCGAGGCCCGGGCGACCTTGCAGCAGATGGCGCGGGTAACGCGGATGAATCGCCGCGTGAGGAAATTCATCAAGGATTTGCCGAATGTGGTCGAGTTCGATTTCTACTCGCAGGCGATCAATCCGACCGATACGACCGGCCTCGCCGCGGCCGGTATGTGCAAGGCGGCGGACCACATTCATCCGACGACGCGACTGGCCTACAAAGCGGGAATTGCAATGGCGGCGAAGTGGGATGCGTCGTTACCAATGCAAAACTCCGGACGACCAATGTCCGTCACCGATTGTTTCGACAAGTCGGCGGTGACGCTGACCTCGCCAACTCGATCCGGCGGTGTCATCACGTCAGCCACGACGGCACACGGATTCCAGACGGGCGAGGTCTGCAAGGTCCTGGGCGGCACGTCGGAAACCCTGAATGACTTCGTGCCGGTGACGTGGATTTCGAATAACAGTTTGTCCTTCCCCTCTCCAGGCGCGGATGGTGCGATTACCGGCACGGTGAAGCTTGGCAGAAACAACAACATCTTCCCCAATCCGCTGATGACAGGCACCGGCGGAAATGTCAGTTCGCCCGGTACGGGGTCGGCGCCCGACTCGCTGAACCTGCTCTCCGGCGGTGGCAGCCCGACCTTTGTGGGATCGATCATTGCGCGGTCGGACGGGATTGGAAACAACTTCCGGGCGGCGGTCACGTTCAATGCGTCTGGCGATACGGTCATCATGCGCGGGAACTCCACATGGCATGCGACCACAGGCCCGGCGGCGGTCAAGGCCGGGCGCGAGTACTACGTGCAGGCGTTGATATCGCTGACGGGGGTCGTCGCGAG
>SCTM01000081.1 GCA_004297485.1 Rhodospirillaceae bacterium
CGAAGTCCGTTTTGGTGATGAACCACTCAAAGGCCAACCGTGACGTCGTGACCTGGCACGAGAAATATTCAAAGGTCGTGATTCCAGCCCATTCCGGCGAGCGATAAAACGTGGCTTCATCGACCATTCCGGGCACGCCACGGAACCACTCGTAGTTGTCCCAACCATACGCCTGGATGAATAGAAAATCGGCCGCACGCTCATTGTCGACGTGGTAGTCGCGCAAGTGGAAGATGCGGCGAAGGTAGGCCGTGCCGATGCCGCCTGGATTAAACGTATAGATCCGCTTGCAATGTCCAGGGCCGACGCCTGGCGCTCGGTTCGAGCCCGCTAGACCTTCCATTTCTTTTTGCGAGAATTCTTCTGCTTGCTCGAGAAAAATGTAATGAGCCTGGGGGCCGCGGGCCTTACGCTTGGCCCGTTTCTCTTGTCCGGAGTGGATGAAGAATATCGAACTGCCATTCGGTAAGTGGAGTTCGCGGTCCTGCACTCGATAGAAATCTTTCAGAGCGGGGTATTCCTCAAACAGCGGCTTGACGTGATCCTTGTTGAGATCGTCCCAGACGCGGCGAATGATCCAGATAATGCAAGGCTGTTCGTAAGCCAGCGCGAGCGCGATCCGCCGCACGCCGCCAGACTTCGCGGCGCCCCGCGAACCTCCGTATCCGATAACGGTCGGTGCTTCCGGTCGTCGGTCGATGATCGCATTGTAGAGTTGGCGCTGTTTCGGCTGGAGGGAGACGGTGAGCTCTGGGAGTGCGGGCTGCAAATCTTACTTTCGATCCAGCAAGTAGGCCAAAAGCATTTTTCTTAATGTGCCACGCAGTGACCCAACTCCCGCTTCAATTACTTGTCCCTTGAAGCACAATGACGCGCACGTCATATGTTGGCGTGTTCACGATCGACGTGCTGTAGGTGATTGCCGTCCCACTCTTAGCGCTTAGCATTTGCGTCAGTGAGCCAAATGATGAAGCTCCGAGAGCCGTGCAGGCTACTGCACTTCCAAGGGCCGCTGTCTGTGGCGTATTTGATGGGTCAGTCCATCCAATCGTGATGTTGACAGTCGCTGCTGCTGATGTCGTGTCACAAGTCAGAGCCGCACGAACTGTGTACATCGAATTGGCGGGGACAGACGCCACGAGATTCGTGGTTGTGACAGCCGTAGTGGTGCTGGTGAGGACTGCAGAACCAGCGATATATTCTTGCCCGAGCCCAGCAGGAACATTATTGTTGTATAGTGCAAGCTTGTTGGTAAGTTTCAGCGTGCCTGCCGCACCTGGAGCCACTCCAGCCCCGAGCGCTGTGCCTTGAATCGTCCCACCGGATAGGAGGTTATTATTCGTCCAATCGATGCGAAGGCCCTCAAGGGACAGGTTGCGGTTATAAATTTCAAAATGCTGATCCCCTGAGTTCGTGGCTCCGGAGCCAAAGTCCCATTGATTGACATTATTGATAATTGTTTTGTAGATCGCATATCCACCCGCGGCAAAATTTGCAACTGAAAATTCCGCTGTGTTCCCGGCATTCCGCCGTATACCTACATTGCCACCATGGGT
>SCTM01000082.1 GCA_004297485.1 Rhodospirillaceae bacterium
CGTCTTCTATTTGCGAACGCGAAACCCGATGCGGCAGGTGTAGCCCTACCCGTGAATGTTACAAAAGACCAACTGAAGAAAGGCCACCGGCCGATGACGCAAGTCCGCTCATTTCGCCGGAAAGCAAAATCTGACAGATGCCCCACAGTTCATAAACTCAATATCCATCCGGTCTATACTGGCCGGTACTCTCTTTTTGGATAGGGGGATATCGCAACGCGTTGGCTATTATCACTTATACCTGAAAGTGGCTTTGGTGGACGAGATCAACCGCCGAGACGGCTGTTACCGCACCAAGCAGACAGGGCGCAAAGGAGGTCTTTTGTGGGAACCCCTAAGCGGCACTCTCTTACCCTCGACGGGCGTGATGTCTCACTCTTGCGAGGCGATCCCATCACGGGTGATCGATATTATTCCAAAGAGTTCGCGCAACGCGAATGGGACCACATGTGGACTCGCGTTTGGCATATTGCCGGCCGGGTCAATGAATTGGTCGCGCCCGGCGATTATATCGTCCACAACTTCATGCATGAGTCCGTTATTGTTGTCCGCCAGGACGACGGGACGCTCAAAGGGTTTTATAATGTCTGCCGTCACCGCGGGCTCAGACTTGTTCAAAACTCTGCTTTTGTCAAAGACGGTTTCCATTGCCCCTATCATGGATGGCACTGGGGAAAGGACGGCGTGCTCATACGCGTCCAGGATTCTGACGATTATCCCCAAGGCAATCCTTGCGGAAAAATAAAATTGAAGGAAGTTCAGGTTGATACTTGGGGTGGGTTTGTCTGGTACACAATGAGCGACAAAGCAGAGTCCTTGTCCAAGTTTCTGGAGCCGATCCCTGAGATCTACAGGAACTACCCGTTGGAGACGTTGGTTCGGGTCGCCTGGTACAAGATAGAACTGAATACAAACTGGAAATTCTCTATAGACAATTTCTCGGAGTCCTATCATACGCGCACGCTCCATCCACAAGTTCCGCCCTGGATAGATCAAGACGTCTCCAGCGCCCGCCACGAGATGTTTCCGCGTGGGCACGGGCGAACCGTGCAGCCGATGCGCCCGTCGTTGACTGATCGTTTGCCTGATGGAGTCCCCCATCCGTATGACGATATTCTGCGGATGTGGGGAATCAATCCGGACTCGTATCCGGACTTCGCCACCAAAGCCATGCAAGGCTGGCTCGATCTCAAGGCGCAAAAGAGAAAGTTATGGAAGGAGCGCGGCTATCTTCACTACGAGCACATGAATGATGAGGAGTTAACGGATAGCCCTCACACTGTACTCTTCCCGAATTGCACAATCTCGTTCTTGCCCGACAACATCATTTTCTTCCGGACCGAACCCCATCCGAATGACCCGAATAAGTGCACTTTTGACCTCTGGTGCATGGCATTTCCAGTCAAGGGCCAGACTGAAGTCGAGTCGATCATGGCGGGTCGCCAACCCCTCCGTGAGGCGGAAATGGAATATCGCGTTTTCGATTGGGGCAAAGGTGTGCCTGAACTCGCAGATCAGATCGTCTTTCAGGACATGATGGTCGCGGAGGCCCAGCAGCAAGGATTACACTCGCGCGGCTTCACCGATGCTTATCTCTCGGGGCAAGAGACTCGTGTTCGCTTCTTCCACGAAGTACTCAACGACTGGCTAGAGGGACGCCGGTAAGGTCTCCCGCCGGGCATGGTAGAAGCCCGTCCGCGCGCGGATAACGGGGAGATCAAGTCAACGCGCATGCTCTCAGATACCGGCTATGGAGCGGCATGCTGAATTGGCGGCGGCAAGCTATCGTCGGTCGATCGTTTTGCGTCAGCGCCGCCGCCAGTGGGGCGGATTCGACATTCGCACCCCGTCAGCCACGGGACTGAGAAGCGAATCTCAAATCCAAAGCCCCACTAGAAAAACATGCTTGGTGGTGGTCCTTTGATCTTAACATTCGCAAAGTTGCCTCCCGTGATGGCATGCGTATGTTAGCATCGGACTACTAGCGGATGATGGCTACTTCTACTTGGCCCAGCGTACCGGTAAAGGCGCTGGTCGGAATGGTGTAGTCATCGCTAACCGGTGTGATCGTATCGCGGCCGATATCCAGTCCCTCGGTATGCGACATCCAACCGGCCACGGTTCGGCCGATCCGGCCGCTTGCCACAGCTTTGCCATCGACTGCGATGGTAAGCGTACCGGGCGTGCCGGGCTTCGGTTCGTCGGCAACGAAGCTGGCGGTCAGACGATGCGCGCCTTCCGGCACGACGGCATCGCCGCGCACCGTGAACTGGTCGCGACCGACCGCATTGTAATGGAACACTGGCTTGCCCTCATGCAGGTAGAAGCCATAGCCCCCAAACTGCCCGCCCTGCGTGATCAGCACCCCGTTGGCACCGCCCGCCGGGATCGTCACATCGGCGGTAATGGTAAAGGAGTGACCGATCGTATGCGGCGCTGCATCCTCGTTGATCCGTGTTAGTCCCGGCTGATAGACGAAATGGTCGCGTCCGCCGCTGAGCGACGGTCGACCCGCCGCTCCCTGACTATAGTCATGGATCGGCAGAATGTTGTTCTTCGCGGCCTCCTCCCAGAATAGGTCCTGCATTTTCTTCAACTTAGCCGGGTCGGATTTCGAGAGGTCGACTGCGGTGGTAAAATCGCTATTGAGATTGAATAGCGTCCATTGACGTTGGTCCGGCCCAATATCCAGGCGACGGTTGCCAGCGGCCCCGGCTTCCCATGCCGCCCGCTTGGGCAGCGTCCCGGCGATCCAGCCATCCTGATAGATGGCATAATTTTCCATCATTTCATAAAGCTGGATATGCCTGGTTGTCGGCGCCTTTGGCTGAGTGAAGGTATAGGTCAGGCTCACTCCGTCGAGTGGCTGCTGCCTGATCCCGTCCAGTTCCGCGGGCGCCTTGATCCCGATGGCGTCCAACACCGTCGGCATGATGTCGCTGACATGGGCATATTGGCGCCGCATCACGCGGCTGTCGGCAATATGGCCAGGCCATGAAATGACCATGCCGTTACGCACGCCGCCCGCTTGCGAAGCGACCTGTTTCCACCAAGGAAAGGGCGCATTCATCGCCCAGGCCCACGCTGCCGGCATGTGGTTATAAACTTTAGGGCCGCCGATATCGTCATAGTGGCTGGCGAGTTCGGAAAAATCCTCCTGGCGTCCGGTGATGGTGGATTGCTCAAAGGCCAGTCCGGCCAGCCCGCCCTCGGCGCTCGCTCCGTTATCACCCTCGATATAGATGATCAGCGTATTATCGAACTGGCCGGAACGGCGCAGCTCGTCGATCACCCGTCCGGTTTGGTAGTCGGAGTAGGCAACAGATGCGGCATAGGCCTCCATCAACCGCGCATAGACTTTTTTGTGCTCGGCATCAAACGAGTCCCACGCCGGCAATATATCCGGACGCGGACTGATTTTCGCATCGGCCGGGATGATGCCCAACCGCTTCTGGCGAGAGAAGCTTTCAGCGCGAACCTCATCCCAGCCCTGATCGAACTTGCCGCGGAACTTTTCCAGCCAATCTTTCGGTACGTGGTGCGGGGTGTGGGATAGCCCCGGCGCATAATACGCAAAGAACGGTTTGTCCGGAGCAACCGCGTGCTGCTGCCGCAGCCACTGGATCGCATGGTCGGCCATGTCGGCTTCGAAATGATAGTTGGGGTCATTGTGCGGCGGTTCGCGTGGCGTGGTATTTTCGACGATACTTGGCGCATACATCGAGGTATCGGCCGAGAGGAAGCCATAGAAATATTCAAAACCAAGCCCAGTCGGCCAGCGGTCGTAGGGCCCGGCCATGCTCATTTCCCATTCGGGGGTGATGTGGCCTTTGCCAAACATCGCCGTATTATAACCGTTTTCCTTCAGGATCTGGGCGATGGTTCCGCCGGTCTTGGGAATGACGGTGGTATAACCGTCGTAGCCTGTCGGTAGATTGGTCACGTTGCCCATGTTGACATTCTGCGGCAATCGTCCGGTTAACAGCGATGCTCGGGTGGGCGAGCACAGCGCGGTAGTATTGAAGCTGTTGTAGCGCGCACCGTGTTGCGATAGCGCCTCAAAGGTCGAGGTCGGCACCGGCCCGCCAAAAGTGCTGGTCACGCCAAAGCCGACGTCATCGGTCATGATAATCAGGACATTGGGCGCGCCCTTGGGGGCTGCTGGATTCTCCGGCCAGACCGGAGCATGACTCTCAGCGGCGGTACGCCCAACTTTACCCGCCAACGGGTCGGCGCCGGTCGGGGCGGCAGCGGCCTGCGCCAGGGCCAACACCGGCATGGCACTCAGTCCCATCACCAGTATCGTCGCGGCGCGCAGGCGGGTCTTACTACTGAGCTTCAAAATTTCCCAAGTGCGCGGATCGGCCATAGGAAATATCCTTGTCGCCAAGAGTTCTATTAGTGGACAGGAGCTACACTAATAGAAAAGCGTAAAAAGAACCGAGAGTGTTCCGACTGGAGGGCCATCCGAAGCACCCCCGGCTCTTATTAGCACCGACGGATTGAAGCGGTCATACGTCAACCGTTTCTAGATGTCCGATGGTACCCCTCTAGAGATCAGTACTTCCAGGTCACTTGCATCTGGACGGTGCGCGGGGCGGAGACAAAGCCGATTTGATCCGCGCGCAAACCGGTCGCGGTCCCGGTCCTGGCACCAGTGTTGGGCGCGTCAGTGCCCCCGGTTATCACCCAGCGGTTGGTCAGGTTCTTGCCAATAATAGCAAACTCCCAACGTTCGTCGCTGGTGCGTATACGTGCCGAGGCATCGAGCATCATATACGCTGACTGAGTATCCGCCGCATTGCCGAAGGCCGTCGCAATATAGGAGCTGCTGTAACGGCCGTCGACCGACAAGCCAAGGTTGAGATCAGATTGAATCTCGGTTTCATAGGAAACCCCGAGCGAACCCGTCCACTCCGGCGCGTCGGCGGTCGGTTGACCGGCGAGGTTTTGTTGTGGCCGAGCCCCTGGCGCCGGAATGGTGCAGCCCATCGCAATGGTCATCCCGGTCCAGCACGGCGCATTCGGCACATTCCCGTAGCGGGCTTTGTCGTAATTGATGCTGCCATGCAGGTTGAATCCGGCGAGTGTACGCGGTGCGTATTCAAATTCAACTTCCACGCCCTTGGTGGTCGCCGAACCGGCATTTATTGTGCTGAAGGCAAACACCGGCGAATTGAAGAAGTCTATTTGGAGATTCCTGAACCTGTAGGTGTACAGACCGAGGTTGAGGCGCACCTGGCGATCGAGGAAGAGACTCTTGATTCCCCCTTCAAAGCCGCGAACGGTTTCGGGCCTGAACGCGAAATCATTGACACTCGCCGACGGGCTGAGAATTCCTGAGTTGGAGAACCCGCCCGACTTGTACCCCGTCTTGTAACTGGCATAGAGATTGATGTCTTGGTTCGGTTTGTAGCTGACCGTTGCTTCTGGGGACGCGTTATTGAATTTCTGGTTCGCCGTGATTGTCGTGTTGGGCAGGAACACGCCTTGCGCCACCCGGATGGGATGCGAATAGGGCTCGACGAAATAGCTGTCCTTCGTTTCATGGGTATAGCGGACGCCACCGCTGATCTCGACCTTGTCGATCGGCTTCCAGATCACCTGACCGAAGACCGCGAGCGTCTCGCCTTTGGTCTTCGAGTCTTTCGAGTTGGCCAGATATTGGCGAAATGCCGGTGTGGCGAGGGTATTCTCCAGACCACCAGAAGCGGTATAAGCGAGATAATCGCGCTTGGAACTTTGATAGTAAGCGCCAATCATGCCATTGAATGGGCTGTCATAATGCGTCAGTGCTCGTAGTTCGCTCGAAAATGCGTGGTAGGCCGTCCCTTCCGTGGCGAACACACCCTGTGGACCCGACGCCGAAACGCTGTCGCCGTCGAATATAAAGATATTGCGATTCCAGTTATAGTTGGTGACCGATGTGAGCGTAATGTGGTCCAGCTCGTAATTGAGGTTGCCGGTTACCGCCCAGGAACGATAGCGGTCGCCCAGCGCGCCATCCGAATTGACATAAGGCAGCGTCGCGGCGATTGCCGTCGGCACTAAATTGGCTGACGACTGGAATTTGCGCGCGCACGGGAGAGCCGGGTTGACCGCCGATGCACCGGTCGGGCACGCAAACAGCACCGAGTTCGCCGCAGGATTATTATTCGTGTTATTGCCGAAATTGGCCTTCAATGTCGCGGTCAAGCGATCGTTCGGCTGCGCTTTCACGGTGGTGCGGATGTAGAACTCCTTGCCGCGACCATCTCCCCCCGGACCAGAAGTGAGATTCGTGGTAGGCGCAGCGGTATCGGCAGTGGAAATTCGGTCGCGCACCGGATAGGTAGCGGTCGTGGCGATATTATCGAAATAGCCCTTATTCATGTCGCTGGCGCGTACCGCGACCCGGAGTCCCACCTTGTCGTTGACCGGGCCGGAAGCAACAGCCTCGCCGATCACCTGCTCAGCCTTAAATTCATAACCGAGGCGTCCCATCAACTCGAGCTTGTCGCCCGGATCGGCTGACGTGATTGACACGACCCCCGCAGTGGCATTCTTGCCGAAGAACAGCGCCTGTGGGCCCTTCAAGATTTCCATCCGGCCGAGATCGAAAAAACCCTCGTTGATCGTGCGACCCTGGCCGTAATATGCACCGTCGGCCACCACCGCGACAGACTGTTCCAGCCCGATCGAGGTCGTGTTGGAGCCGATGCCACGCATCACGAGGGTCGCTCCGGCCCCGCTCGGCGCGCGTCCAATCACGAATGAGGGTGTCTGTGCTGCAACTCGTTCAAGGGTGGTCAGATCATAACGTTGGATTCGCTCAGCCGAAATCGCCACGACCGACACCGGCGCATCCTGCGTCGTTTCGGCCCGTTTGCGCGCGGTGACCACAATGTTCTGGATGCCGCCCAATTCTTCGGTTGTAGTTTCCCCTGCCCGGGCCTGGACCGGTGCAAAGGCAATACCTCCTGCCAGTGCCGTGGCTCCCAGTATCATCACCCGAATGGTCTTGCTGGCCAAACCAGCGGCCACAGGTTGCATAAACATCTTCATATCGCCCCCCACGAGTTTATATCAGCCAGGGCGACTCTATGAGCAAACGAAAATTTCATCTCCTCTCTCTTTGATTAGGTGTGTCGCTCGGAGCCCTGTTTCACCGTTGGTGAAACGGGAGCGGTAAAGGAAATTCATGCAAAATCGGTACTGGAGATTAAATCGATACCCCCAAGGCATCGATTTTGACCAAGCTCTTTCTCTAGAGAGTGAACCGCTGCCGCCGGTATCAGAGGGTGAAGTCCTGATCCGCGCCGATTGGTTGTCTATGGATGCGGGTACCCGGATGTGGATGACGCCCCGGACGGACGGCTATCAGCCACCGTTACCGTTGGGTGCCAAAATGGCCGGGCTATGCCTCGGGCGCGTTGTGGAAACCGCGCATCCCGATTTTGAGAAAGGTGATCTCGTCCGCGGCTTCGGCCAGTGGGCAGAGTATTCTCTCATAAAGCCGGAACTTGCTGGTGCGGCGAAGATTGACGCAAGCATCGACGATCTTCGCCAGCATTTCGGGGTCCTGGGCATGAATGCATGGACAGCGTATGTAGGCATTACTGAGATCGGACAGGCCAAGGCCGGACAAACCGTTCTGGTTTCCGCGGCCGCTGGCGCGACCGGGTTGCTGGCTTGTCAAATTGCCCGCAACATTGGATGTCAGGTGATCGGAATTGCAGGCGGCCCAGAGAAATGTAAGTTTCTCAAAGAGCGCTACGATGTGGCGCAAACCATCGACTATCGCCGGGACAACATCGAAGAAGTCCTCGGAAAGGTCGAAGGCGGTGTGCATGTGTATTTTGATAACGTGGGCGGCCCAATTCTTGATGCAGTGCTGCCCAACATGGCGCTTTACGGACGAATTGCTCTCTGCGGCCTTATCTCCACCTATGATCGCGATAAGCCGAGTGCCGGTCCCATGCGCTTTGATCAGATACTCATGCGCCGTCTCACGGTGACGGGCTTCTTCATCCCTGATTCTTTGGAACGTAGTGTCGAGTTCATGCCAAGGCTACGTGCTTGGATGGATACCGGACAGTTGACCATGCCGTTTGATCAAACGACGGGGATCGAGAATGTTCTGCGCGCCTATAGCCGGATGATAACCGGCAAAAACATCGGCAAGGTGATCGTCGACGTCAGAGATTGAAGTTGGCATGTTCGTTGCCTGGCGCAGTCGGTGGATACTTATCACGCGCACAGACGCGACTCAGCGCATTCACGCCTATTGCGCGACCATTCCGCCGTCGACAACGAATTCCGCACCCGTGATATAGCGGGCCTCATCGCTTGCCAGAAACAAATTCATATTGGCGATATCCTCGGGCTCGCCGAAATAGCCCATGGGAATCGCGGCCGAGAGTTCGGCATGGACATCAGGATTATCCCGTAACGCGACGATTTGCATATTGGTCATGATCATCCCCGGATGAACTGAGTTCACGCGGATTTTATCCTTCGCGCATTCCAGGGCGATGGTTTTCGTAAATAAGCGCACACCACCTTTTGCCGCTGCATAGGCGGCACAACCCGGCACGCCGATAATTCCAAGCACAGAAGAAATATTTATGATCGATCCGCCGCCACCGACGTGGCGCATCAGCTTGACCGCCCGCTGGGTGCCATAGAACACGCTGTTGAGATTCACATCGTTCTGCTTGATCCATTCAGCATCGGTTAAACTCTCGAATGGCCTGAGAATCGCAATCCCGGCATTGTTCACCAAGACATCGAGACGTCCGTGTTTGGCGGCGATCGATTCAAAAACCCTATCCCAATCACCGGGGCTCGTGACGTCATGCGACATCCCCGTCGCCTTGCCCCCAGCCTCACGAATGCCGGCAGCCGCCTTCTCCGCACCTGTTGCATCCATGTCCGTTACGAAAACAATGGCACCCTCTTGCGCGAAGCGGGCAGCCGTGGCGCTCCCCAATCCCGGGATGGAAGCCCCGCCGGTGACAAGCGCGATTTTTCCGCTTAACCGTCCCAAATCACGCTCTCCTCATAATGCGACAGCCGCGATCGGATTTCTCCGGCCGTGGCCGTCGCTGGTTCCCAGTCTTGAAGCCTTTAGTACTCGAAGCCGAGCGTAACGCCGAACGCACGCGGTTCGCGCGCGGTCCCGAAAGACCAGAGCCCCGCCACGGTAAATCCGTGCGTCATGTCCCTGTCATCTGCCAGGTTCCGGACGTAAGCGGTAATCTTGGCTTTGGTCTTGTGGATATCGAAGTGAGTAGAGATGCTGGCATCGATTATGTTCTGCCCATGCGTCCGGACCCGCGGATCGTTGCCATTGACGATTACAGAGCCGCCGTTGCTGACAGGGCCGGTGTTTCCAGTGAGGGGACCGAGCGAGATTTGTTGATCGTACGGTGCGATATAGCGATACCCGATATTCGTAACGACATCGCCGAAGTCGGTTGGAATGGTATAGTCCGCACCCAGCGCAAGCGTCACGCTTGGATTGTAGATCAAGTCATTGGCAGAATAGTCGAAAGGCCGAATGCTTGTACCAATCAGATTGCCCGCGATGAAGTCATGGAATTTTGAATGAAGGTATCCAATTGAACCGTTGAGGCGGAGATTATCTGTCGCACGAGCCGCGAAGTCGGCCTCGATACCCTTGATGTTCGCCCCCCCGACATTTGTTGTGATCGTCTGATTGCCCGTCGGCCCGCCAGGGATGGTCGTGTTCTGCTGCATGTGATTGTAGTTGGCGGCAAACGCCGCAAGGCTTAACTGCAGGTGGCGTTCCAGCATATCCAACTTAGTTCCAATTTCGTATGAGTCGACCGTTTCGGGCTGGTACGGCGTGCTTGCCGTTGCTGCGGTTGAGGCGCGCGGTGAGAACCCGCCCGAGCGGTATCCACGTGACCAGGAGAAATAAAGCATCGTGTCTTCATTGGGGCGGTAGTCAATTCCAGCCTTCGGCGTGAACTTCTTGAATTTGGCATCTCCCTGACCAATCAAAACACCGCCAAATCCGTTGTCCAAGTATTTTTTATCCTCTGTATAGCGACCGCCAAACGAAACGCGGAATTTGTCGTAAATCGCCCAGTTGAAGTCTCCGAAAGCCGCGTACGACTTGGTCCGACCATTCACCAACTGGGGGTTAGGATCGGCCGCATCCACGTTTTCCGCAGTATTGAAGGCGAACAGGCGCGTATGTTGCTCCAACTGATAACGCGAGCTGAAAAAATACCCACCAACCACATAGTCAAAAGTATCCGTAAATTTTCCAGCCGCCCGCAATTCCTGACTCAGCTGATGGTATTTTTGCTGACGGTGGGTGTAGTAGAGGTCAACCGACGACGCATCGAAATCCTGTGTCTGGTCTTCGTTCGACTCGCGAAACCCGGTGATTGACGTCAGCTTTACGCCGCCCAATTGGTAGTTCATCTCCAATGTCCCGGACGGCGCGTGGTAATGGGAAAAGGCCGGGCTATTGAATACGGTGTAGAGGTCGGTGGTATTGTTTCTGTTGCACTGGTTGGCGGGAATGAAGGAGCAAAAAAGCTCAGACGAGTTTGTGAGGCTGGCAACCACCGGATCGACGCTCGTGATCTGTTTTTCAACGGTGAACAGCGCATCGAACGCGTTGTCTTGTGAGGTGTACTGAAGCGTTCCGCCGAAATGGTCATCCTTGCTTCCACCGGCCGGGTTTCCGCTAATCGCGTTATGGTACCACCCATCTGACCTATTATGAAAATAGAAAACCTTGGCGGCGAGGCCCGTGTCTCCTATTGGCGCATTCACGACGGCTCGCGTTGCCAGCGTGTTAAAGCTGCCGTACGAGACCTCGAGTTTGGCGCCATACTTTCCGGTCGGGCGCGAGCGGCGGATATTGACGACCCCCCCGATGGTATTGCGGCCGAACAGCGTGCCCTGCGGACCGCGCAACACTTCGATCTGGTCGATATCGAAGTAATCCTGAAACTGGCCGGTACTTGTGCCGATGAACACACCATCAATGACGACGCCCACAGTAGGATCTTGAGATTTCTCGACGTCCGCGTACGAAAGGCCGCGGATCGAAAAGTTTGCCGTTGCGGCACCGGCATTTTGCTGGGTGACTAATACGTTTGGGGCAGCCCCATTGAGATCGCCGATGTTGAGGGCAGCCTTACTTTCAATCGTCGCAGTATTAAGCGCCGAGACAGCGACGGGAGTCGACATCAGCGACTCATTACGACGCCGGGCTGTTACGATGATTTCGGCGAGAGGGGCTTCCGCAGCGGTCGCACTTTGTGCGAGGGCGGGCCGCTCGATCGTTGGTAACGACACTGCGGCTAGGGTTGCAATCGCGAGCTTCGAGAATGCGGATCTCGTCATGGGCCTCCCCCCCTATAAAACTTCGATCGACGCGACGGCAAGGTAGGCCCATGCAGCCTTTTCAAAAACTATGATTTGTCATAGGTGCGAGCCCAGACTCGCGCGACCACAATGAAAAAAAGGATGGTCATATGGTCAAGAACCGCAGATTGATTTTGAGACGCCGCCCGTCGGGGAATCCTGTCCCAGATGATTTCGAACTCGTTACGGAGCCGCTTTCCGAGCCCGAGCCCTCGGCCTTTATTGTCCGCAACTATTTTGCGTCGCTGGATCCGGCGCAGCGGGGCTGGATGGACGACGCGCCCAGTTATTTCCCACCGATCAAGCTCGGTGACCCGGTTCGTGCGACGACAGTTGGCATCGTCCATGCCTCGGCCAATAAAAGTTACAAGATTGGCGACTGGGTATTAGGCCTGAATGCGCTGGAAGATTACTCAATGGTTCAGCCCGGAGGGTTCACCGCCCCCATCGACGTCTCGCAGGTCGACTCACCCACCAGATTCCTGTCTGGGATGGGCGCCGTGGGCCTGAGCGGTTATTTCGGATTGCTGGAGGTTGGCAAACCGAAGAAAGGCGAGACATTGCTGGTTTCCGGTGCTGCAGGCGCAGTTGGGTCGGTCGTCGGCCAGATCGGTAAAATCAAGGGGTGTCGGGTCATTGGTATTGCTGGGGGTGCCGACAAATGCCGTCGCCTCATCAGCGACTATGGATTCGACGCCGCGATTGATTATCGCGGGAAAACGGTCGACCAACTTGCCGGAGAAATAGCGACCACGATACCGGACGGCGCCAACATCGTGTTCGAAAATGTCGGCGGCGATGTCTTTGATGCCGAACTCATGAATCTTGCGCCCTACGCACGCATTGTTTTGTGTGGCCTGATCAGTGAATATAATAATCCTAGCAAAATCGGCGCCCGCAACATCTGGCAGATCCTAGTCAAACAGGCCACGCTCACAGGCTTCTTGAGCTCGGATTACGTCGATAGATTCGCACAGGGGGGCCTACAAATGGCGAAGTGGATTGCTGAAGGCCGCATGCGAATCGATGAGGATATCCAGACTGGACTTGAGAACGCATATCCGGCGTTCATGCGTCTCTTCTCAGGCGCGAACACCGGCAAGCTTATTTTGAAAATCGCCTGAACGAACAACGACCACTATTATGCCCAACGATTACGCGGCATATATGGGAACCAGGGCCGGGACGGACCACATCACTCACTGTGTGGCCCACGAATTTGGTGGCGAAGGGATTCGGGCCAATTCAATTTCGCCGCGCTTGACCGATACACCCATGAACGCGGCAGCAAAGCAGGCTCCCTGTCTATTCGAGAACTTCGTCGCAAGTTACCCCTTGGGCCGGATCGGCACCTCAGACGATATCGCTGCGGCTGCTGTTTGGCTGGCAAGCGACGAGTGTTATATGTCCGGCGCAAACCTCCAGGTGAATGGTGGATTGATTCTACGCCGAAATCCCACACGGGAAGATATAGCGGCGAGAGTCGCAAGTGCCGATGATAATGCATGACTTCGGGATTGGCTTCACCTGACTAGATGCGCTTCTCTACAGCCTTGCCGCTCCCGTCGTGCGGGAGGCAACTAAGGCAGCGGCATTAGCGGTTCGCGGATCTGTATTTGGATCGGTTGAAGTAGCGTTTATTGCCTGTCGCGGTGTACGGTCACTGGACAAATGGCCAGTTTGGAGAGCGTCCGCGTGCATATATTGTTTTGATCAGCGCCCTTAACCCCATGTCGATTGCTGGATTCCTGTCCTGATATTCCAAGACATCGGTGTGATCGCGCGGGCTGGAGTCGAGTGAAGGAGATATACAGTGGATAACGAAC
>SCTM01000002.1 GCA_004297485.1 Rhodospirillaceae bacterium
ATACCGCCGCGAGTTCATGAGCGGCCAGGCCCCGGCCCCGCCAATCATCGTCTTGCTTCTCGACCTCCCCCATGCCGGCGATCAGCGAGGGGGAGCCGGGGCAGGCGAGGAACCGCGACGCGAGGGAAGCGCCGAGGGGCGAATGCATCAGAGTGCTTCCAGATCAGCCAGGAACGCCGCCCGCTTCTCGGCGGGGATGTCCCGGCTAGTCTTGGGATAATCGACGTACTGCGCAACAAGGTCTCGGATGTTCTGCGGGTCGCGGCCCCTCTCATGGCCTTCCGGCCGGGCCAGGCGCTCGGCATTTTTGCGCGTAATCGCGTCGCAGAAATCCTTGGTCGAGATCTCGGTGACAATCTCAATGGGCGGGGTAGTCGTGGAAGGGACATTCACCGGCTCGGAACCCGCAGTCACACCGGCCGGCTTCCGAGGGCGGCCAGGACGCCGAGGCATCTGTACTACTTCGGCGGACGGGGTTTCGACGACCTCAGCGGATTTGATCTCGTCCCGTTTCTTCTCGTTCTCGGCGCGCTGCTCCGCAACTGCGGGCATGGCGGGACTGGCGGGACTGGTTCCGTAGCTATCGGCCGCTGCCGGTGCCTCCGCCTTTCCCAGCATCTTGTTGACCTGATCGACAGCCGTCTTGCGAACTTCGTTGATCAGCTCGACGAGAAGCATATGGTCTTCATGCTCATCGGCGCCACCCCAGCTTATCTCCGCCGTAGCCTCGCGGAAGGGTGCGTTGTACTCGTTGGGATCGCCCGGTTTGATGCGGCGGGTGTATTTGAACGTCCCGCCCGTGAGGTGAGCCATATGTGTCTCTCCTTAATGGGTTGCGATGCGGTCGAGTGTCTTGTCAATGACATGGGCCTTGCGGAGCGACCGCGCAAGCACCTTCTCCGAAAAACTTCCTGGAGCAACGAATATGTCGGCCATCACCGTCCGTTTCTGGCCGAAGCGGTCAAGCCGGTCGATCGCTTGGACGTTCTCCCCAGGAACCCACGAGGGCTCCGCAATCAAAGCATTGCTGGAAACCGTTTGCAGGCCGTCCGTCCCTGTCCCGAGAGATAGGACATTTCCGATGATAACATGGCACGTAGGATCGTTGATGAAGCGATGGATCGACACCGTGCGAGCAGCGGTAGATGTATTCCCATCCACCTTCGCAACGCCCCATTTATGCAGTCCTTTCTGTAAGACATCGCCCACCGATTTGTGCCAATAGAAGATGACGAGCTTCTCAACGCCACCAGTCAGCAACAATTCAGCATACCCCACCACCTGGGGGGCCAGGGCCTCGCCCATCTGCCGGCGCACGGTAGACACGGCGCCGTCAACCACCATGCCGTGCAGGTCGTCTACCGCACCGTCCAAGTCGAGAAGCTTCTCCGCAGCGAGCGCCGCTCTAACTGCGCCCGTCGTCTCCGCGCGGACAAGGTCGTAGCTGGGTAGCTTGAGGTCAGTGAGGACATCTCGCTTGAGATGTCGAGACATGAAATTCCCGCGGAGCCGGTTGCCGAGTTCCGCATGGCGG
>SCTM01000083.1 GCA_004297485.1 Rhodospirillaceae bacterium
GCCGCCGAGACCATTGCGCCGTGAGCGCAGCCCACGAGCGCGAGCACCGGTTCGCTATCCCGCCACCCGTACGGTCGCAACGGCTTGCGCGGCAATGCCTTCCTGCCGGCCGGTGAATCCCAAACCTTCCGTTGTCGTGGCTTTGACGCTCACCCGTTGCGGATCGATTCCGAGAATCTCGGCGATGCGTGCCACCAGGCGGGCACGATGCGGGCCAACTTTCGGCCGTTCGCAGATGATCGTCAGATCGAGATGGACGAGCATGCCGCCACGCGCGCGAAGAAGGTCATAGGCGTGCTTGATGAAACGATCGGACGACACGCCGCGATAACTTGGGTCACTTGGCGGAAAATGCTGACCGATGTCACCGGCGCCAATCGCACCGAGAATCGCATCGGTCGCCGCATGAAGCGCAACGTCCGCGTCGGAATGACCGTCGAGACCATGATCGTGCGGAATCTTGACACCACATAACCACACGCCATCGCCGGGGCCAAACTTGTGAACGTCGAAACCCTGGCCGGTGCGGGTTTCGCTGATCATATCGTTCAAGCGTGCAAGGTCGTCCATTGTGGTCACCTTAATGTTCGCCTCGGCACCAGGAACGATAACAACACGATGCCCTGCTTGTTCCATAACCGCAGCATCATCTGTGAGGTTGTGACCGGTTGCCGATCGATGAGCGGCGAGGATTGCGGGATACCGGAACCCCTGTGGCGTTTGCGCGCGGACCAATCCGGCGCGCGCGACAGTCGCACCGATTGCATCTTTGCCCTGAATCCGTTTTAGGGTGTCGACCACGGGCAGGGCGGGGATCGCGCCCTCGGCGTGTGTTAATCCGTCGATGACGGCATCGATCAAACTGGCGGCGACGACAGGCCGCGCTCCATCGTGAATTAGAACGATTCTCGGCGAGGCTGCAGCGAGGGCCTCGAGACCATTTCTCACAGAGTCCTGGCGGGCCGCGCCGCCGATGACCGCAGCGCGAAGTTTATGGGCGTTGACAATTCCCGCGGCGGCCTCCGCATAGAGCAGCGTGTCATCCCCATGGATGACCGGGACCACCGCATCAATACGCGGATGCGAGCAAAATGCCCGCAATGTCCGGCGGAGCAGGGGCTCCCCGGCCAGGGATTGATATTGTTTAGGGCCATCCCCGCCGAAACGCTGCCCCCGACCGGCGGCGACGATGATCGCGGCACAAGCGGTCACTGCAATTCTCCTGGGCGACGGGGTCTTTGGAATGTCATTGACACACCATTTGCCACTAAATTTCTGTTTTATCTACAATTGCTTGTCTGGGAATGGTGCATAATAAGCACAGCATCCGAAGTGGCTTGATTTCATGGTCGTTTCCTGAACAAATGCACAAGTTTTATGCACTCCCTCTAAGGCATCACTTGCCGTGACCCGCGTAGCGCCCCTCAACATTGGCCCGGTTTGGACCAGCAGCAACGTGTTCCTCGCCCCCATGTCCGGGGTGAGCGACCGCCCGTTCCGGCGCCTGGTCAGCCGTTTCGGCTGTGGTCTGGTTTACTCGGAGATGATCGCCAGCCGCCAGATGGTCCGCGCCCAGGCCGCAACATTGCGCATGAGCGAGACGTGCGCCGATGAACGCCCCATGGCGGTGCAACTGGCCGGCTGCGAACCGGAGGTCATGGCCGAGGCCGCGCGCATGAACGAGGCCCGCGGTGCCGCGCTGATCGACATCAACATGGGCTGCCCGGTCAAGAAAGTGGTCGGCGGGATGGCCGGCTCGGCGCTGATGCGCGATGAGGAACACGCACTGCGCATCATCGAAGCCGTGGTCCAGGCCGTGAAAATTCCGGTCACGCTCAAGATGCGCATGGGTTGGGACCACGACAGTCTCAATGCGCCGAGCCTGGCACGTCGCGCCGAGGCTGCAGGTGTCCGACTGATCACCGTGCATGGGCGGACCCGTGCGCAGCTTTTCACCGGACGCGCCGATTGGGCGTTTATCCGGCGCGTGAAGGAAGCCGTGACGATTCCGGTCATCGGCAACGGCGACGTTACGACGGTTGAAGACGCCGCAACGTTACTTCGGGTTTCAGGAGCCGACGGCGTGATGATCGGGCGGGGATCATATGGACGGCCGTGGTTCCCGGCTCAGGTACATCATTTTCTCTCGACCGGACGCCGTCTCGCCGATCCGACCTTGGACGAGAGGGCTTCGCTGCTTCTGGAGCACTACGATTCACTACTCACCTATTACGGACGTGAGCGGGGTGTGCGTGTCGCGCGCAAACATCTGGCGTGGTCGGTGACGGGGCTGGCCGGCGCAAATGCGTTTCGTGTCGCCGTGAATACGGAGTCCGATCCGGAACGCGTGAGTGCTGCAATCATGCGGCTGTTTGCCGCAGCGGAAGATGCTGCGGTGCTCGCGACACCCATGCGGGAGGCGGCGTAGATGGCGGAGATCGCCACATGGCCGCGCCGTCAGCGTACGCCATCGTCGGTGCGCGTCAGCGCCGAAGCGGTGCTCTCGGCTCTACCCGCGGCGACCCTCGCAATCGATCGCAATGGAATAATCCGCTACGCCAACGCGGCTGCCGAGCAATTGTTTCAAGCCAGTGCGGCGGTTCTGGAAGGCGAGTCCCTCGCCAGCGTTCTGCCACCCCGCAGTCCGATTGCGGAATTGGTGGAACAGGCTCTTGTCAGCGACACGCCCACATCGGCCTATGGCGTCGAACTCGATACGCCGCGCACGGGCTCGCGAACCATGTCGGCCCACATCGGCCCTATGGTGGAACTACCCGGGTGGCAGGTGATTTCACTGCTGGAGCAGACGCGAGCCCTGAAGATCGGACAGCAGCTTGAGCATCGCAACGCCGCGCGTTCCATGACCGCCATGGCGTCGCTGCTCGCGCACGAAGTCAAGAATCCCCTGTCGGGCATTCGCGGCGCGGCGCAGCTTCTCGGACAGCGGGCGGCGGAGGAAGACCGCAAATTGACCCAGTTGATCTGCGACGAAGCCGATCGCATCGTGGCGTTGGTCAATCGGATGGAGGTCTTTTCCGACGACCGTCCTCTCGAACGTACGCCGGTCAATATCCACGTGGTGCTGGAACGCGTCAGACGCCTGGCCGAAAACGGCTTCGCCCGCGGCGTCAAGATCGTCGAACGCTATGACCCGTCGTTGCCGATGGTGGCCGGCAACATGGATCAACTTGTTCAGGTGTTTCTGAATCTCGTGAAAAATGCCGCGGAGGCGGTCCACGATCTGCCGGCGGGGACCGGCGGCGCACCTGAGATCACGCTTCTGACCGCCTATCGTCACGGCATGCGTGTCGCGCTGCCCGGTTCTCTCTCGCGTATCCATCTGCCGCTGATGGTGAGCGTCACCGACAACGGACCGGGAATCCCAGAGGATTTGCGGCCGCACCTGTTCGATCCTTTCGTCACGACCAAACCCAAAGGCAGCGGGTTGGGTCTTGCGCTGGTCGCGAAGATCGTAAGCGATCATGGCGGCGTCATCGAGTTCGAGAGTTTGCCGCGACGCACGACATTCCGCGTCATGCTGCCGATCTTTGCCGAGACAGGTGAGCGGGTTCAATCCAATGAAAGGGGGGCGCTGTGACTGACGCCACGGTGCTCGTTGCCGACGATGATCACGGCATTCGCACGGTGCTGACTGAAGCACTTGGGCGCGCCGGGTACGATGTACGCACGACGGGGAACGCCGCGACGTTATGGCGTTGGGTCGAGGACGGCGTCGGCGATCTGGTGATCACCGACGTTGTCATGCCTGACGACAATGGGCTCGACCTACTGCCGCGCATCCGTAAGCTCCGTCCGGAGCTGCGTGTGATCGTCATGAGCGCCCAGAATACCCTGCTGACGGCGGTCAAGGCCGCGGAGCGCGGCGCATTCGAATACCTGCCGAAACCCTTTGATCTCGCCGAATTGGTTGCGGTGGTGAACCGCGCGCTTGCCCTCCGGCCGCAGGATCAGGCCGCGCCGGAGGTGGAAGCCGGAGAGGTGCTGCCCATCGTCGGGCGGTCGCCGGCCATGCAGGACGTCTATCGCACCGTCGCGCGCCTGATCAACACAGACTTGACGGTCACAATCACGGGCGAGTCCGGCACCGGCAAGGAGTTGGTTGCGCGGGCGTTGCATGATTTCGGCAAACGGCGCGGTGCGCCATTCGTCGCCGTCAACATGGCCGCGATCCCCCGCGAGTTGATCGAGAGCGAATTGTTCGGCCATGAAAAGGGGTCCTTTACGGGCGCGCTTTCCAGGGCTTCCGGACGCTTTGAACAGGCGGATGGCGGTACGCTGTTTCTGGACGAGATTGGCGACATGCCGCCAGAAGCACAGACGCGTCTGTTGCGCGTCCTGCAGGATGGCCGCTTCACCACCGTTGGCGGGCGGACTCCCATCAAGGCGAATGTCCGCATTATCGCCGCCACGCACCGCGACCTGACGCAACTCATAAAACACGGCTTATTCCGGGAAGATTTGTATTACCGGCTGAATGTGGTCCCGATCCGATTGCCGCCGCTGCGCCAACGGGTTGAGGACATACCGGAACTTGTTGCGCATTTTCTTGCCGAGGGCGTGGCCAATGGCCTGCCGGCAAAGTCACTTTCTCCCGCGGCGATCACGCGGATGAAGGCCTACCGCTGGCCCGGCAATGTTCGCGAGCTTGAAAATTTGGTCAAGCGACTGCTTGCGCTCTACACCGAGCAAGTGATCGATGCGGAAGTCATCGAGATGGAACTTGCCGGAGCGTCGCAGGTGAATATGGGTGACACGCGGCCCGCGACTCTAAGCGCGACCATCGAGCGGCACTTGCGGGACTATTTCGAAGGCCACAACGGCGCTCTGCCGCCACGCGGCCTTTACGATCGGATCCTGCGAGAAATGGAACGTCCGCTGATCTCTCTGACCTTGCAATCGACGCACGGCAATCAAATCAAGGCCGCCGACGTACTGGGCTTGAATCGCAATACACTGCGCAAGAAAATCCGGGAACTCGACATCAATGTCGTCCGCGGCCTCAAATAACACGCCAGGCGTAACGCCTCCCGGTGCTGCGCACGACGTCGCGCCGTTTCGCGCCTTTGGACATTCCTTGCGTAACTGGACCCTTCGGCTCGGAGTGTGGGCACGGCGGGTGCATCTCGCGAACTATCTTGCCCTGGCGCTATCTGGCGGCGCCATCATCTGCGGAATTGCTACCTATCTGTCGCTCACGAAATTGGACGCCGCCGGACCTAGCCCGCGCTCCGTGCTCGTGCTGCTCAATGTCGACCTTTTGCTCCTGCTTGGGTTGGTGGTGCTGGTGGCGCGGCGGCTCGTGCGGCTGTGGGCCGCGCATAGGGCCGGGGCCCGCGGGTCCAAGCTGCATGCACGGCTTGCGCTCCTTTTTGGCGTGGTGGCGATCACGCCCGCCATCATCATGGCAGTATTCTCGGCACTCTTCTTCACGTTCGGGGTGCAGAGCTGGTTCAGCGAGCGGGTCAGCAGCGCACTGAACGAATCCGATGCCGTCGCCAAGGCCTATCTTGTCGAGCACAAGCAGGCGATTAAAGGTGACGTACTTGCGTTTGCCACCGATCTCAATCGGCAGTGGCCGCAACTGAGCCAGGCGCCGCAGTTGCTCAACAGCTTTCTTTCGACCCAGGTCGCGATTCGTGGCCTCAACTCAGCTGTGATCTTTACGTCCGGTGGCGACGTCATTGCCAAGGCCGGATATACCTTCGACCTGCAGTCAGGCGAGCATATTCCTCCACAGGTCATGGCCCAGGCGGACCTTGGTGAGCCTGCCGTCAATACGGGCGAAAGCGGCGACATCGTGCGTGCGTTGGTGCGGCTTGATTCCTACACGGCCGCCTATCTCTATGTAGGTCGGTTTGTGGATCCGAAGGTTCTTGGTCACGTTGCGCGCAGTGAAGCGGCGGTAAGCGAGTATCGTCGGCTTGAGGGTAGCCGGTCTAACCTCGAAATAAAATTCACGCTTTTGTTCAGCGTCGTCGCCTTGTTGCTCTTGATGGTTTCCATCTGGTTCGGACTTATGCTCGCCACCAGCCTGGCGCGCCCGATCATCGATCTGATCGAGGCCGCCGAACGGGTAGGGGCGGGGGATTTGAATGTCCGCGTCAAGGAGACCGCAGCCAGCGATGAAATCTCCTACCTTGGGCGCGCCTTCAATCGGATGACAAAACGTCTGCGTGAACAACAGACGGAGTTGCGCGAAACCAATGCCCAACTCGACGAGCGGCGTCGATTCACTGAAACCGTCCTCGACGGGGTGAGCGCAGGTGTGATCGGGCTCGATAGTGACGGCAACATGACGCTTCCCAATCGCTCTGCATCGATTCTACTCGGCACAGAACTTACCGCGTTCATAGGGCAACCGGTCACGGCCTTTGCTCAGGAGTTCGTGGAAATGTTCAATGAGATGCGGACGAACCCGGATGTCCCCATCGTTCCACGCGAAATTCAGATCACGCGGGGCAATACCGTCAAAACGCTGATGCTTCAACTTTCGGCTGAACGGGAAAGCGGGCGTGTGGTGGGTTATGTCTTTACGTTCGACGACATCACGGCCTTGCAGTCGGCGCAACGCAAGGCCGCCTGGGCGGACGTTGCCCGGCGCATCGCCCATGAAATCAAAAACCCTTTGACGCCGATTCAGCTTTCGGCTGAACGATTGAAACGTAAATATCGCGACCGGTTGGGTGAAGAGGATTCCGGATTGTTTGCCCAATGCACCGACACGATCATCCGTCATGTTGGTGATATCGGCCAAATGGTGGACGAGTTCTCGGCCTTTGCGCGCATGCCCGCTCCGGTCCTTAAGGAAATCGACCTTACCGCCATTGTCCGCGATGCCGTGGCGCTTCAGCGCGCCGCTTTTCCGCGGGTTAGCTTCGCCATGGACACGCCGGGCACGCCGGTGATGATCCGCGGCGACGCCCGCCAGATCGGGCAAGCGGTTACCAACGTCGTGAAAAACGCGCTTGAGGCGATCGAAGCGCGCGTAGGCACCGCCGGAGGCGGACGCATTGGAATAAAAATAGCTGTAGGTGGCCGGGGTGTGGTGGTGTCCATAACGGATAACGGCATCGGCCTGCCGCAAGGCGAGCGCGCACGACTGACTGAGCCCTATGTGACGAGCCGGGCCAAGGGAACGGGGCTCGGGCTTGCGATCGTCAAGAAGGTGCTTGAAGACCACGGCGGCGTTGTCGTCCTTGAAGATGCGCCACAGACTGCGGAAGACCCGCAAGGTGCCTGCGTTTCTCTTGAATTTCCATCCGGGCTATTGGTTCGCCCGGCCCCCATCCAACTCGCAGCGGTGTGATGAAAACGATGGCTTCAGTGACCACATCCAACGCCAATGACATCCTGATCGTCGACGACGAAGCCGATATCCGTTCCGCCGTTGCGGGTATCCTTGAGGATGAGGGATTCGCGACCCGAAGTGCCGCCACCGGCGAAGAAGCCGTTGAGGAAGTAAAGGCGCGGGCGCCGGCGGCAGTGATATTGGATATATGGCTCGAAGGAAGCCAGTTGGACGGGTTGCAAGTTCTCGCGGCCATCAAAAGCATGCGTCCCCATGTCCCAGTCGTGATGATTTCGGGACACGGCACGATCGAAACCGCGGTCAAGGCGATCCAGCAAGGCGCATACGATTTTATCGAAAAACCGTTTCAGACGGACCGGCTGCTCCTGGTGCTGCGGCGTGCGATGGAAGCGGCGCGACTCAAGCGCGAAAACCTCGAACTGCGTAGCCGGGCTGGCGCACCCGAAGTCCTGATCGGCGAGTGTCATGCCGTATCGGTCCTCCGCCGGACCATCGAACGGGTCGGCCCGGCCGGCTCTCGGGTTCTGATTTCCGGTCCCGCGGGTTCAGGAAAGGAATTGGTCGCGCGGCAAATTCATCTCAGCGGGCCGCGGGCGAATGGTCCATTTGTCGTTGTGAACTGTGCTTCACTGCACCCGGATCGTTTGAACGACCTACTCTTCGGCATGCCGCCGGGTCAGACGGGTGAGCGTGAGTTAGGACTGTTCGAGATGGCGGACGGCGGCACGCTGCTCTTGGACGAGGTCGCGGATATGCCCCTTGCGACCCAAAGCCGCATTATCCGTATCTTTCAGGACCAACGGCTGGAGCGTGCGGACGGTCATGGTCCAGTGGAATTGGATGTTCGCGTAATCGCAACGACAAACCGCGACTTACGTGCGGAGATTAAACAAGGCCGGTTTAGAGAGGAGTTGTTCTATCGCCTGAACGTAGTGCCGGTTCCGATTCCGTCCCTGGTGGAGCGGCGCGAAGATATTCCAGCCTTGGCGCGCTACTTGATGGACCGGGCCGCTACGACCATCGGAATTCCGAAGCGCGTTCTTGGCGAAGATGCCATCACGGCGTTGCAGGCTTATCCATGGCCGGGCAATGTGCGTCAGCTGCGTAACGTCGTCGACTGGCTCCTGATCATGGCGCCGGGCGGTTCCAGCGATGTGATCCGGGTAGACATGCTGCCGGCTGAAATCGGTAGCGACACACCGCAAATGCTCAAACTGCAACGGTCTGACGAGATCATGACTTTGCCGCTACGCGAGGCGCGGGAAATGTTCGAACGGGAATATTTGATGGCGCAGGTGATCCGCTACGGGGGCAATATTTCCCGTACGGCGGAGTTTGTCGGCATGGAGCGTTCGGCGTTGCATCGAAAGCTCAAGTCTCTTGGCGTCTCCACGGAAGCCCGTCTTACCCGTGAGACGGCAGTAGAGGATGCATGAGTCGCTGATGTCGCACATCGCTTACGTCAACGGTCGCTACCTGCCGCAGCGGCTCGCACAACTCTCCATCGACGATCGAGCCACGCAATTCGCCGATGCGGTCTATGAAGTGACATGCATCTGGAACTGTGCGCCTGTGGACCATGCGGCACATCTTGCGCGTCTTGCCAGGTCCCTTGAAGCCATAAGAATCGCCGCGCCCTGCTCAGCGGCGGGGCTGACGGCGATTTGTCGCGAAGTCGTGGAACGCAACCGCATTGAACGGGGCACAATCTACATCCAGGTGAGCCGGGGTGTTGCGCCGCGGGCGCATCCATTTCCCGCCGACATGATACGACCGGGACTCGTGATCACCGGGAAGCATGGCGTAGGTCCCTCGGAAAGCGTTGCGGACCAGGGCGTCAAAGTGATCGCCATCCCGGACGCGCGCTGGGGAAGGTGCGATATCAAAACGACCGGCTTGCTCGGCAACGTGCTCGCCCGGCAAGCGGCGGTAGAAGCGAAGGCTTTTGAGGCGCTGCTTTACCGGCCGGATGGTTTTGTCACGGAAGCCAGTGCTTCGAACGCATGGATTGTGGATGCTGATGGCATCATCGTCACACATCCCCTGGGGCCGGAGATCCTTGGCGGCGTGACCCGAACGACTGTCCTCAATCTCATACGAGCGGCCGGATACAAGGTCGAGGAACGTCCGTTTACCCTCGAACAGGCCCGCACGGCACGTGAAGTATTTCTGACCGGGACGACGACCTTTGTTATGCCGGTCGTCCAAATCGACGCGGGAGTCATCGCGAACGGCGTTCCGGGCACCATCTGCCGTGATCTCCGCCGCCGTTATCGCGCTTATGTGGAACAGAGCACCGCCAGTGAGGCTGCATGGGCGACGTGACCTCCATCGTGGCACCGGCGCCGGTGCCTCCTGACTCCGACATCGCCACGGCGGCGCGCACATTGGCCCGCCCCCGCGCGATCATCTTCGATTGGGACAATACCCTTGTGGATACCTGGCCCTGCATCGGCCGGGCGACGAACATCACACTCGAGACCATGGGGCTACCAACCTGGACTGACAGCGAAATCCGCGCCCGCGTCGCCGGCTCTCTACGCGATACGTTTCCACGAATCTACGGCGCGCGATGGGAAGAGGCACGGGAAGTTTATTACCGGGCGTTCAAGACCGTGCATCTTGAAATGCTGGCAGCCTTGCCGGGGGCTGAAGCGTTGCTCAATACGGCGGCGCAAGCGGGGCTCTATATGGGTGTGGTTTCCAACAAGGTCGGCGGGTATCTCCGGAGTGAAGCTGCTCATCTCGGGTGGGACCGCTACTTCGGGCGCCTCGTCGGTGCGGAGGACGCGGTCCGGGACAAGCCGGCGCCTGATCCGATTTGGCTGGCTTTGAGCGATAGCGCCATTCCGGCGGGTCCCCAGGTCTGGTTTGTAGGAGATACGGCGGTTGATGTTGATTGCGGCCGAGCGGCGGGATGCACCACAATTCTGGTTCACCGTGAAACGACAGACCCCATTCCCCACTACCGCACGGCCGATTGTGAAACTCTGGCGCAGTTGATTGGGGCGGCGCTGGCGAATCCAACGTCTTGAACTACATATGCTTGCGGGTGGTTGCGGTTGACCGGAGTCCATAGCGGAGTCTAGAAAATCACTGGTTGCGTCTTTCGCCGGTCCGGGGTCTTCTATCGTTGCCGGAGCGGACACGACTAAGTACTCAACGAAAACAACAACCTAGAAAAAGGGTAGCACGCCGATGTCGACCGAAAAGGCCCAAAACGTTCAGGACGTGTTCCTTAACGCCATTCGTAAGAACAAGACTCCCGTCACGGTATTCCTGGTCAACGGCGTCAAGCTTCAGGGAATTGTCACCTGGTTCGACAATTTTTCCATGCTGCTGCGGCGCGATGGTCATACGCAGCTGGTCTATAAGCACGCGATATCCACGGTGATGCCGTCGGCGCCAGTTCAGCTGTTTGAGCCCAAGGACGAGGCGGGCGCGACCGAAGAGGCGGCCCAGTAGGGCCGAGTATACAAACGTCCCTCCACGACACCACTGCGGCTGCCACCCGGACGATCATCGTTCACCCGCGCTTCAAGAGCAGAAACCGGGCGGACGGGGGCGACCGCGCGGATACATCTCCTCGCAAAGCTGCGGCTTTCGCCGACATTCATGCCGAACGTTCGCGGCTGGAAGAGGCGGTCGGTCTCGCCGCGGCCATAGACCTCAATGTCGTCCATGCGGAGAGCGTGAATCTGGCCGAACCACGTCCGGCTACTTTGCTTGGGCGCGGCTCGGTTGCGCGTCTGGGGGAAGTGATCAAGGAGCTACAGGCGGAACTGGTGGTGATCGACGGCCATCTGTCGCCTGGGCAGCAAAGGACTCTGGAGAAAGCCTGGAACGCGAAGGTCATCGACCGTACCGGCCTGATCCTGGAAATCTTCGGCGCTCGCGCCCGGACGCGGGAAGGCCAGCTGCAAGTGGAACTGGCCCATCTGGAATATCAGCGCAGCCGCCTGGTGCGGAGTTGGACTCACTTGGAGCGGCAGCGCGGCGGATTCGGCTTTCTCGGCGGTCCCGGCGAAACCCAGATCGAAATCGACCGCCGTCTGATCGGCGAACGCATCGTTCGCATCAAACGGGAATTGGAAACGGTCACGCGTACACGCGCATTGCACCGTGAAGCGCGCGCCCGGGTCCCATATCCCGTGGTGGCCCTGGTCGGTTACACCAACGCCGGTAAGTCGACGCTGTTCAACGCCCTGACCAAGGCGGGCGTGGTGGCCCGGGATCAACTGTTCGCGACCCTTGATCCCACCATGCGGACAATCAAATTACCGTCGGGTCGTCAGGTCATCATGTCCGACACGGTCGGTTTCGTTTCCGACCTGCCACATGAACTGGTCGCGGCGTTTCGCGCTACCTTGGAAGAGGTGCTGGCGGCCGAGATCATCGTGCATGTCCGCGACATCGCCCACGATGAAACCGAAGCCCAACGCCGGGACGTGGAAGACGTCCTTGGGCAACTCGGTATCGGCGCCGATGCCCAGGGAGAACATTCGGATCACGTGCTGCTGGAAGCCCTCAACAAGATCGATCTTTTGGCCGGCGAGAGCCTTACCCGCACGATGGGGGCCAGCGCGCGTAATCCCCGGAGTGTGGCGGTCTCGGCCGTGACGGGCGAGGGGCTGGAGCGGCTGCTTGCGGCGATCGATCGCGAGTTGGGCCGCACCCGCCGGTCCCTTGGTGTGGTGGTGCCGCTCCAAGACGGCGAAACGCTGGCGTGGCTCTATCGTAACGGCGAGGTGCTGGCGCGGGAGGATGATGACAGCGAAGCTCATCTGACGGTGCTCCTCGATGCCGCTAATACCGCACGCCTGGAGAAGCGGCAGGCCATCAAGGTCCTGCGCCCATGACCATCGGCAAGGACGCAGGATTCCACGATCACGTCGTTGAAATCCTGCGCCAGGTTGCCGCCGCGTCGATACTGCCCCGCTTCAATCGCCTCGCCGAGGGTGATGTCCGCACCAAGACTCATGCCGGCGACCTGGTTACTGTTGCCGATGAGGAGGCGGAGATTCTTCTCGCCGAGAAGTTCTCCACTCC
>SCTM01000084.1 GCA_004297485.1 Rhodospirillaceae bacterium
ACGGCTTCGGGACCATGGGAGGTTCACTGCTCGGCACTTCGAGCCTAATCACCTTCGTAGAAAGCGCCGTTGGTATCGCGGCTGGGGGGCGAACGGGGATCACTGCAATTGTCTGCGGCGTACTGATGCTGGTGAGTTTGGTGTTTACGCCACTCGTCGGCCTCGTACCGGTGGCGGCAACAGCTGGCGTATTGATCTATGTAGGGTGGCTCCTTCTCCCGATCAGACAGTTTCGCGAGAGTCCCGAGCTATTCGGCAGGTTTGACGTGCTGATCGCGATTATTATGGGCGTCCTGTCTTTCCTTACGTTTGGACTCGACAAGGCGCTACTTGCCGGGTTTGTCCTGTACACCGGTCGCGAGATGCTCGTGGAAAGGAAGTTCAATAAATTTCTCTTAACGACAACGCTGGTCCTCGCAGTCTCAGTCGTTATGCAGTACGCGAAGCTCTTTTGAGTGGTTTTGCATTGGTACGACAGAAATGACCGACCCCGCAGACACGCCCGAATGGCTTCGATACTTCATCAAGCGACCGATTCAAGGCTTGTTTGCTGTAACGGCGAGTATTCTGTTGTTCGTGGCGCTCATTATGTTTGTGAACGATGTCAGGGAGATTCAAGAATCGCATATTAGCATCGAAGACGGGGGGGCCATCATTCGGTGCATTAGCAATGCGCTACTCATGATCGGGCCGACCGCAATTATATTCTTCTTTGTTGGTCTCTTTTACGCGCGCGATCATGGTGGTGGTGGTCCTTACTTAGCGGGTTCGTTGATTATAGTCGGCTTGGTCTTGCTCATGATTGCTGCGGGTGAGAGCGACCCGGGGGTTAAAACAATTTTCTCGAACGCAGGCTTTATGGCGTTTTCGGCCGGATTTGGCTTCTTTGCGGGAGTGCAATTTGAGAAGGTGCGCCGGCCAGATTACGAGAGTGATGATGCACTGCCCCCCGATTCCGGCGATCAAATCGGTGTGCGACGGAATGTCCAGCGGGGCATGAGAAGAAAAGCTAGTGCGGGCAAACACTGAGATGATCCAACCGGCAATCGCGGCATCGCGCCAATTCCTAGAGTCATATTTCGAATTCGGGAAACACAATGCGCGCTTTATTACAGAGTTTGTGGCAGGCATTACAACCTACATAAGTTTATCCTATATCTTCATTCTGAACCCTGTCGTTCTGAGCACCACCGGTATGCCGGGAGCCGGGGTATTGTTTGCGACCGTTGTTGTTTCGGCACTGGCTACGCTGGCGATGGGGCTCTGGGCAAAGCTTCCTTTCGCGGTTGGCCCGGGCCTTGAGATGAATGGCTACTTTGCTATTGTCATCTGTGGCGTCATGAAGGTTCCTTGGCAGGAGGCGCTGGGAATCGTGTGCCTCTCCGGGATATTCAATCTAGTATTCACCTATTTTCAGGTTCGTAAGAGTGTAGTCGATTTGATTCCAGCCGGACTGAAGCGCGCGATGGCAAGTTGCGTTGGTGGCTTCGTTGCGACTATTGGCCTGAAGATTTGCAATATAGTTTCCTACAAAAACAACGTCATCCTTGACCTTGGGGCGATCAATCGGGATCGGCTATTCAGCCACGAGGCACTCATCCTTTACTTCAGTCTGGCGACCTGCGTGATCCTGCGCAAAGGCCGCATCGTTTCGCCTTTCGCGATAATTATCTCTGTCGTCGTTGGAGTATTCTTGAGCGTGATCTGGCAGGTTCCGCACGAGACGGCAGGCGGCGGCGACTATTTAGCCACCGTAGGTAAGTTGAATTTCAACATATTTAGAGACGTGGGAGAGTGGAAGTACGCCGGTGCTATACTAGTCTTATTTCTGATTGATTTCTTGGGTGGTGCCGGAAAAATCATTGGCCTCACCGCAGCGACGAATATTCAATCGAAGGGTGTGGTGCCTCATTACAGGGATGCGCTGTTTGTAGACGGTGGTGCCACGATACTCGGCTCGATAATGGGAACCTCAAGCATGGTTGCGTTTGTGGAAAGTGCTACTGGTATCGAGCTTGGGGGACGGACCGGATTTACAGCCGTGGTGTGTGCTTTGCTGATTGCGTCGACGGCGTTTGCCTTCCCCGTAGTTAACTGGATACCCGTTCAGGCCGTTTCTGGTGTACTTGTTTATGTGGCGTACTTATTACTACCGTGGAAAATTGACCCGACGGGCGCAATAAGCCACACGCGGTTTGACTACGCCGTTGGGTTTATTATGGCCATCGTAGCCTTCCTGACCTTCGGGATCGATAAGGCGATGGCGATCGGATTTGTTCTCTATTTTCTCCATGGCATCCTTAGAAAAGTGTCTCTGAAAGAGCTATGGCTACTGGGAATTATCGGTGGAGTATTGTCCGCCACTGCCTTCGCGGAATACTTCATCTGGTAGCAAGCGAAAGGCACGGTGTTTCGCACCATAGTCCGAGAGCATCGGCATCATTTTCACAGGCGCTTGCGGCGGCTGGTATGCCTTTTAAAAATAACCTTCTCGCCTCGATTGGGTCGCTGCCCCGGAAACGGGTCAGTAGTCATCTGTCAAACTCGGTGAACGCTTCCGTCCCCCTGATAATCCAGAGGGACGAGGCCAACCCCGAGCAATCGGGAAGGTGTAGAGACTTAACGGCAGCCACCTAAGGGCTTCGGCCTACGGTGAAGATAAAGTCCAGACCACAAAGTGCCGAGGCGATTTCGCGGAGGCGAGCGTGGCGAAAGCCATAGTGGTATGCAAAATCTGGTGTCCCTAGGACGTGGGGGTGATTCCCTCTACCCGTCTTTAATGAGGCCGCACCCGTGTGAGCCGGCGCTAGCCATCACATTCTCCCTCATTGAATGACCATCAAAGCATTGAACGCATAACTAGAAACCAGGATCATGTTCTATTAATAGCTTGATTTACCCCAAAATGCCCCTTTAGAGTGACGTGGGTTGAGTTCGGGATAAAGCCCCTAACGGCGGACGAAGAACTCGATGGGTGGAGATTTAGCCTAGCAGGCTAAATTTCTCGAACTATCAGCATCCGAGCCTCATCGCGGTGACCAACAATAGGTCTCACGCGCAAAGGAGTGTTGCTGCCCTAATGACCAATTCCTCATCAGTCTTCGAATTCATATCGGTAATCGGCGATGTAGCTGTCGCTACGAAAACGATCAGGGACAAGCCCGTCCATTCAACACACTTCAATTGCTGTAACCGCTCAGCATCTGTCCTTTCGCGACTATCACATTTGGCACGCAAGCATGGCCGGGCTGCCGCCTGCGTCAAGCAGATGGTGGTGACCACCCCATTCGAAGGAGAACTAATGTGAAAAGGCTATTAGCCCTAATACCGATAGTACTTACGGCGTGCGCCACGCCGGCTGACGTCAAGCTAGCAGTGAAAAGTCAGACCGACTCATACGCTCAGCTCGACAAGGCTTTGGCTGATTTCGATACGACCTACCAGGGCCTCGCCTCGAACGTAAAGCAGGTGGATGACGATACCCGTGCCCGTACATGCGCTCTTGCCGTTATTAACGGCAATAGTCTCACAGGATTGGATTGCGGAGTCGTCCAACCCAACGCACCGACCGGTGCTGGCAAAAAAAAGATGGCAGAGCTTACCAATTATTTCAATTTCACGCGTTCACTTGACCAAGCAATTCAACTCCCCCCGACTAAAGACGAGACAGCCATAAAGGCGGCAGAGGCAAACAAACAAGTATCTGCCAGTATGGATAATTTGAGGCGAAATGTTAAAGCGCTTGGCGTGATGAATGCGACGATCGCCGCTTACTACAATATCGATCTCTCACCTGGCGCGACGGAGACGAAATCTCTGATCGAAAGCCTGAAATCGCTTACGAAGTAAGGGGCGCATAATGACGATGACACCGCCGCGCGGCATTGCCGCTTTCCGTTCGACAATATTTGCATTGGCCGCAGCCCCCTTCATCCTCGGAGGCTGCGCGTCCGGTACTTTGCGGTCCGGCTCCATCGACAAGCTCGCCTTGATCGAATCTAAAAAGATAAAGCTGTTGCACGATAATCTGAAAGATCAGCAAGGAAACGTCGAACAGGCGATCGATAGCCTAAAGAGTTCCTATCATACCGAACTCGATGCCCGCGCGACCTGGGACCATGAGGTAATGGATGCCAAGCTAGTCGCAGCCGTTCCAGGTAATATACGCAACGCTGTAATTAAACATGCCGTAGAAATTGAGATCGGCGAACTTCACCTTCAACGCACGGATATATACGCCACTCAGAAGAAAGATTTCGATGCGAAGGCTGATGCTCTTAAAGCAGCCTATAGTAAGTTGGTTAGCGCACTGGAAACGGCCGAGAAAGATTTCGGTGTCGTAGCCGAATATGCCGGCGCCACAGATGCCGACTACGCAATAAAATCTGTCGATGTCGCGACTATCGGGGCTGCAGTCGGTGAATTTCAGGCCGCCGAGAATATTCTCGGATCTATACAGAACGCAGCGTCAAAAGCGGAACCTGTCTTATCGGAGGCAGCGAAGGTCCATGCGGATGCCGGTGTCCAGGACTTCCTTGCTACGATGTCGCTTATCGCTACTCAAATCAAAGCCATTCCACCGAAATAGGGGTGATGTAGACCATGACCGCACTCGCCGATGTCGTAACCCTCATCAACAATTGCAAAACAGATATTCAAACCCTACAAGCCCAGGGTCAGGCGGCTTTGCAGGCTGTCGCTGGGAATCTCCAAGGTCGTGCAAATAGAGCGACGGCCTTCTCGAATGCTCTAGGCCAACCATTTAACGCGGCCGGCGCTGATCGAGTTCCCGCCATACAGGCTGAAATCGATTCAACGCAAGCGACATTGAATAATGAGACGGACCCAGTAAAGCGCATGGTACTGATGCGGCACGTCGCTAACCTTCAGCAATATGCAGCAGCAGCAGGATTGAATGCCGCGCTTGCAAATGTCGCGGTGGTGTTCTCACCCGCAGAGGTCACCGAAATTCAAGGGCTCCTAACCCAGGCACAGCGCGATATACAAGCCCGTCAGACCGTCGCCAGCGCGATTCAAATTTTGACTTCAGTCATTACGGCGTGCGCGCATATTGCGGGCAAGGTCGCTACCTCGGGCCTAGTGTGACTATAGCTCGTATGAGCCTAAAGCGATGTTGGTTCCGCGCTACTGGTACCTTGGCACCTGACGAATCCGCCAAATAACGGAACATAGCGCGCTGGCAGTCACGGTGAATCCGAAGACATGGGCAACAAGGATTGATCTGCCTCCGAAATGGCGAGACATATGGCTGCCTCGCCGCGAACACACGTAGCATGAGGGTATCACCGTAATTTTAGCGAGTTTCCTTTCGCACGAGCAGGGGGCGGCGATGGCAGCATTTGTAGGTCGAATTCGTCCATTTATCTTGGGCGCGGTAACTTGGCTCGCTGTGTCGGTCGCGTTTGTGTTTGCCTTCAACAGAGCGATCGCAGCCCCCGCTACAGCACCGGGAGCGATAACCGGCGCCCCGTCCGCGATGTCAACGGCCGTAGCGCCAACAGAATCGCCTATCAGTCATCCAATCGCTCCGCTGGCCACGAGTGCAAATGTTCCTGCACCGAGCCAGCCAACCGCAAGTGCGCCCCCTTCAAGTACACAGGGCGCAAAGGCCGGTACCTGTGAGGGTCATCCTTGCCCGGCCGTTCCGAACGGAAATCTCAAACTGACGGTCACCCTCGACCGCTCTACGATCTGGCAGCCGCGCGGTGGCGATGTCAAATTCACAATCAAGGGCGACAACGCACTCCAAGGCGGTACTTTTTCGCCGCAGAACGTGAGCCTGATCGTCTGCTTTCGCTGGAAGGACGATGAGAAGTCAGAATGGATAAAGAGCCCAGCCGTCCGGTTGATCGAGAGCGACAAGACTTCCGTTAATGCCGCAACCTACGCCGCCACTGTGCCCGATCTCCCGAAAGCGAGGTGGGGATGGTGGGATCGCGTGATCAACCCTTCGGACAGCGGCGCCGCTACCGGGCTTGATATTGTTCCCTTAGCAGATTTTCGGGTGATCGCGACGAGCACGACCCCTACACCGGCCGATTGGTCGCCACTGGATATCGCGCTGCCGGTCGGGATTACCAGCGATCCATTTTCCTTCCTCATTGCCGTTGTCGCCATCCTGATTGCGTGGAGCGCGATTTCTGCCTTCGGACGCCTGCGCAAAGTGCCGGGCAGCCGCCAGGTCGCCTTGAATATTATTGCGACGCGGAGCGGCTACGCGAGCCTCTCGCAGCTCCAGATTATTCTTTGGGCCTTCGTAATCGGCGGCAGCGCCATTTATGTCATGGCGCTATCGGGAAATCTGATCTCGATCTCGCAGGGAACGCTGATTTTGCTCGGTATCAGCGGTGTTGCGACGGTGGGGTCCAAAGTCCAAAGCCATATTGAAGGTCAATCGGACTCGAGTTCTCCACCCCCAGCGCCGGGGCAGCCCGGCGGATTTAAGGTTCATCCGCCGGGGGACAGGTCGGAGATGCGTCTGTCGTGGAGCCCGCCACTGCCTGCGTCCGGCGGAGCGCCTGATACCTATACCGTGCAATATCGGGTTGCTGCGGTAGAAGGTGGCGCCGCCGCCGGGCCGTGGATCACGGCCACCGACACTCTCAGACACACAAACTTCAGGGCCGTCGGGCTCGCCGATGGAACCGCATATGATTTTCAGGTCTTTGGTGTTAACGGCGGGGGCAATGGCGCTGCGACGGAGACAAAGAGCGAGAGGGCTCTTACCGCGCCAGCCGGCGGTCCAGGTCCTGTAGCAAACCTCGGTCCGACGGATCTGATCACCAATACCTCTATAGGGTTGAGATGGGACGACCTTGCAGCCGCGACTGGCGGATATCTCCTGCAATACCGCGTCCACGACGGCGACAACGGCTGGCTCTCAAGACCAACGAAACCAGGCGTCACGACTTTAGTCATTGCTGGGCTTGAAGCACGCACGCTTTATGATTTCCGGGTTGCGGCAGTGAGCGCCCCGGCGGGCGGAGGAGGCGCGATACCGGGCCCATGGACGACGTTTTCCACAAGCACATGCGGCCCACGTGTGCCCAGATGGTCAGATTTGATCGTTACCAGCGATGGCCAGAATGAAATTGATGTTACACGCGTTCAAATGCTCTTCTTTACAGTAATTGCCGCGATCTTCGTTACCCTCCGCGTTCTCACTAGCAGCGAGATTCCGGACATTCCGGAAAACTTCCTTGTCCTTATGGGAATTAGTAATGGCGTCTATCTGACTGCAAAGTTCATTCCGGAATGATTTCGTGGCTCATGTTTGGGGCTATGGGTTCCTTGGAATCGACTTCTGATTCCAACCGAAGATAATCTTGAAACTGGAGGTCAGCGTGGCAAAGAAAAAGCAAGCGCCGCCCGAGTTCCTTATTCAAATTGAGCAAGTGAGCGGTGCTGTTCGGCCCGAAATGGCGCCAGAGAAATTTATCAAAGGCACCAAAGAGGCATTGGATCAGGTGTCAGCGATGATTGAGAGTAGTTGCGCCGCATTCGTCGATAGAATCGGCAAGCTGCCCGCGAAAAAGCCTTCTGAGATCGCTATTGAATTCGGAGTCGATGTGAAGGCCGAGGCTGGGATCATTCTGACAAAGGGCTCGCTGGGAGCCAATTTCAAGGTGTCCCTCAAATGGACCTTCGGGTGAATCATGGAATGTATCTTACCCGGAAGGGTGCTCGTCGCACCCCAGGAGCATTACGTCGAGGAATTTACGCAAGATATCAGCAAGGAAATCGGACTGCCGTTTAGTTTCGATTACTCCATCGAGGACATTCTTCTCAGATATGACTTGCCGGTGAAGTTGGACGAGCTGCGGAAGCGGTTCGGGCCGCTACCGCGTGTTGGCCGTGTGCCGGAAGGCCATGAGGGAACCGCCGCAGAAAGATTGCGAAAGATCGGTCATATTAAGGCTGCCTGTCCTGACTTCGCGGTGCGGCCCCATTTTTCGGGGCTTAAGGTCAACCAGTCTGTTATCGATGATGCGATAGCCTATGTCGGGGCGCAGTCACAGGCCACATCGTGTGGAGATAACTGCACCATTGGGGTTCTAGATACGGGTGTGGATGGTTCTGTCCTCACGAACCAAGGTGCGCTTTCCTGGGTTCAGTATGATGTGGATAACCCGCTCGATAAGGGTGGTGCTCCATCCGACGCAATGGGCCATGGCAGCCTTGTCGCTTACATTATCAACTGTATTGCACCTTCAGCTCGCATCATTTCCATTAAAACCATAACGGACACCGGTTCCATCAGCGGGGTACTGGCTGGCTTGTATCTCTCCAGTGTCGTGGGGCCATGCGACCTACTAAACTTAAGCCTAAGCGTGAGCTGTGACTCGACGCAATGTCCTCATTGCAGCCAGCCTATTCTCGCGTCTGCCAATGCTGCACAACTCGAATTCCTCTTTCAGAGGTTTATCAGTGGTGCAGGTGACTGCGCTATCATCGCCGCCGCAGGTAACGGCTACTCCCACGTCGCAATGCCAGCGTCTTTTCCAAATATAATCGCAGTGGGAGATTTTGATTTTCGTGCGCAAACGCCATCACCGAATTCAAACTATCACGATGTTCCAGTCGACAGGTACATCCTTGCACCCGGCGCTAGACCATCTCAGAGAGAGTCGTTCGGCAATTTGCCCGGCCACAAGAACGCGTTTCCAATGTGGGGTACGTCATTTGCGACGGCAATCGTGACGGGCGTGGCGGCCCGTTACGTATGTGGCCTCAGGGGCGGTCAATGTAGCAAAGCTGTAAAGCCGAGCGGCGTTTCGTTGTTTGAGCATCTAAGAGACAATTTTAAAAATACTGCGAAGAAAAAATGGTCAAACTATGATCCGCAAAAACACGGGTTAGGTGCGGTTAACTTCCCTTGAGCCTGTGCGATGCCGGTTACTTCGAATGAGCTGAGATTTAAGCACGTCACGCCGGCAAACTGGCTCAATGGCGATCCGGCTTGGACAGGTTTCGCCATGACCACGGAAGCATGGTTGAATGGGCTGACCGATGTTTCGCTTAAGCTATCCGTCCCTTTGTCGGTAAGGCGCCTATTTGAGGTCGCCAGAGGAACGATGGCTTATAGCCTTATGTTTTATCCGCTGATGACCGTGGGCGCAGAGCAGCTTTTCCGTGTCGTCGAAACGGCAGTCGCGGAAATGCTTGGCGATGGATGCGAAGCACCCGCCAGTTTATTCGCAGAGGATCGATTAGCTAGTTGAGCGGGGCGTGATCCCAGCGGACGCTAAGGAGCGTTGGAAAGCAGGCGTACAGCTTCGGAATTCGGGGGCGCATCCTAAGGATCAAATGATCCTACCACCGGGTTTGGTGCTCGATATTTTGAATATCACTGTTGAATGGATCAACGGCCTATTTCCGTGATTTAGGCGTGAGATTTGCTGCTTAGAATGTTCTGTGCTATCGGGATTTTGCGCCCACCGTGGGCGCAAATTTATGAGCAATGCTGTAGGGGTGGAACTGCGGTGATATTGGTAGGGCGTGAGAAAGGGGTTTATCTTACACATGCCTTACACACATCACATTTTGAGGAAAAAATATCATTTTATATCAATAAGATATCGATAGACATTTTAGACTCAAAATCTGGTTTCCTTACGGAAGTGGGGGTTCGATTCCCTCTACCCGCACCATTTTTTAAAATGCTTTGGCAGGCCTCGCGCCTGTATCACCGGACCGGCATTTTCTCTCTCACGGCACACAAAAAGCATCCCGCGGCCAGGGAACTTGTGGCCTCCACGCCGCAATGCGGGACGGGGGCTTGATTGGTGTAACCTCCCACGGCAAGGTGCCGCACCGGCAAGTTGGCGCGGCCACCGCATAGACCCCTCCTGCCGACCATTGTGAATATCCAAGCAGGCGGGGAAAGCCTGAAGATACCCCCGCATCCCAATTCCAGTCTCAAGGCCGTCCATGTCTGACCGCAGCAATCGTCCGTTGCCACTCACCATCGAGGAGATCGACGCCGATTGGCTCACCGCCGCGCTGCGCACGCGCGCACCGGGCGTTACCGTGCGCAATTTCGAGATCGTCGATATGATGCGCGGCACCTGCACCAAGATCCGGCTGCGTCTCGATATGGATGAGGCCGGCAAGCGCGCGGGGATTCCCGAGACCGTGATCCTGAAAGGCGGCTTCGAGCCTCATAGCCGCGAGATGCACGAGATGCATGGGACAGAGGTGCGGGGCTATCGCGACGTGTATTCCGTGTTCAAGCTGCCGACGCCTGTTTGCTACTTCGCCGACCATGATCCGCAGCGGCAGCAGGGCATCATCATCATGGAAGACATGGTCGCGCGCGGTGTCACCTTCTGCAGCGCGCTCAAGCCGCAAACCCATGACCAAGTCGCGCGCCGTCTCGCCGTACTGGCGCGGCATCATGCGCAGACCTGGGACAGTCCTGACCTCGTGCCCGGCCGAAAGTGGGCGTGGGTAAATGATGTGGCGGTAAACACGCGCCATCACTTCGGCCAATATCTCGTCCCCGAGGAGTGGCAGCGTTTCGTGGACTCGCCGCGCGGCGCGGCGGCATCGGTGCGTTACCACGACCGCCACTGGATGGCTGACGCGCTCGATCGGCTGGTCACTTTTTCGGGCCAGCGGCCGCACGTCATCGTTCACGGCGACACGCATCTCGGAAATCTTTACATCTATCCGGACGATTCGCCGGGCTTCCTCGATTCTCTTCCCGGTCGCGGGCCCGCGATCGAGGAAATCTCCTATCACATCGTTTGTGCGCTCGATCTGGCCGACCGTCCGCGTTGGGAGGGGGCATTGTTGCGCCACTACCTCGATGAGTTGGAGCGCAATGGCGTCACGCCGCCGAGCTTCGACGACGCGTTATACCAGTACGGACTGTTCCTGGCGCGCGGCTATATCGTGTTCCTCTGCAACGAGTCGTTCTATCAGGTGGAGGCGATCAACACCGCCTATACGGCACGCTTCAGCGCGGCCATGCTCGACCACGACACAATCGGATTGCTCAAAACCGTCAAATAAAGGGCGATACCCGAACGCGGTCCGGGTGCGTCGCTTAGGCCTATAGATAGTTGAGCAGCGACAGATTTTGGATCTTCGCCAGGGTCGCGTAGGAGACCTGCAGGCTGTTGGAGTCCGAATTGAGCTTCACCGCGGTCGTCGTCGGATTGGCCTGTAGGATGTCGTTCTGACGGCTACCCAGGAAAGCCAGCAGCTGGTTCTGCTGATCCGTCGTGTCCGACAAGGTCTTCAGGTTGAGGCTGAGCTTATTCTCGACCGACGTGAGATCGCTGGGCTGTTCTGTCGTCGACAGGGACGAGTGGGATATCCCGTCATCGATCAGTCCAAGGGCCTGGGAGATGCGGGACGGATTGTTGATCAGGTTGCCCTGGGCAAGAATGCCCAGCCCACGGATGACCTTCTCGAAGGCCGGATCGAGCGCCGTGACATCGAGATTGATGCTCTGGGTATCGCTGATCTTCTGCTGAGTCGTGATATTCGCGCCGGTCAGAAACGACGTCGAATTGAGCGAGATGGTTTCGCTGACGGCCGATGGCACCTGCGGATTGATGAATAGAGTCGATCCGTCTTGCGGCGGCGCGCCGTCGCCATTCGAAAAACCGGCGGCGGCCAACTGCGCATTGGTCGGCCACGTGATCGTCTTGGCGCCGTTATTTCCCGCGGCCGATCCACTCAGGGCCATGGCGGTTCCATTGGGCACCAGCAGGTTTATTTTGGTGCTGTCCACCGGCTCGACGCCGGCATTTACATTCTGGTCGAGGGTGATGGAGTTGCCGTCCGGGGAAACCGCCGTGACGGTATAAATGCCGTTGTTATTGGTTCCGGAGGCGGTGTTGTCGAAGGAGATCGTCTGTCCCACTTGCAGGCTTTTGAATGCACCGGGGATCGACGCGGTGACCTTGCCGTTGGCGCCAATATTGGTGAAGTTCAGCGAACCGAAGCCGGCGCTGGTCAACGTCTGCGTGATAAAGGAATTCGGCGCCGCCGAGACTTCTGTGTAGTTCGTACCGCCTACGGTCGCTGGGGTATAATTCACCGCCACGTTATTGAACCCGATATTTGTCATATCGGCGACCCGCGTGCTGGGGAACACGGTATTGATTCCGTCGAAAGTCTGTTGGAACTGGCCGAGGCTGCCGTAGGGGAAATTCACGGGCTGGGTGTTGCTCTGGCCGCCGCCGAATACGTATTGTCCGTCAACCTTCTGATTGAGGAAGTAGGTGATCTGGCTCAGAGCCGAGAAGGCTTTCTGCTGGATGTCCTGAATCGTCGCCACATTGTTTGGAGATTGCGACGCGAAATCCTGCCCGCTGGCGGTCACGAGCAGGCCCTGAATCGTTGTGGCTTGGCTATTGATCGACTGGACGGACGTCAGCTGAGTTTGAAGATTCGTCGTCGTGCTGGCGTTGTTCGAGATGTAGTTATTCAGCCGCGCCTGCTGGCTCTCGATGTTGAGCAGACGAAAGGCATCGCCGGAGACGCCGACGTAATCCTGGGACACCAGGCCGCTGCTCATTTGCTGCTGCTCGGTATTGACCTTGGACTGAAGGGCCAACATGCTCGCGACTTGCGCGTCGTTATTGGTCGCTGTGGCTATGCGGGTAACCATTTTCTAATCCTCCTTCAGCCTCAGTTGACCATGTTCGTCAGCGCGTCAAACAGCTGCTGTGTGGTGGAGATCACTTTTGCCGCTGCTGCGTAGCTGTGCTGGTAAACGAGAAGCTGACTCATCTCTTGGTCGAGGTTGACGCCGGAAATTGTGGCCTGTTGATTCTGAACCGAACTCTGGAGCGCGGTTGCCTGTTGCAGGTTGGTCTGGGCAACCGCTGTCTGGCTGGAACTCTGCGCGACGATCGAACCGGCATAATCGCCGAATGTGATATTGCCGGCGGGCAATGAGCCGGCGGCGCTGACGGACACCTGGCTTGTCATCAGGTTGGCAAGCTTCAGGGCGATGGTGTTGTCGCTGGAGCCGACGACAAATTTGCCTGTCACCGGGTCGAGTTGGATCGCGCCACTGGGAAGCAGCGAGGAGTCGTTGACGAGAGTCTGGTTCACCGCCAGTGTCTGCGACAGTCCGTTGTTCGCCTGGGCGAGACCCAGAGCCGTCACGGCGCTGGTGCCACCGGCCTGAGTCACGGCGAGCTGATTGCCGAGAACGTCACGGACGACAAGGCGCTGGCCGCCACCTTCCGGCACGACAATCGCCTGAATGATTCCCGACAGGGCGGCATTGGAATTGATGGCGGCGGCGATGGTCTGCAGGGAATCGGTTGGATTGACCGTGACGGTGCCGCCGGGAATCCCGGTCGGATTGGCGGAGTCAGAGAACTGAAGTGTCTGCGCCGACGTGGTCGTCAGGGTGTAATTGGCCGGCTTGAGGCCCGAGCTCCATTGACTCACGTTTGGCGCCGATGTGAAGAAATCGTTCAGGCCGAAAAAGTTCGAGAACCCCTGCGTGGTGGTATCGGTCTGTCCATCGCCGTTGAGATCGAGGCCGACCGACACGTCGCTCTGACCGCTGCCTTTTGTCGCCGACTGCTCGTCGATGAAGCCGACGCTTATGCTGTCGGTGCCGAGGTTGACGGCCATTTGGCCTTTGGCATTGAACGACACGGTGGCGTTTGCCAGCTGCGGGTCCTGGGCCTGAAGCCAGGTCTGCATCGATGATGCGAGGCTGCTCAGAGAACCGCCGTTGGTGAAATTGATTCCCGCCGGATCGAGGATCGCACTGGATGCAATCTCCTTGCCGCTCGAATCGTACAGCACGACGTTGGTCGTCCCGCCGGAGAACGTGACGTTCTGCGTCGACGGCGCCATGAACTGGGTCGAGCCGGTAATGTTGTTGATCGATGCCGGAACCGCGGCCGTACCCTGGTTGCTGACCTGATTGACTTGCTGCTCGAGTGAGCTGGCAAGCTGGTCGATCTGGGCCTGCATGCCAGGCAGAACATCGTCGCGCAGATTGACGAGCCCCGCGAGCTTGCCGGACTTGAGCGAGCTGGTGATGTCGCGGACACCGGCGAAAATGCCGTTGAAGCTGCCGGCGGCGTATGAGTCGCTGGCGTTCACCTGCGTCAAGGGCACGTGCGACACGGTCGTCGCCTGGTTGTCCACCAACGTCGTGCCATCCG
>SCTM01000085.1 GCA_004297485.1 Rhodospirillaceae bacterium
TGTCGATGGCGTCGGCGGGTCGCGCATGTTCGCGTAGCTCGATGCGCGACAGGGACAAAAGATCGTCGATCAACCGTGCCATGCGGCTTGCTTGCTTGAACATGATGTCGAGAAATTCCATGCGCGCTTTCTCGTCATCCTTGGCGGGCCCGCGCAGGGTTTCGATGAATCCCAATACCGCAGCCAGCGGCGTGCGCAGTTCATGGCTGGCGTTGGCGACGAAGTCGGCGCGCATGCGCTCCACCTTCAGGCGCTCGGTTTCGTCGGACAAGGCGACAATGACCGCGCTGGTTTCTTCAACCGGTTCCGGCAACGGAACGACCAGGGCTCGGTAGGTGCGTTCCACCGGCGAGGGCAGAACGAACTGCGCCGCCGTGGCGCGGCGCTGGTCGAGGGTCATATCCACGGCCTCGAGCACCTTGGGATCGCGGATCAGCCCAGCCAGATCCCGGTCCGCCACCAGCCGTCCGCCCTGCGGGGATGCCGTATCAAGATTGAACAGCTCGCGCGCCGCGGCATTGGCGCTGCGGACCCGCCGACGCCGGTCCAGGAGCAGGAGCGGATCAGGTAGCGCGTCGATAATGTTCTGCCGCGAACGGGCGGTGGCTTCGGCCTGGTCGCGCCGCTCTGCCCAAAGACGTTGGAGAGCCGTCATGGCGCCGAGCAAACGGACAGCGGTCGCCGAATGGGTGAGGGCCGGCGGCGGCGCTTCGGGATTGTCCAGCAGGGTTTCCGCATAGGAAATTGTGGCGTCGATGTCTTTCAGCCGTGAAAGAATGAACGGCGTCAGCACGATGATGATCAAAAACCCCGTTATCGCCGCATCCCACCAAGTTAGCCGGCCGAACAGCGCCAGGCCCGCCAGCCCGGCCCAGGCCGGAAGGCATGGCCCGATGCACCAGGCGACGAGGCGACGGAACTTGGCGGCGGACACGCGGTTCATGGCGGATGTTTCAAACGATGCTTCTCTGAAGCCGTATTGCGGCGATACGGGGGGAGTCCACAGGTTATAGTCGTGATCGCGGGGCATGAGTGTGCCGTACGGCCGTGTCGCCGCCTAGAGTGTCAACAAAGCGTGGTGTAGTGTCCCCGGCACTTCATGTTTCCAGGATGAATTTTCCGTGTCACCCGACGCCGTGCCGCAAACTGTTCCATCCGAACACGACCTGACGTTGTTGGACATTGGGCCGGATACCGCGCCCGATGCGGTCGCGGCCGTTCTGGATGCCACGCCCATGATGGCCCAGTACCTCGCCGTCAAGGCGGCCCATCCGGATGCACTGTTGTTCTATCGCATGGGCGACTTTTACGAGCTGTTCTTCGACGACGCGGTGGCGGCCGCCGGGGCTCTCAATCTGACGCTCACCAAGCGCGGCAAGCACCTGGGCCAGGACATCCCCATGTGCGGCATGCCGATCCACAGTCACGAGGCCTACCTTGCCCGCCTGATCAGGCACGGCTTCAAGGTCGCCGTCTGCGAGCAGCTGGAGGACCCGGCGGAAGCCAAGAAGCGCAAGGGCGTGGTCAAGCGCGACGTGGTGCGCCTGATCACGCCGGGCACGCTGACCGAAGAATCCCTGCTTGATGCCCGCGCGCATAACTACTTGGCGGCTCTGGCCCTCGTGCAGAATGAGCCCGGCCTTGCGTGGCTCGATATCTCCACCGGCACGTTCCAGGTTCAGGCGGTGACGTTGCCGCATCTTCCGGCTGCCCTGGCCCGGCTCGCGCCGGGGGAGTTGCTGCTGCCCGATCGCCTGTTGGCACAGCCCGAGATCATGGCGCTGCTGGCTCCATGGAAGGCGAATCTTACACCCCTTCCCGGCCCCCGCTTTGATTCCGATAACGCCCGTCGCCGCTTGGAACAGCTCTACGGTGTGGGCACGCTCGCGGCCTTTGGAACCTTCACCCGCGCCGAGGTCGCCGCCGCCGGTACGTTGATCGACTACGTCGAGCTGACCCAGAAAGGCAAGTTGCCGCGGCTCGAGCCGCCCAAACGCCTGTCGGCGGGCGCGGTGATGGAGATCGATGCCGCCACCCGGCGCAATCTGGAATTCACGCACAGTTTAAGCGGCGAGCGGCGCGGCAGTCTGCTCAGCGTCATCGATCGCACTGTCACCGGGGCCGGCGCACGCCTGCTGGCGGAACGGCTCAGCGCGCCTCTGACCGATCCGGCGGCCATCGATGCGCGCCTCGACGCCATCGCTTTCTTTGTCGATGGCGCATCCGCGCGCGAGAATTTGCGCGACCTGCTTGCTGCCTGTCCCGATGTGGAGCGCTCGCTGTCCCGGCTGACCGTGGGTCGCGGCGGGCCTCGCGACCTGGCGGCGGTGCGGGATGGCTTGGCGCTTACGGCGCGCCTGCGCGAAGTCGTGACCCGCGTATCGGCCCTCACCCCTGTGCCCCAATCGGTTCAGGAGAATCTGACGGCCCTTGGCCATCATGAGACGCTGGTGGATCGCCTTGTGCGCGCGCTCAGCGCCGAGCTGCCGCTACTCAGCCGCGACGGCGGTTTCATCGCTGCCGGTTACGATGCGACCTTGAACGAATTGCGGGCGCTGCGTGACGACAGCCGCCGCACCATCGCTCGCCTACAGGCAACTTATGCCGAATCCACGGGCATTTCCGCGCTCAAGATTCGTCACAACAACGTGCTCGGTTATTACATCGAGATGCCGGCCAAGCACGGCGAACGGCTGATCGCGGAAGATCGCGGTGGTACGGACGGGTCGGCGCGCATGCGCTTCGTGCACCGCCAGACTTTGGCCAACGTCATGCGGTTTACCACGGTCGAGCTGGCCGACCTGGACGATCGCATCCGCTCCGCCGCCGACAGGACGTTGGCGCTTGAACTCACCCTGTTCGCCGATCTGGTAAAGGAGGTTGAATCACGGGCGACGGAAATCGCCGCCGCCGCCGCCGCCATGGCCGCCCTCGATGTGGCCGGCGCCCTGGCTCAGCTTGCGGTCGATCACAACTATGTCCGTCCGCTGGTGGACACGGGCGTTGCCTTTGCCGTCACCGGCGGGCGCCATCCGGTGGTGGAGGCGGCGCTTCGCGCCGACGGGGGAAAGAGCTTTGTCGCCAACGATTGCATCCTCGCCGATGTGGCTGCCGATGGTACCGACGCGGGACGATTGTGGTTGATCACCGGCCCCAACATGGCTGGCAAAAGCACGTTTCTCCGCCAGAACGCGGTGATCGCGGTCATGGCCCAGATGGGCAGCTTCGTCCCCGCCTCATCCGCCCATGTGGGGGTGATCGACCGGCTGTTTTCCCGGGTCGGCGCCGCTGACGATCTGGCCCGCGGCCGGTCCACATTCATGGTGGAGATGGTGGAAACCGCCGCCATCCTGCACCAATCCACGGACCGGTCGTTTGTCATCCTCGACGAAATCGGGCGCGGAACGGCGACCTTCGACGGCCTGTCCATCGCCTGGGCGACCCTTGAACATCTTCACGACGTGAATCGGTGCCGGGGCCTGTTTGCCACCCACTATCATGAACTGACCGCCCTCTGTGACCGGCTGAAAGCCCTCAAATCCCACACCATGCGGGTGAAGGAGTGGCAGGGGGATGTGGTTTTCCTCCACGAGGTCGCAGCCGGGGCCGCCGACCGTTCCTACGGCATTCACGTCGCCCGTCTCGCCGGATTGCCGGGGATGGCTGTGACCCGTGCCGAGCAGGTACTGGCGGTGTTGGAGCGGGGCGAGCAGTCCGGTCAGGCGGCCAGGGTCCTTACGGACCTGGCCGAGGATTTACCCCTGTTTGCCGCCGCCATGGCACCCGGTGTCCCTGCGACGCCGGCCATAACCCCGCCCATTACCCCGGAGGAAGCCGACGCCCTTGCCGCCCTGAAAGCCCTGGACCCGGACAGCCTGCCGCCCCGCGCCGCGTTGGAGGAACTGTACCGGCTGCGGGCGCTGCTGGTGCGGTGAGGCGGTAAATCCTTAAATAACACCTATTTCAGAGCCTTAGCGACTACCGCCGACTGGTTTGCAATCTGGTATACTGCGGTCGGGAAGGCGTATGCATCAATCGGACTTGCAGTTGCTGCTCCAGGGAAGGGTCATATGGTTTTCGAAATCGATCCTGATAAACCGGACGTACCGGGCATTGCCCGTATTTTGTCAGGGATGGGCATATTTTCACTGACCGCCACCGTGGTTCTTATGTTGCTGTCGTTTTCGAGGGCGGCTTGGGTGAATGAGGACTATGCCTTGGCTGGCGCCGGTGGTGCATTCGTTCTCGCGTTGATCCTCATCGGTCAAGCCAAAACCCTAGAGCTGTTGGCGCTGGTCAGTGCACGGGTCAAATCACGCTTTGCCATTGATCAGACCCTGCTCGCCAAGGCGGCCGTGTCGTCGGCGCCTGCGGAGCCCAAGCTGCCAGTGACAAAGGCACCGTCCACGGGGCGGGTGATCTCCATTCCCGAGCAGGTCGCCCGCGAACAGGGATTGACGCGCAACCCCGAACCGCGCGACTTCCGGTAACGCTGCCCATCGCATTCATTTTAGTCACGAGTGACCGTGTCCCACATTCTCAATCCACGCGAGATCATTGATCGCCGGCATGTCGCCGCACTCCTCGACGAAAGTGCCCGCGCCGATGTTTCGGCGGAAGTGAAACGCGCCCGTTTGGTGGAGGTCATCAAGACCGCGCTCAAGGACGGTACCGCCATCATTCGCGCACGCCTGGAACACGGGCGCGCCAACGGTACCGAGACGGTTTCCGCCCACAGCTATCTCATGGACCAACTTATCCGCATCCTTTTCGATTCGGTGACGGGCCATTTCATGCCGAGCGGCGTGCGCACAACCGGCGAACGCCTCAGTATCGTTGCCCTCGGTGGCTATGGCCGTGGCGAGCTGGCGCCTTTGTCCGACATCGATCTCTTGTTTCTGCTGCCCTACAAGGAGACGCCGTTCAGCGAACAGGTCGTGGAGTTCATGCTCTATGTGCTGTGGGACCTAGGATTGAAAGTCGGCCAGGCGGTGCGGTCCGTCACCGAAAACATCGTCCAGGCCAAGACCGACATCACCATCCGCACGACGCTGGTGGATGCGAGGTGGGTATGGGGAGATCAGGACCTGGTCGCCGAACTGAAGGCGCGGTTCCAGAAAGAAGTGGTCGACGGCACCGGCGCCCAATTCGTTCAGGCCAAGCTTGCTGAGCGCGACGCGCGTCATCAGAAACTGGGTGACACCCGCTATCGCCTTGAGCCCAACGTGAAGGAAGATCGCGGCGGCCTGCGTGATATGCACACGCTGTCATGGATCGCCAAGTACGTTTACGGCACCGGCGATGCACGCAAGCTTGCCGATCTGGGCGTGATCGACGGTGCCGCCGCGACGCAGTTCGTCAAGGCCCATGAATTTCTGTCGGCCGTGCGCTGCCATATCCACTATATCGCCGGGCGTCCGGAAAACCGCCTCACCTTCGATCTGCAGCGCGAGATCGCGCCGCGTCTCGGATATCACGATCGCGCCGGGGCGACGGCGGTCGAGCGGTTTATGAAGCATTATTTTCTCGTCGAGATCGG
>SCTM01000086.1 GCA_004297485.1 Rhodospirillaceae bacterium
CGGCCACGGCCTCTGCGAAATTGGCAAACAGCACGGTAAACCAGAGCCAGAGATTGATCTGGAAGGAAAAGGCGTACCCGCCTGCGCCAGTTACAAGGTCGCGGATGAAAAGCAGCGTGGTCAAGGCGGCAACCACTTCCACCACGAACATGACCGGATTCCTGATCATGAGACGCGGATTGAGCTTCTTGAATGCACCGCCGATCGCCGGGCCCAGGATGGCCGGATCGGTCATGGTGGTAACGGGCATACGCTTGCGCGAGCGTGCGATCGGTTGAGCGGCGAGTGTCGTGTCCATGATTTGAGACCTCAATATAACGTGCCGGCGGTCATCGACAGATGCTCGACGATGGGACCGAGTGCGATCGCCGGAAAGAAGATAAGACCGCCGGTGATCAGAATGACGCCAATCAAAAGGCCGACGAATAGACCGCCGTTGGTGGGGAAGGTGCCGGCCGAGGCCGGAACAATCTTTTTGGCGGCAAGCGAACCGGCAATGGCCAGCATCGGAATGATCATCAGGAAGCGGCCGATGAACATCGCGAGACCCAGCGTGGTGTTATAGAAGGGCGTGTTGGCCGACAGGCCGGCGAAGGCACTGCCGTTATTGCCGGTCGCCGACGTATAGGCATACAGCACCTCGCTGAAGCCGTGCGGCCCGGCATTGGCCATGCCGGCCAGCCCCTGCGGCACGACGACCGCAAGTGCCGTGAACCCGAGCATCGATAACGGCAGGATCAAGATGGCAAGCATGGCCATCTTCACTTCCTTGGACTCGATCTTCTTGCCCAGATATTCCGGCGTGCGTCCAACCATGAGCCCAGCGATGAAGACGGCTACGACCGCGAAGATCAGCATGCCGTAAAGCCCTGAGCCCACGCCGCCGAAGATGATCTCGCCCAGCATGATGTTGACCAAGGGAACCATGCCGGCCAAAGGCGTCAGGCTGTCATGCATATTGTTGACCGCGCCGCAGGATGCATCGGTGGTGATTGTCGTGAACAAGGACGAGTTGGCGATGCCGAAACGAACCTCCTTACCTTCCATATTGCCGCCAGCCTGAAGTGCCGACGGCACTTGATCTATGTGAAGTGCCGCGAAAGCCGGATTGCCCGGCGCCTCCGCCCAATAGACAGTCGCTGTGCCGGCAAGGAACAGCAGGCCCATGACGGCGAAGATTGCCCAGCCCTGACGCTGGTCGCCGACCATGCGGCCGAAAACATTGGTGAGGGCCGCGCCGATGGAGAAGATGAGAACCATCTGCACGAAATTGGTGAGCGCGTTCGGATTTTCGAAGGGATGGGCGGAATTGGCGTTGAAGAATCCGCCGCCGTTCGTGCCCAGCATCTTGATCACTTCCTGGGACGCCACCGGACCCTGGGCGATGATCTGCTTCGCGCCTTCGAGGGTCGTCGCCTCGGTATAGGCATTCAAATTCTGCGGCATGCCCTGCCAGACAAAGAACAGACCGACAACGATGGAAATGGGCAGCAGGATGTAAAGGGTGCAGCGGGTCAAATCGACCCAGAAGTTGCCGATGGTCTGCGCGGAACGGCGGGCAAATCCGCGAATGAGAGCGATAGCCAGCGCGATGCCGGTCGCAGCAGAGACGAAGTTGTGCACCGTGAGGCCAGCCATTTGCGTGAAATAGCTCATGGTGGCTTCCGGCACGTAGGACTGCCAATTGGTGTTGGTGATGAAACTCACCGAGGTATTGAAGGCCAGGCTCTGCTCGACGTTAGCCTGGCCGGCCGGATTGAACGGCAGAACGGCCTGCAGGCGCTGCAACGCATAGAGCGTCACAAACCCCGCCGCCGTGAAGAGCAACATGGCGACGGCATAAATCACCCAATGCTGCTCGTCCTTTTCGTCAACACCGCAGATCGCATAGATCCCGCGTTCGATCGGTCGCAGCACGGGCGAAAGCAAAGTGCGCTCGCCGTTGAAGACCTTCGTGATGAAGGCGCCGAAGGGCTTGGTGAGAAGTGTGACGATCACGCAATAAAGCGCAATCTGAACCCAACCATTGGCAGTCATAGCCGTCGCTCCTTTAGAACCGCTCGGGTCGGATCAGCGCGTAGACGAGATAGACGAGCAAACCAAGCATGACCGCCGCGCCCAGGGCATAATCGAAAATCATTGGTCTCTCCTTTAATCCAGGCCTCAGAGACGGTCGCAAGCGACTACGTACAGCACGGCTATCGCCAGAAAGCCGAAACCGACGGCCAGAAAAATCACGTCAAGCATTGGTGTTCTCCAACGTCGCGCCGCCACTCGCGGCAACCTCGAGATTCGAACCGTATTAGCTATACCGGATACGTTCGTTCGCACCGTAAATGCCGCGCGGCGCCGTATAAAAGCGAGAGGGCTTACCCCCGCCGTCCATATAAAATTCATATAAAATCGCTGGAAGTATATGCGCATCGCCGGAAAGCATGTTGACCGCCGTCAATACGTTGCCGGCCTTCGCCGGGTGGTACGGGACGGTGGCGAGCGGCGGGCATGGCCGCTTGCGCGATTCCGCAGGGGTTTGTATCCTCATGCCTTGGCTTCCACACAATCCCCCCGAACGGCGTGAATATCCTCGGCTTACACTTCGGCCACGATGGCGCCGTCGCCGTTGTCACGGATGGAATTGTCCGGACCGTTCTGCTGACGGAGCGGCTGACCCGCGTCAAACATGCCGTGGGAATTGATCGCGCGATGATCGAACGGGCCCTGCGTGAAGCAGGACTGTCCCTGGACGACATCGACTACTGCGCCATCGCGACCACCCAGACCATTCCCATCATCCTGTCGCGGAAGGATGAGATCGCCCTCGACTTCAGCGCGGACACGGCCGGCGCTCTGCCGCAGATCCCCTCGCCGGTCACCGGTCCGCCCTATGCCTCGGGCAACATCTGGCTCTCCAACGAGACATTCAATTTCAGTTACCGGCTGTGGAAAGAACGGCGCCCCACGGCGGAAATGGCCAAACGGTTATCGATCAATCGCGATAGCTTCGATGATCTTGAAGTCGTCATGCCGCCGGAGAATGTGGTCAGTCCCGTCGCCTGGCTGGACACATGGCCGACTCCGGGCAGCCTGTCGACCCTACCGGAACTGAAGCTGAAGCAACTACTGGCCGCGCCCGAAAATCGGCTTCTGTTCCATTACCCCTGCACCATTCGGCTGAGCGGCAAGACCATTCCGGGAGTATTCGTCGATCACCAGGCCGCCCACGCCGCGGACGCCTTCTACCAGTCCGGTCTCTCGTCGTCCCTGATCCTAACCTACGACGGCGCTTCGCAGCCCCTGTCGGCCGGCCTGTTGTGCATCGGCCAGGGGAACACAATCGTCCCCGTTGCCCGGCCCTACACGTGGCTCGGCGGCTTTTATAACTGCGTCGCTCACGCGGTTGGCCTCGGCTACGACGCCGGCAAACTCATGGGACTGGCGCCCTATGGCGCACCAAACCTGTTCGATCCCGCTTTCGTTGAGAGCGCCCGTAGCCTGAAGACCATGAATGCCCTTGGCATCGCCGACCAGTGGCTCAAGGAGGTCTTGGAGCGGGCGAAGACCCTTGGCTACGCCACGGATGCACTCGGTAACAGGGCGCGGGTGCTGGAGCCGATCAATGCCGATCTCGCTGCTTCCGCCCACAAGACCTTTGAGGAAAATGTCCTGGCGATCATCCGGGGCATGAGCGCGGCGGCGTTGGGCGCGGGCATCGACCTCGAAGGGATATGCATGGGCGGCGGCTGTGCCCTCTCCTGCCCCACCAATAGCCTAATTGCCGCCGAGAATTCATCGCGCCATATCTACATTCCGCCATCCTGCGACGACACCGGCCTCGCCGTCGGCGCGGCCCTGTGGATGCAGCACAATCTGCTCGGCGCCAGTGTTCCCAGCAGATCGATCGGAGAACCGGTTTCGCCATATCTTGGCGCCAACATCCAACCCGCCGCCGTTCAATCCGCCATCGCCGCTGTGAACGGGCTGGTCGCGGCGGAGCATCTTGGCGCACGCGCCGCCACGGCCGCGGCCACCGATCTGGCCGCCAACAAAGTGATCGGCTGGTTCGAAGGCCGCAGCGAAATCGGACCTCGCGCCCTGGGCCATCGGTCGCTGCTCGCCGATCCCCGCATTGCCCAGAACTGGCCACGGGTGAACGACATCAAAGGCCGTGAGAAATGGCGGCCGTTCGCACCGGCGGTCCTCGCCGAGCGCGCCAGCGAACATTTTTCCGGCATGCCGTTTCCATCGCCGTACATGCTCTTCACCGGTGATGTGATTGACCGGGCAGCACTGCCAGCCATTACCCACACGGACGGCACCGCGCGTGTCCAAACCGTCAGCGCCAAGGCCGGCGGCTTTCACGATCTTTTGACCGCGTTCGCGGCGCAAACCACCTGCCCCGTGGTTATGAATACATCCCTCAACGGTCCAGGGGAACCTATCGTCGAGACACCGGACGAGGCGATACGCTTCCTGCTGGGATCGGAGATGGACGTTCTCTATGTGGATGGCCACCGCGTGACAAAGCAACGATAAGCGTACCTATCGAAGCGGCGCGGATGCGGATGTGTTATATAGACGCGCGGACGAGTATCCGGAATCCAGAATGGATGGATACGCCTATGGGGATTGCAGCCATATGACAAGACTAGCTGGCACCGCGCGCTGGCTCGCCATTGTAGTGATGGTGGGCGCCATGCTGTCGGGCTGTGATCAAGACCCATCGCCCGGCCGTTTAAAGAACGATCTTGAATCGGCGCTAACAACAACGGTTCCCGCCGGGCTTCTGACATTGCAATCCGCGGAAATTGTCGGCATCGCCCGGCCCGAGAGCGTCACAACCCGTGGCGAACGCGTCGTCCATTTCGTCGCCACCGTACGCCTCAACCGGGACACAGCCTTCAGCACATGGGACCAATACGGCGCCGCCGCCCTTGCCGATGCGTTTGGTGCGATGCCCGATGAGATCGGCGGGATCACCGCGCGCGGCAATACCACGGGTGATATCCTCACAATTCCCGGCACGGCGACTTATGAGTACGACGCCTCCGGCGCGCCGGAACCCTGGCGGCTTCGTGCCTTCCATGCAGCGCCGGGCCAATCCTTCGCGGCGCCGTCGTCCTTGCAATACCTCGGCAATCTTGTTGCGATCGCCGGGACCGTCCCCGAGACCTGGAAATTGATCGCCGAGAATCTGACCTGGCCGCCCACCCGCGCGCTGGCCCTCGTCGCGAGGACTAAGGGTGGGTTTGCCCTTGCCGGCGGCGTTCCGGGCAGTGACGGATGGAAAGTGGTTGAAGCGCTGCGCCGGTCTCAGCCGGACTCGCATCCCATCGTCAATCTCGTCGCCGACGGCCCGATTGAAAGCCTGCGGCTCGCCCGCGACAAGACCGCAACCGCCGTCATTATCGACAGCGACACGGCGGCACTCGCCGCCGCCGGCAGCGGCATCTTCGCAGCGAGCGGGCCCTATGAAAATCTGCGTGCTGTCGCCAGTCTCTATCCCAAGCCGATCCATGTCATTGTCGGCGAGAATAGCCGCGTCAATTCCGTTGCCGACCTGCGCGACAAACGCATCGTCATCGTCGCTTCCAACTCAGGAACAACACAAGCCGCCGAAGACGTGCTGCGAGCGCACCGCTTGCCAAGCACGCTCCCGGAAACCACGATCTCCCATGCGCTGCCGGAAGCAATGGATGCCCTTGCCGCCGGAACCATCGATGCGATTGTCACCGCCGTTGCCGCGCCCTACGGCGCGATTGCCGCCACAGCCATGGACCATCCGTTCCGTCTGCTGAGCCTGGACAGCGACGCCATCGCGCTTCTGACCAGCGGCGAAACCCATTATATTGCGCTCAGCATTCCCGGCCGAACCTATCGCGGGCAGCAGAATGCCGTGGCAACGGTGGCGGTCGCGGCCATTCTCGCGGCGGATCGCGATGTCCGGGTGACGGAAGTAAACGCGCTTTTGCAGTCCGTGTTTGGTCCGGTGGACTACCTGCGGCTGGGAAGCGCGGCGGGGATCATGATCAGCCCGAACACGGCCCAGCTGGGCCTTCCGCTCCCGCTGCACCCCGGCGCGGAGGCATTCTTCAAGACGTCGAGCGCCGCGCCCTCAAACTAGCATTATCACCCCCGCTTCGCATCCGGTGCCGGGCGGGCGCGCTGGTTGTACAGTATTTTGTTCACGCGCTCCCGTTCTTCGGGAGTCATCTCCGGCTGTTCGCCGAAGATGCCCTTGCCCGCGACCATGCCCCTTTGCACGCCCGGCCGCGCCGCCAACTCGTCAAGCCAGCGCTTGAGATGGTTGAATTCGGCGATGTCCTGACCATAGTCACTCCACCGCGATGCCCAGGGATAGGAAATCATGTCGGCGATGGTGTACGCGTCGCCCGTCAGATAGCGTCGATCGTAAAGGCGATTGTTCATGACGCCGCAGATTCTGTTGACCTCATCAGTGAAGCGCCGCACCGCATAGGATTGGTCGCCGCGGGTATCGCCGAGACGGCGAAAATGTCCGCACTCGCCGAACTTGGGACCTTGATTGGCCATTTGCCAGATCAGCCATTGGGTCGTCTCATATTTGCCGCGCAGATCCTGCGGCCAGAAGCGCCCGGCCTTCTCCGCCAGATACATCATGATGGCGCCGGATTCGAATACGGTCACCGGTGCCCCGCCGCCGGCAGGGTCGGTGTCGATCATGGCCGGCATGCGGTTGTTCGGATTTATTCGAACATATGCATCCGTGAGTTGCTCACCGCGCATGATGTTGAGCGGCACAAGCCGATAGGGCAGACCGGTCTCCTCAAGAAGAATGGTGACTTTCAGGCCGTTGGGGGTCGGCGCGAAATAGAGATCGATCATGGATAACTCCATCTGTGGCAGTGATCACAGTTTAGGACATCGGGCGCTGGTGGTCCGATTCCAACATTCGCATCCCGTTCGGCAGGCTGTCATGCGAATGTTAGAATCAAAGGACCACCAGTAACTATTTGAATCTAGCGGAGCTTTGAATTTGACATTCGCCTCGCAGTCCTGCGGATGGCGGGGTCGCGAATGTCAAATCCGCTCCACTAGGGAGTCAGCACCGACTTGATCGCACTTATCAATGCAAGCAGATCATCTTCGCCCATGGTGAAAGCGGGTGTCAGATAGATGATGTTGTTAAACGGCCGTAGCCAGACACCCGATGCAATCAGGCGACGTTTCAGCGCCTGCATATCGTCGATGCGCTCAAGCTCGACCACGCCAATGGCACCCATCACGCGAACATCCTTGACACGCGGCAAGTTGCGGCACTCAGCAAGTCCGGCCGCGAGACACTTTGAGATCGCGGCAACCTGGGCAAGGCGTGGTTCCCGCGCGAACAGATCGAGCGAGGCGTTGGCCGCCGCGCACGCGAGCGGATTGGCCATATAGGTCGGGCCGTGCATCAACGCATGTTGCGGATCGTCGGATTGGAAAGCATCGAAGATTTCCCGTCGCGCGATTGTCGCCGCCAAAGCCATCGTCCCACCCGTGAGCGCCTTGGACAGAACCATGATGTCGGGCACGACAGCGGCGGTCTCGCAGGCAAACATAACGCCGGTGCGCCCGAAGCCTGTGAAGATTTCATCGCAGATCAAAAGCAGGCCGTAACGATCAGCCGCGGCCCGCAGCCGCCGCATCACATCGGGGCTGTGAAACAGCATGCCGCCCGCGCCCTGCACCAGGGGTTCGATGATAATCGCCGCGACTTCGTCGGCGTGACGTTGGAGAAACTGCTCGAAGGCTGCCGTCGTGTTCTCATCGCGCGGCAGGTCGATGATATGCTGGACCGGCAGCAGCCCCGCGAACATGCGATGCATGCCCTCATCGGGATCGCATATGGCCATGGTGCCGATGGTGTCGCCGTGATAGGCGCCCTTGAATGCGATGAACTTGTGACGCTTGCGAATGCCGCGATTGAGCCAGTACTGGACCGCCATCTTGAGCGCCACTTCGACGGCCACCGATCCGGAGTCCGAGAAGAACACCTTGTCGAGGCCGGCCGGTAACAGATTCGCGAGACGGCTTGCCAGCACCGCCGCCGGTTCATGGGTCAGCCCGCCGAACATCACATGGGGCATCAGGCCAAGCTGCCGTTCGACGGCATCGCGGATGTGGGGATGATTATAGCCATGGCACGCCGTCCACCAGGAGGCGACGCCGTCGATCAGTTCACGGCCGTCGGCGAGCGTGATCCGTGTGCCGTCGGTCCGCACCACCGGCAACGGCGGATCGGCCGTCTTCATCTGGGTATAGGGCTGCCACAAATGGGCCTGGCCCGCGTGGACCCAGGCTGGCGGCGAAGTCGGCAACGCGCGTGCCCGCTACACCGTTGACGGCGTCGGCGTAAGGCCGAGCCGATTCAAAAGGCCCATATCGTGGTCCTGATCCGGATTGGGCGTGGTCAACAATTTGGGCCCGTAGAAAATGGAATTCGCCCCGGCCAGAAAACACAGCGCCTGAATTTCGTCGCTCATATCTTCCCGGCCCGCCGACAACCGCACCACCGACGCGGGCATGGTGACGCGCGCGACGGCAACCGTGCGGACGAATTCGATGGGATCGAGCGCCTTACCCGTGTGAAGCGGCGTGCCTTCCACTTGCACCAGGAGATTGATGGGCACGCTCTCGGGATGGACTGGGAGATTAGCCAGCGCCATGATCATACCCGTGCGGTCGTCCGCGCTCTCGCCCATGCCCACGATACCACCGCAGCACACGTTGATCCCGGCCTCGCGCACGTGGGCCAGAGTATTCAGACGGTCGGCATAGGTTCGGGTGGTGATGATCTCGCCGTAGAACTCCGGCGACGTGTCGAGATTGTGATTGTAGTAGTCGAGGCCGGCCTGCTTGAGGCGGCCGGCCTGAGGCCCGGTCAACATGCCGAGGGTGACGCAGGTCTCCATGCCCAAGGCCTTCACCTCTTCCACCATGGCGCAGACAGCGTCCAAGTCCTTGTCCTTGGGCGAGCGCCATGCGGCACCCATGCAGAACCGGCTCGCGCCCGCGGCTTTGGCAGCGCGGGCTTCGGCCACCACGGTTTCCACTTCCATCAGCTTGGAGGCCGTGACACCCGTATCGTACTGGGCGCTTTGCGGGCAGTAAGCGCAATCCTCGGGGCAGCCGCCGGTCTTGATAGACAGCAAGGTCGAGATTTGCACCTGGGTCGGATTGAAATGCTGGCGATGAATTGTCTGGGCCTGAAAAATCAGGTCCGTGAACGGCAGCTTGAACAGCGCGTCAATCTCGCCCCGGGTCCAATCGTGCCGGATCGATCCCGCCGGGTGCGATTTTGGGGAGGCTACGGCTCGGACCTGGGTGTTCACGTCAAGCGCCTTTCGTAACGGCAAAATAGGGTAGACTGAGAATAGGATAGACTGGGGAGGTACCCCTCCCCCCTCGGGGTCGTCAAGCAGGGATCATTTATCACGAACATGGCCGCCCCGTCCTCACTCGATATATATGCCCAGACCAAGCTGGCCAATCTCGAAGCCACGCATTTGCGGCGAACTCTGGCGGAAACGGCCCGGGAAGACGGCGTTTGGGTGACCCGCAATGGCCGCCGCCTGCTGTCCTTTTCCTGCAACGACTACTTGAATTTGACCCACCACCCCGCCGTCAAGGAAGCCGCCATCGCGGCCGTACAGCAATACGGGGTCGGCGCCGGCGCCTCCCGTTTGGTCACGGGCAACCACCCCCTTTTCACCCAGTTGGAAGCCCGATTGGCCGCCCTCAAGGAAACCGAGGCCGCCTGCGTATTCGGGTCGGGGTATCTGGCCAACACCGGGATCATCCCGGCGCTGATCGGGCGTAACGACCTGGTGCTGGTGGACAAGCTGGCCCATGCCTGCATTTGGGACGGCGCCCGCCTGAGCGGCGCGCCTGTCGTCGAATTCAGGCACAACGACGTCGTCCATGTGGAACAGCTGTTGACCAACATGCGCGCGAAATACCGGCACGTGCTGATCGCCACGGACGGTGTGTTTTCCATGGATGGTGATCTTGCCCCCCTTCATGACCTCGCCGGGCTTGCCGAACGATTCGATGCCTGGCTCATGACCGACGATGCCCACGGGCTAGGCGTTGTCGGCGGTGGAAGAGGCTCGACGTTCGCAAGCGGCCGCAAAGTCGAGGTCGCTCTGCAGATGGGAACCTTGTCCAAGGCCCTGGGCGGATACGGCGCCTATATCTGCGGCTCACAACCTGTGATCGACCTCATTCGCACCAGGGCCCGGACATTGATCTACTCCACCGGACTGCCTCCGGCGATTGTCGCCGCCGCCATGGCCGCCCTCGATGTTATCGCGGGAGATCCGGCCCTTGCGGCGCGTCCGGTGCAAAAGGCGCAAGCCTTCACGCGCCAGCTCAACCTGCCCCTGGCCGAGAGCCCCATTGTGCCGGTGGTCATCGGCGATGCGCTCAAGACCATGGAAGCCTCGCGGATGCTGGAGGAAGAAGGTTTTCTGGTGGCCCCCATCCGCCCGCCGACGGTGCCCGCGAAAACCGCCCGCCTTCGCATCGCATTCACCGCCGCCCATCCCGACGACGAGATTCGTCGCCTCGCCGACGTCATTCAATCCCGCGTCCTCGGTCGCTGATCATGCCCGCCTGGTTTGTCACGGGAACGGGAACCGACGTGGGCAAGACATTCGTCACCCAAGCTTTGGCGAGGCATTTGCGACGCCGGGGACATTCCGTCGACGCCCGCAAGCCCATCGTCAGCGGCTTTGATCCCCGCGAGAGCGCGAACAGTGACTCAGGCATATTGCTGAAGGCGCTGGAACGCCCACTCACCGATGCCGAACTCCATCGAATTTCGCCGTGGCGATTCAAGGCGCCGCTGTCACCGGACATGGCCGCGGCGCGAGAGGGAAGAACGATTCCGTTTGATGCCCTCGTCGCCCATTCCCGACAAGCCGTCGAGACCTGCGCGCCCGCGGGCGCACTCTTCATTGAAGGTGTCGGCGGCATCATGGTGCCTATCGACGCGCAGCACACCGTGCTGGATTGGATGCGCGCCCTCCGCCTGCCCGTCATTGTCGTCGCCGGCAGTTATCTCGGCACCATCAGCCATACCCTGACGGCGGTTGACGTTCTGCGCCGGAGCGATCTTGTGGTCACGGCCCTGGTCGTCAGCGAAACGGCCGGGAGCCCGGTACCGCTTGCGGACACCGTCGCGGCCATAGCGCGGTTTATCAATCCGATCAAGGTTATAGGCCTGCCCCGGTTGGCTGGTCCGGCAACAGAACACCCGGCATTTGGCGATCTGGCCGCGACACTGTTATAGATGGCCTAGTGGAGCGGATTTGAGATTCGCAAGGCGATGCGCCGAAACAGAATGCGAATGTCAGAATTGGATTACTAGCCACCCGTCACGAGAGCGAATGGTTTTGCGATGTCGTCGTTGATTCAAAGTGCGTTGTCTGATTTCGAGACCAAAAATAAGCGCTTGGTTGGTCGCCTGACCAACCTGCTCGACACCATCTGTGCGTCGGATGCGCTTCATGGCCTGTTCCTGAATACCCTGTCGATGATGGAGCATATCGGCAGCCGGAAGATCATGGTCACCCAGGGTCGGACGGATATGGATCAGCCGACGCTGAAGCATCTCGCCGATGAAACCCGTCATGCTTTTTTCATGAAGCGCCACGCGGAAACGGCCACCAAGCGTACGCTGGCCTACGGATCTGGCGACGTTCTCGCCCACGCCGCCGCGCGCATGTATTTCCAGCGCCTGGAACTCGCCATGCGGCAGTCCTTGTCCGGGCCAAGCGCGGCTGTCTATCTATACATGTCGATGATTGTCGAATTCCGCGCCACCTGGGGATACGGCATTTTCCAAGCCGCCCTCAAGCGCGCCGGGCGCAACCTGCCGCTCAAGAGCCTGCTTGCCGAGGAGGAGCAGCACCTCGAAGACATGGCACGGCGGCTGGATCGGGTCGGCGCTTTGTCTCGTGACTACATCGATGCCTTCACAAGCCAGGAAACGCGTGGGTTCGAACGTCTTCTAAGCGCGCTGGAACAAGATTCCCGTGTTGCGGCCGCTGACTCGGCACCACGGGAAGCCTTATTATCATACGGAACAGCTTAGGTGGAGGAGAGCCACCATGATGATTCGCAAGCTTGAGCATTACAATATACGGACGATGAAATTCGATGAGACCGTCCGTTTCTATGTGGACGCCCTTGGCATGCGGATCGATCGAGCCCCCATGGCGCCGGTCGATCTTCCACCGACCTGGATCTATGACGACTCCGGCGTGGCGGTGGTCCATCTGACACCGGTCGATGCCGCGGATCCGAAAGCGTCATACGCCAAGATGAGCCAATATCGCGGCGGTTCCGATTTCGCGGGCCCACCGTCGTTCCACGGCAGCGGCGCCATCGATCACGTCGCCTTCGAATGCGAGGGCTACGACGAGATCGTCGCGCGGCTAAAGTCGCGGAACATTACCCATGTCGAGAATGACTTCTCGCAGTACGGGCTACGTCAGGTATTCGTCAGGGATCCAAACGGCGTCACCTTGGAACTCAATTTCCGCCATACCTTGGGAAATAAGGCCCCATCAAACCCTGGGTGACACACCTAGGTGGTCGCTTTCGTCAAACCTGGGCCATGACATCGGCCCAGCGCTCCATCATTTCATTCTCATGGCCAGGGAACGTATGAAATTGCACCTGACTGAAGCCGAGCGCCTTGACTCCCCTTAGCCGCTCGACCAGTTCCGCCTTCGTGCCCGTCATAGTAAGGCCCTTGATCAAGGGTCCCGTGAGATGCTTCTCGTCCGGCCTGACGAACATCAAGTGCCCGCGGTGATTACTGAGATAACGCGCATCCGCCGGTTCGTATGCCTGATAGACCTTGCGATATGCTTCGAGCTCAGCCCGAAACGGAAAATCACCCGACATCAACGATCCGAGTTCAGCTTCCTCAACCAGATAGTGGAAATTGATCGCCGCGGAGGGGCCGGCCTGCGCCCACATCTTGGCGCTATCGAGAGGCTCGCCTTCATCCAGAACGCGACCACCCAGAAGACAGATCGTGTAAAGGTCCTTCGGATCACGTCCTGACTCGGCCCATTGGCTGCGAACCTCGTTCAGCTCCGCTTGCCCATGCTCCACGCCGCCGATCCACTGCGCGCCATATTTTGCCACGGTGGTACGCGCCTTGGGTCCAAAAGCCGAAATCGCCAGTGGGATCGGGTCCTTGAGGTTGATCAACTCAAGGTCCGGATTGAGGAAGCGGATCTTGTGCGTCCCGCCTTCCTCGTCCCAATCCACCATCTTTCCCGCGAGGAGACCCTGGACGACCTCGATATATTTGCACATGCGCGCCAGCGTGATCGGCTTCAGCCCCATCGCCCGTCGCGCGGTGAAGCCCGTCGATACGCCGAACACGATCCGTCCCGGCGCAAGCGCATTCAAGGTTGCAAGACCGCTGGCCGCGACCGGGGCGAGCCGGTTGGACGGGACCATCACGCCCGTGCACAGCTTGATCTTCGAGGTCTTCACTGCCGCGACCGCCATGGCCGCAAACAACTCCGCGTTCAGAAGAGCGGTGTCGTAGAACCATGCATGGGAAAAGCCAAGCTGTTCGGCGCGTACGGCCACCTCCCACGAGTTCGCTTTGGTGGGAAGTTGGATCGCCATGTCCATATTTACGCCCCCTCGACAATCGATAGTGGTGCCCGCTGACCCGCACCCTTACTGTTTCAGCAGAAATTTCCAGCCCGCTTCCGCCCAACTGATGTGCGCGTCCCGCTCACATGAAAACACCAGCCGACTCCTCCATCGCTCGGTAGCGCGTTGACGGTTCGAACGGTGGAGAAGCGGCAATGCAGCGGGCCTCATAGAAATTGTCTTTGAGTTTTGTAAGATATATATTACGTTATGCAAGATATATCTTATGGAGGTTCTGATAGATTTCGGTGCCGGCAAGTGCATGGGACGATGCCGCACCGTGCCTCGCGCATCGCGTACTCCGCAAATCGAAGAACCGCGAAGCGGATCAACGACTTGGAAATTGTTCGGATTGAACTTCTGAGTGAAGAACAACGGCATGTCGCCGGCAGGCGGAAGAAGGTGGGACTACGGAAATATGGGTCGTTAGAGCCATCCACAATCAGCTCGGTCGATACAAGCCGTGATGCGTCCCCGGCAGCTAGAGAGCCGATTGCATCCGCCCGCGCGATTAACGCTCTGGTGGTCCGATTCTAACATTCGCATCCCGGTTCGGCGGGCAGTCTTGCGAATGTCAGAATCAGAGGACCACTAGAAAATATATGTTTCTAGTGGAGCTTAGGATTTGACGTTCGCTTCGCAGTCCCGTGGTTCCCTTGGTAGCGAATGTCAAATCCGCTCCACTGGCGTAAATCGGCTCCATCGTCGGTTCCGGGCGGCAGCGGGAAGCTCTGCTGGGTGAAACCGCCCGGCAAACGTAACGGACCAAGTGAGAAATGATCAACATCACTCAAGTTGTCAAAGTTATTGACGAGAAGTGCATCGGCTGCAAGCAGTGCGACCAAGTCTGCCCAACCGAAGCCATCAAGACAGTCGACCGACTTGCGAGAGTCGATAAAGATCTCTGTACCGGGTGCAACAAGTGCATTGAGGCCTGCATGGACCACGGCGCCATCAAGCGGGAGTTTTTGGATGCGCCTCGACGGGTGGTCACAGATAGCGGCACGGTTGACCGCTCTCAACTGGAGAAGATTTGCGCCGCGGCCCTCCTGGATCCCGAGGAGGCAATCTGCCTGTGCACGGCCACGACGGCGGGAGAAGTCGCGGCGGCGATCTTGAAGGGCGGAAGAACACCGGAAGCGCTGTCGGTGATGACCGGCGTAAGAGGAGTATGCGCGATCTGGTGCACGGGGCCAGTGATTCGTCTGCTCGAGGCCGCCTCCATCAAGGTGGAACGCAGTTCGCGCGATTGGCGTGTCTATCCGGAGAATGCCGGCATGGCGATTGGCATCTGGAACGTGCCGCCGGAGGTCGCCGATAAGTACCCGGAGTACCGCATCCGGGAGAACCAAGAGCGTTTGAAACATGGGCGCATCGAAGTTCCCATGTTCGCCAATATCGAGAGAACTCCTTCATGACGGCATTCGCGCCTACGGTGATGCCGCCACCCATTCCACGGTCGGCCATGGGCTACCGCTATCCGCCGAGCCGCGCCGCGGAACTGCCCGGAATGGTCTCCGTTACGGTGCGGGATCTGTTCTCGGACATCCCTGCGCCGCTGATGGTGTTAGGGGATGATACTGACAAAATCCGTGCCGCCACGGTGGCCGCGCTCAATGGCGTTGATCTCGCCAGGATCGGCCCCAACGATTCCGTCAACATTCTGTGCTCCGAACACGGCTTCGCGATGATGGGCGGGGACGCTTATGCGGAAACCGTACGTGCCGTCAAAGATGAAGTGGAAAGGCGGACCGGCAATCGAAAACTCCGACTTGCATTCAGCTCCGCGACCAACACGCTCGAAGGCCAAGAGATCATCGCCCAGTACAAGCTCGATGAGCACTTCGAAGGCCGTATTGTTCAGTTCGGACCCTATGACAAGGGCGTAGAGATCCAGACTGAAATTGGAGTCCTCTATGGAATCGGTGCTGCCTACAAGGCACAGCACATCATCTACGTTCACTATGACGATCCTCGGGAAACTCACTTTCACCGCCTGAACGGCCGGGCCTTGAAGGCATTCACCATGAGTTACGCCCGCATCGAGACACGTGGGATTTTCCACAATAACTTCCCGACCAGCAGCGCGAACATCGTCCCGCGCGCGTTGTACGAATCTCCGTTCGTTCAGGAAAAGTTCGTCTGCGCCGTCATGTTGCGAAGTTCGCCTTCCGGGATCATGGGAGTGGACGCGGCCAGGGACCTCATCGCGCTCGACAAGCGGATGACCAAGGAGTTGCTGCGCTATTTCGGAAAGATGATTCACCTCTTCGACTCCATCGACGACTGCATCGCCGTCATGGATGGGCATCGTTGGCTACACTACCAGCACGCAGGAGGACTGACGTCCTGCAACCTGTTCTTTGGTCCCGTCGATCACTTGGATCTGGAGATAGATTCGAAGTCGCCGGGAAACCCCGCGGTCAAGGCTGTGGTTGTCAACTATGCGTGGAAGAGCGCGTTCACGCTGAAGAACATCCCGTTCGTGGCGGCCCATCCAAAAATCGCAAGTTCGCTCGAAAGACAAAACCTACACTACAAGGTACTTTCCGCCGACACTCTGGAGCAGGCGATGGAGAAAGCCTACGCGCTGACGAGAACTCGGAAAGTGATCATTTTCGACGGCAGCTACGGCGCCATCAACTGCAGTCCCGAGCTAGCCGATGAGCTTGTACGCAAGGCACCCGCAGTATCGAAGGAAGTGGACGAGGTCTTGATGCCGAAATGGCTGTCGCAACGCAGGCTCACTTGACATGCATGGCGGTCACGACATCCGAACGGATATTTTCAAGACCATTGCCGATCGCCGGGTAACGGCCCAGATTCTGGCCGATGCCTCGGGTGTGATTGCCGGCATCGATGAAGCCAGGGCAATGGCCGCCGACATCGGCATCCTGGTGCTCGACGCAATCTCAACCGGCAGCCGACTTGGCTCCGGCGATCAGATCATGAAGATACAGGGAACCCCCATGCAGATCGCCATGGGTGAAGACCGGCTGATTGGCTGTCTGGCCAAACCATCGGGAATTGCGACGATGGCGCGGCGGTTTGTCGATCAAGCCGCCGATGATCTGATCATCGTCTCCGGGGCGTGGAAAAAGATGCCGATTGAACTCAAGCCGCTTATTCGGAATGCGGCGGCAGCCGGTGGAGCGGAGGTGCGCATCAGCCGGACACCATTCATTTACCTCGACAAGAATTATGTACGCATGTTCGCGGGGATTGAAAATACGCTGCACAGCGTTTCTGGTTTGAACGGCTATCGGCGGGTGATTCAGGTCTGCGGGCAGTTCGAGACCGTGGAAGGTGAAGCCGTCCTGGCGGCCGGCCTCGGCGCGGATGTCATATTCATCGACACCGGGAACCCCGACGATATCTCAAAAGTATCTCAAAGTCTGCGGGACGAATCCTACCGGTCGAAGGTTGAAGTCGCCTTCGGAAGCGGTGTCACACTGGATATGATCGAGCAACTCAGACACCTGGATGTGGATCTCGTGGATGTCGGAAGACCAATCATCGACGCGCCGTTGCTGGATATGCACCTGACCGTCAGAGATGTCACGGAGATAGCATGATCAGCGAAAATCCCTCCCGCATGGGGCGCCACGCTACCGGTCGCCGTAGGGCGGCCGACACTTCGAAATTACACTGAGAGCCGGCATGCACAACAGCCACAACCTCTTTCACAAGACAGAACTTCGCCTTCGGCCCGTTCGGCTGGAAGGCGTCGATCTGGACGCTGTCGCGCAATGCGTGGCTGATATCCTCGGATTCGACGCTGATGAAGTGTACGTCATCGACGCCATCGGAGATGTCCTTTCGCTCGACATCTTGAGGGACAGCGTCGATCTGCAGCATATCGCCGGCAAGCAGAAAGCCCTCCTTGCCGCTTTGGGTCGCATACCCGGATTCGGAATCGATGGCCAAACTTCGGTGCGGGCTGACGGCGTGCTGGGATGGATCGGGATGAGCGAGCAGCAAGGCAAGGAGATCGCGGCCCGAACGCAGGCGATGGCGCGAAACATCGAAGAGCATTTGGCCCGCAGGGTCCTTGTGATCTCCACCGGCGACGAGGTTGCCTCCGGACAGATCGTCGATACGAACAAGCCCTTCATCGCGGCCAGCTTTGGGGCGGCTGGTTACAGCGTTTCCTTAGGCGAGAATTTGGAGGATTCCCTGGACCGGATCAGCAACGCGATGCTCGCCGGCGTGGAGGACGGGGGCTACCGCCTGATCATCACCACCGGTGGCGTGGGCGCCGAGAGCAAGGACTGCACGGTCGAAGCCCTACAATCGCTTGATCCGCAAGCTGCAAGTCCGGCCATTCTCCTGTTCGAGCGCGGCCATGGCAGACATGCCAAGGAGGCAGTGCGGATCTGTGTCGGTCAGATCGCCGCAACCACCATCGTGTGCCTGCCGGGGCCTCACGATGAGGTAAAGGCCGCCGTCCCCGTTCTTCTCAGTGGGTTGGCCGAGAAAAAAAGCAAAGAGGATCTCGCCGAAGACATCGCCGCGTGCTTGCGAAAACGCTTTCATCATCAGGCCGCTTGGCGCCACAACCGGCCAGCAGCGCAATGAAAGCTCTCTTCTATCAATGCTCTTCCGGTATCAGCGGCGACATGAATCTCGGGGCAATGGTCGATGTCGGGGTCGACCAGGAGTATCTTGCAGGCGAATTGCGGCGTCTGCGGCTCGACGCCGAATTTGCCCTGAGTTTCACAAGAGCGGAGAAATCGGGCATCTGGGGGACAAGGGCAAACGTGCTGGTTCAACACGCGCCCGCCGTCCAACCCATCTCCCCGCATCAACATTCCGATTCAGAACACGCACATCGGCGATACACAGAAATCAAGGATATCATCGCGGGCGCGGGCTACTCCTCAAGCGTAGAATCTACATGCCTTCGCATCTTCCAGCATATCGCGGAAGCTGAAGCCCGAATCCACGGCTGCGAGATCGACGACGTCTATTTCCACGAAGTGGGGGCCGTCGACTCCATCGTCGATATTGTCGGCGCCGCCATCTGCCTCGACTATCTGGCGGTCGAGCGCGTCGTTTGTTCCACCGTGGAATTGGGAAGTGGATTCGTGCGTTGCGACCACGGCCTTCTTCCCGTTCCGGCGCCTGCCACGGTGGAAATCCTCAAGGGCATACCCTGTCAATTCGGCGGCGTCGATGGCGAAGCCACTACTCCCACCGGGGCGGCGATCCTTAAAGGAACCGTCGATTCGTTTGATCCCGTGGTTGGATTTCGGGTTGCACGTATTGGATATGGAGTCGGCAGACGGGATTTCAAGGTGCCGAACGTGCTTCGCCTCATGCTCGGCGAGGTCATGGATGACAGCCCCCAGGCGGTAAGCCAAGAGATCGAATGTCTGGAAATCAAGGCGAACATTGATGACATGACCCCAGAGGCATTCGAACCTCTGATGGAACGTCTGTTCGAAATGGGGGCAAGCGACGTCTTCCTGACTCCGATCGTTATGAAGAAGAATCGTCTCGCGCAAATGGTGTCCGTGCTGTGCGCTGCGAGCAAAAAGGACACCCTGATCGATACCCTGTTCGAGCACTCGACCACCATCGGTGTCCGGGTCCACTCGGCATCCAAGCGGGTATTGCCGCGCACTCTGCTCACGCTCGAAACAACGTTCGGCAAGGTGCGCGTCAAGCTCGTCGACCTCCCCGATGCCAAATCGCGGTGGAAGGTCGAACATGATGACATCAAGACTTTGGCTGTGGCGAACGGAGTCCCCTATGGCGCGATCAGGAAGGATATCGAGGCCGAGGTCCGGTCGCAGATGGACAATGGCTGGCATGGAGCGCGGAACAAGACATGACCGAGGTTGAGAAAGTTCTCGATGCCTATGCCAGTTCGACACTGTCGCTGCAAGACGCCGTCACGGGACTGCACCGGGCCTATATCGCCGATATCGGTCATACAGCATTGGACATGCATCGTGCCAAACGTGTCGGAGCGCCCGAAGTCATTTTTGGTTTGGGAAAATCTGCCGAGCAGATGGCGGATATTTTCGAAACTCTTGCGCAACGCCAGCAAGACGTCCTCGCTACACATGTAAGCCGGGCACAGATCGAGGCAATCTCGGAGCGCGTGGATGGCGTTGCATTCAATGATGTGGCTCGAACCGCCACATTGTCATTTTGTCCGAGGCCCCGGAGGGAAAAACCCATCGCGGTACTTACGGCCGGAACTTCGGACAACCGAGTAGCAGAGGAAGCGGCGGTGACCGCCGCCTTCTATGGGAATACGGTCTTGCGCTTCTCGGATGTCGGCGTCGCCGGTCTCCATCGCCTGTTCGCGTGCTTGGATGAGTTGAAGCAGGCGCGAGTCGCCATCGTGGTGGCGGGCATGGAGGGCGCACTGCCGAGCGTTGTCGCGGGGCTCTTGAAGATGCCGATTATCGCCGTGCCCACCAGTGTTGGATATGGGGCACATTTCGGAGGACTCTCAGCGCTGCTGGGCATGATCAACAGTTGCGCGGCCGGCGTTTCGGTCGTCAACATCGACAATGGGTTCGGGGCCGCTTACCAAGCATCCCTTATTAACACAGACTGAGGCAAGCATGGATATTGAAGTGCTGAACAAACTGGGGGACCTGCGTCGGTATATGCGCGGGCTCGACAGCGCGCTGGTGGCTTTATCCGGCGGAGTGGATAGTTCTCTCGTTGCCTTCATCGCGTGTCAGGAACTGGGCCCGAAGGCGTTGGCGGTCACATCCGGGTCGCAGAGTTTGAAGCGTGAGGATCTCGTGCTGGCGCAATCCATCACGGCTGACTGGGGTATGCAGCACCTCGTGATCGAGACCGCGGAGCTTGAGAACTCAGACTACGCGCGCAATCCCGTCAATCGCTGCTACTACTGCAAATCGACGCTATACGTGGAGATGCGCAAGATCGCGCGGGACCGCAGCATCCCATGGATTCTCAACGGAACAAACTTGGACGATATGGGCGATCACCGGCCCGGCCTACTGGCCGCACAGGAATACGAAGTGCGATCTCCCCTGGTTGAGTGCGGATTTCGCAAGGCGGACATCCGCGCGGTCGCCGCGCATCTGAACTTGAAAAATGCCGGAAAGCCCCAGGCGGCTTGTCTTTCCTCGCGGGTGCCCTATGGAACACCAGTGACGCGCGATCTCCTCGTGCGGATCGAGCGGGCCGAAAATGTTCTGTCGGGCATGGGGTTTACTCAGTTTCGTGTTCGGCATCATGGTGACGTCGCGCGACTGGAATTGATTCCGGCCGAATTCCAGATGGCGATAGAACACAGAGCAGAACTTGTCGCGGCTTTGAAAGCGTGCGAATATCAGTTCGTCTCCCTTGACCTCTATGGATTCCGTTCCGGCGCAATGAACCACTCTGTCGCACGGGGTATTCCGCTCAAGGTGGGCAGCTGAGCGGAATCGGCCAAGCGTTGTGGGTTGCTCAAAGCGCCGCAGAAAGCCTGAGCGTTAGCCTACTACTGAAGTTTTGAGTATTGGATCCCCTGAAAACACAATGAGGGTAATATGAAACACGTAAGCGCACGAGTTCCCGTTTCTGTTTGCACGCTAACGCTCGCGGCGGTCTGTCTGTTTCCGACTCTAGCCGAGGCTCATCCGGGTCATGGCGCCCTTCACAGCTTGTCGGACGGTTTTAATCACCCGCTCCATGGCTGGGATCATCTCACCGTAATGATCGCCGTTGGCGCGTGGGCCGCTCTCCAGCAGAGCCGGGTGGCATGGGCGTTGCCGTTGACGTTTCTCTCGGTCATGGCCGCCGGTGGTGTTGTCGGCGCATTCGGGCTTGTCGTTCCCGGCGCGGAGCCGATGGTCGGAATGTCGGTTGCGGTTTTTGGGTTCTTGGTGCTCCTGCGTAGGCGAGTCACTCTGGCGACTGGGATGGGGACCGTGGGGTTGTTTGCGTTCTTTCACGGCTATGCTCACGGACTCGAAATGCCGGCCGCGACAGGCTTGGCTACCTATGGTCTAGGATTTCTTTTGGCAACCGCAGTGTTGCATGGCCTGGGCTTTCTCATTACGCGTTTTCTTATGGTTCTCACGCTGCCGTTGCCGGACATGTCTCGCAGTAAAGGTTGATGTGGCCATTCCTCGGCCAGCATCCTGAATCAGATTTCTGATTCCCTGGAACGAGGTGCCTAGTAGACCAGCTCGCCGTCTTCCTTGCCTTCGGAGATGGTGATCTGACCGGAGTTTGACAACTCCTTGGCCAAAGTCACGATAGCGGTCTGCGCTTCTTCCACGTCCTTCAAGCGGACCGGGCCGAGGCCGTCCATGTCTTCCTTGAGCATCTTGCCGGCGCGGGCCGACATGTTCTGGAAGAACAGATCCTTGATGGGGTCCGATGCGCCCTTGAGCGCCAATGCCAGCTTTTCCTTCTCGACCTGACGCAACAGCACCTGGGCACCGGCCGTATCGAGACGGATAAGGTCCTCGAAGGTGAACATCAATGCCCGGATCTTTTCCGCCGACTCGCGATTGCGTTCTTCCAACGCGGTCAGGAAGCGGGATTCGGTGTTGCGGTCGAGATTGTTGAAAATCTCGGCCATCATTTCGTGAGAGTCGACGCGTGTGCCACGCGCCAGGTTGGACATGAATTCCGTGCGTAGAGTCTTTTCGAGAGTCTCGACGACTTCCTTCTGCACCGCTTCCATGTGCAGCATGCGCATAACCACTTCCATGGCGAAGCCTTCCGGCAGCAGCGCCAGCACACGGCTGGCGTGATCGGGCTTGATCTTCGAGAGGACGACACCGACGGTCTGCGGGTATTCGTTCTTGAGGTAGTTCGCGAGCACCTGTTCGTGCACGTTGGCCAACTTGTCCCACATGGTGCGACCGGCGGGACCGCGAATTTCCTCCATGATGAGGTTGACGCGATCCTTGTCGAGGCTCTTCATGAGGAGCCGTTCGGTGGTCTGATAACTGCCGACCAGCGAACCGGTGTTGGAAATGGCGTCGGCGAAATCCACGAACAGGCGTTCAAGCAGATTGGCGCTGACAGTGCCCAGATTCGACATGATCTGGGACAATTCCTTGATCTCGTCATCTTCCATCAAGCCCAGCAGCTTGCCGGCCTGCTCTTGAGGCAGGGACAGGAACATCATGGCGGCCTTTTGGGGACCCGTAAGGGTGCGGTAATCTTCTTTGACTTTGGCCATGCTCGATCCTCTACCGGCACCAGGACGGCACGACCGTCCCTAGGCTACGTCTCACTTTGGACCCCTATTCTAGGGGAAACGACCTCACCAACTGTTTAACGCTAGGAAACTTTTGCCGAGCCTTCGATATTTTTGCACCGGATGCGGCGACCCGCTACCATGCCCGCCGCGACCGCTTATATTTTATATTATTTAATTATATCAGATAGTTGTATCAATGCCCGTAAGAAGCGGGCGGTTGGATCAGGCACGGGTTTCAGTGGGCGGACGGGTCACAGTATTAACGGGAGGTGTAGGGGGGGCCAAGCTCGTGCTGGGCCTAACCCGAGTCATGCCTCCCGGCCAGATCACTGCGATTATAAACACCGGCGATGATTTTCGTCATCTTGGCCTGTGGGTGTCCCCTGACATCGACACACTGCTTTACACTCTGTCGGGACGATCGAACGAAGAGCGTGGCTGGGGGCGGGCCGGAGAAACCTGGAACTTTATCGATGCCCTCCGCTCCCTGGGCGGCGAAGACTGGTTCGCGCTCGGTGACGGCGACCTTGCACTTCATGTCGAGCGAACACGGCGCCTCGCGCAAGGCGATTCCCTTTCCGCCATCAGCGCTGCTTTCGCACAAGCTTGGGGCCTGACCACCCATTTCCTGCCCATGAGTGACGACGGGATCGCGACCTTCATCGACACCGCGGGGGGCGAGTTGGCATTTCAACGCTACTTTGTCGAACATCGATGTCAGCCGGCCGCAACGGGAATACGTTTTGTCGGTGCGGCCGCGGCCAAACCGGCACCGGGCGTACTCGAAGCGATTACCGGTGCTGACACGGACGCGATCATCATTGCACCCTCTAATCCATTCCTAAGCATCGACCCCATTCTTGCCGTGCCCGCCATCGCCGATGCCTTGCGCAGAACTTCGGCGCCCTGCATCGCCGTATCGCCCATCGTTGGCGGCCAAGCCGTGAAAGGGCCTACGGTCAAGTTGATGACCGAACTTGGCATTGCCATAACGCCCGTCGCCATCGCCAGCCATTATGAAGGCATCATCGACGCGCTTCTTATCGACCAGCGCGACCTGGACGTGGGCCCGACCGTCGCCCTGCCCCACGCCTATGCGGATACGCTGATGAAGACCCTGGCGGATCGCGAGCGGGTTGCACGGGCGGCCTTGTCGCTTGCGCGCGAAATATCGCAACGATGACTGTCGCCGCCCTCGTTCCGTTCAAGGACCTTGCCCAGGCGAAAAGCAGGCTTGCCCTTGTCCTATCCCAAGACCGCCGCCGGTCGCTTGCTTGTCGGATGCTCGATCATGTGGTGAACATATTGCTCGGCGTGACAGACATCGGGACCGTCTCCATCCTGAGTCCCGCCGCTCCGGAAAGCGATGCCAAAACCCGATGGCTCCTCGACCATGGACGAGGATTAAACCCGGAGATCGCCGACGCGGTCGGAAAACTGGATGCCTCCCGCGTGCTCATCATTCACGCCGACCTGCCGCAGTTGGACGGCGAAGACATCCGCGCGCTGGTCACAGCCGCGCGCGACCATGACGTGGTCATTGCGCCGGACAAAGCCGGGACCGGCACCAATGCGCTGCTGCTCGATCCCAAGGCCGGATTTCCGTTTGCCTTTGGGCCGGGAAGTTTTGAAGCTCATCGCCGCATTGCAGCGGAACACAAGTGGTCGCTGGGGATCGTCCGCCGCCCCGGCCTGTCCCTCGATATCGACGACCCGGCGGATCTGGCAGCTGCGGGCCTGACCGAATGACAGTGCTTGCAGAGAACCGCCACTAAATCGTGCGATTACCGCAGTTTAGGCTTGCGTCATAAGCCAATCGAATCTCCTGGTATTCCTATCGATATGGCAATAATAACAGCCGACCGGACCGCCAAACGTGTTGTAGGCGTCCTCTTGGGAGATACCTGATGGCCGAGACCGACGCCCAACTGGCCCGCCGCATCGCCGACGTGGCTGGAGAACTACTCCTCACCCTCCGGCGTTCCGGACTTTTCGAAGGCAAGTCGCTGGGCAAAGCCGGCGATCGCGTTGCCAATGCTTTCATTATGGAAGCACTCCGCCAGCAACGGCCCGACGACGGCATCCTATCGGAAGAGGAAGCGGCCGATCCGGCACGTCTCGCCAAAAGCCGTGTCTGGATCGTCGATCCCCTCGACGGTACGCGTGAGTACGGCGAGGAAGGCCGTACCGATTGGGCGGTTCATATCGCGTTATCCATCGACGGCAAGCCTGAGATAGGGGCTGTTGCCCTGCCCGGCATTCCGCTGACGCTGAGCAGCGACAAGCCGACGGCAATTGTCCCGCCGGGCAAGAGTCCCCTACGCATGCTGGTCAGCCGCACCCGGCCGGCACGGGAAGCGGTCGAAGTTGCAAAACTGCTTGGTGCCGAACTTGTGCCCATGGGCTCGGCGGGCGCCAAAGCCATGGCCGTCGTGCGCAACGAAGCCGATATCTATCTGCATTCCGGCGGACAGTACGAATGGGACAGCTGCGCGCCGGTCGCGGTCGCGCGGGCTTCAGGCTTGCACGTCTCGCGTATCGACGGCAGCCCGTTGGTCTACAATTGCGAGAACCCGTACTTGCCCGACCTGCTCATGTGCCGCCAGGAACATGCTGCATCGGTGCTTGGCCTTATCAAGAAGGTCAACGCCGAAGCGGTCGGTTAAGCAGCCGTCGAGCGACGCCCCCGATCTGACAATGATTTTGTTCAGATCGGGGGCGGGCGATCGCGCTAGCTTAAACTCAACAGCTTCTCGACGATCAACTCGGCGGCGTCTTCCGCCGATACCTTCGTTGTATCGATGCGAACCTCGGGGCTCTCCGGCGGCTCATAGGGCGAATTGATGCCGGTGAAATTCTTGAGTTCGCCCGCACGCGCCTTCTTATAGAGCCCCTTCACGTCGCGCCGTTCCGCCTCCGCAAGCGGCGTATCGACATGGATTTCGATGAACTCACCCGCCCGCAGCATTTCGCGGACCATCCGCCGTTCGGCACGGAACGGCGAAATGAAGGCGGTGAGGACAATCAAGCCGGCGTCGGTCATGAGCTTCGCGACCTCACCGAGGCGGCGAATATTCTCGACCCGGTCGGCATCCGTAAAGCCCAGGTCCTTATTGAGACCATGACGGACGTTGTCGCCATCAAGCAAGAACGTATGCTTGCCCAGCGCATAGAGCTTCTTCTCGACCAGATTGGCGATGGTCGATTTGCCCGCACCGGAGAGGCCGGTGAACCATAGGACCTTCGGCGTTTGACCTTTCGATGCGGCGTGAGCTTCGCGCGTCACGTCAATCGCCTGCCAGTGCACGTTCTGCGACCGGCGAAGAGCAAAATGCAGCATGCCAGCAGCGACGGTCGCATTGCTGATCTTATCGATCAGAATAAACCCACCGAGATCATGAGAGTTCTCATAGGTATCGAACACCAGCGGCTTGTCGGTGGAAAAGTTGGCGACACCAATGGCATTCAAGCCCAGCGTCTTCGCCGCCATATGTTCCAGCGTGTTGACATTGAGCTGGTATTTAGGCGGTTGGACGGTGGCCGTGACGGTCTGCGTCGCAAGCTTCAACCAATAAGGCCGTCCGGGAAGCATGGCATCGTCTGACATCCAGACAATTGTGGATTCAAACTGATCCGCGACTTCCGGCGGAGATCCGGCCGCCGCGATGACGTCACCACGCGAGCAGTCGACCTCGTCGGCGAGCGTCAGCGTGACCGACTGGCCGGCCACGGCGAACGGAAGGTCGCCGTCGAGAGTGACAATGCGTGCCACTTTCGAAGTTTTCCCCGACGGAAGAATACGCACCGCGTCTCCCGGCGCGATGGTTCCGGTCGCGATCAACCCCGCGAAGCCGCGGAAATCGAGATTGGGACGATTGACCCATTGCACGGGCATCCGAAAGGCCCCGGCCTGAAGCCGGGTTTCGTCGACGGGAACCTCTTCGAGATGCTCCAGCAACGTCGGCCCCTTGAACCAAGGCGTCGCCGTCGAACGCGTGGTAATATTGTCGCCCGCCAATCCGGAGATCGGGATCGGAACGAAATCGCGGATTCCGATTTCCGCGGCGAACGTCCGGTAATCACTGAGAATGCGATCGAACACCGCCTGGTCATAACCGACCAAGTCCATCTTATTGATGGCCAGCACGATATTGCGAATGCCAATGAGATGAGCGAGGTAACTATGCCGCCGAGTTTGCGTCAGCACGCCTTTGCGCGCGTCAATCAGAATCACGGCCAGATCGGCCGTCGACGCGCCCGTGACCATGTTGCGCGTGTACTGCTCGTGACCGGGCGTATCGGCAACGATGAACTTTCGCCGGTCGGTTGCGAAAAAGCGATAGGCGACATCGATCGTGATGCCCTGCTCCCGCTCGGCGGCCAGCCCGTCGACGAGCAAGGCGAAATCGATCGCCTGGCCCTGTGTACCCACGCGCTTGCTGTCGGCTTCGAGGGCAGCGAGCTGGTCCTCGAAAATCATTTTGGAATCGTAAAGCAGCCGGCCGATCAGCGTCGATTTGCCATCATCCACTGATCCGCAGGTGATGAAGCGTAAAAGCGACTTGTGCTGATGCTTGACGAGATAAGCGTCGATGTCCTCGGCAATGAGATCGTCTGCCTTGTACGACGACTCCTTCGCCGGGCTGGAGATGACTTCGGAGCTCGCCATTAGAAATACCCTTCCTGCTTCTTCTTCTCCATGCTCGCGGCCTGATCGTGGTCGATGGCACGCCCTTGACGCTCGGAGGTGGTGGTCAACAGCATCTCCTGGATCACCTCAGGCAACGTGGCCGCGTCGCTTTCCACCGCACCCGTCAACGGATAACAGCCGAGTGTCCGGAACCGGATCGAGCGATCCACCGGAACCTCGCCTTTTTTCAAAGGGAAGCGGTCGTCGTCGACCATGAGGATCAGCCCGTCACGTACAACCGTCGGCCGCTTGGCCGAGAAGTACAACGGCACGATGGGTATATTTTCCAGGTGGATGTATTGCCAGATGTCCAGTTCGGTCCAGTTGGAGATCGGAAAGACCCGAATGCTCTCGCCCTTTGTCTTCCTGGCGTTATAAAGCCGCCACAGCTCGGGACGTTGATTCTTCGGGTCCCAGCGATGATTGGCCGAACGGAAACTGAATATGCGTTCCTTGGCGCGGCTCTTCTCCTCGTCGCGCCGCGCGCCGCCGAAGGCGACGTCAAATCCATATTTATTGAGGGCCTGCTTCAGGCCTTCGGTCTTCCACATATCCGTATGAAGCGACCCGTGATCAAAAGGGTTGATCCCTTTCTCTTTCGCTTCCGGATTCTGATAGACCAAAAGCTCCATGCCGCTTTCTTTGGCCATGCGGTCACGCAGATCGTACATCGCCTTGAATTTCCAGGTGGTGTCCACATGCAACAATGGAAACGGCGGCGGCGCGGGATAAAAAGCCTTGCGTGCCAAGTGCAGCATCACCGCGCTGTCCTTGCCCACCGAATAGAGCAGAACAGGTTTTTCCGCTTCCGCGACAACTTCGCGAAAGATATGGATGCTTTCAGATTCAAGACGCTCTAGGTGCGTCAATGTCTTGGTCATAAGCGGCCCCTCCAGGGCTGAGACGACTAAAGAAGTAGCTCGACAGAATCAACGCGGCCATCACCGAACCGGCCGCAACGACCTGCAATCAAATTGTGATATGGCTTCGTCGGCGGATGAAACCAGATCGATAGACTCAAAGCCCGCCGACGCACACGTACTTAATGTCCAGATAATCCTCAATTCCGTACTTGGAGCCTTCTCGGCCCATTCCGGATTCCTTGATTCCCCCAAATGGCGCGACTTCAGTGGAAATCAAGCCGGTATTGGCGCCGACGATGCCGTATTCCAGGCCTTCAGCGATTTTGAAAAGCCGCGCCACGTCGCGCGTGTAGAAGTAACTGGCAAGACCGAATTCCGTGTCATTGGCCATCCTCAGGGCTTCATCATCGGTTTTGAACCGGAAGAGCGGCGCAACCGGACCAAATGTCTCTTCTCTGGCCACCAACATGTTGGGCGTGACGTCGCGCAGCACTGTGGGTTCGAAGAACGTTCCGCCCAAAGCATGGCGACGCCCGCCACTAACGACGCGAGCCCCCTTCGTCACGGCATCCGTGATGTGTTCCTCGACCTTGGCCAGCGCATTGGCATCGATCAAGGGACCCTGTTCGGTCGCCGCACCGCCCAACCCCGGTCCGACAACAAGTTTCGAGACTCGTGCCGCGAGCTTCTCGGCGAATGCATCATAAACCTTGTCGTGCACCAGCAAGCGATTGGCGCAGACGCACGTCTGACCCGTATTACGAAACTTCGATACGATCGCGCCTTCAACGGCCGCATCCAAATCGGCATCCTCGAACACGATGAACGGTGCGTTGCCGCCGAGTTCCATGGACACTTTTTTCAGGGTAGCCGCGCATTGCGCGGTGAGCGCCTTGCCGATTTCCGTCGAACCGGTAAACGTCAACTTCCGCACGACCGGATTTTGAGTAAGCTCTGCGCCGATCTCCACGGCCGAACCGGTCACGACACTAAAGACGCCAGCTGGAATTCCCGCTTGCTCGCCCAGAGCCGCCAATGCAAGAGCCGAAAACGGCGTCTGGCTCGCGGGCTTAAGAACGACCGTGCACCCCGCCGCTAGAGCCGGACCAACCTTGCGGGTAATCATCGCGGCTGGAAAGTTCCATGGCGTGATCGCGGCCACGACGCCCACGGGCTGCTTGAACACCATGATGCGTTTGTCGGCCTGATGCGATGGAATCACATCGCCATAAACACGCTTCCCTTCCTCGGCGAACCATTCGACGAAACTGGCCGCATAAACGATTTCGGCGCGCGCTTCGGCGAGAGGTTTGCCCTGCTCCGCCGTCATCAGGCGAGCCAATTCCTCCTGGTTGCTTATGATGAGGTCGAACCAGCGCCGTAATATGACCGAACGCTCCTTGGCGGTACGACGTCGCCATGCACCCTGCGCCTCCTGCGCCGCCGCGATGGCACGCGCTGTCTCCGCCCGCCCGCATTTCGGCACCGTCCCAAGTTGCTTACCCGTCGCCGGATTTTTTACCACGATCGTGGTATTGCTATCCGCATTCACCCAAGCGCCGGCGACAAACGCCTGTTCGCGCAGGAATGTGAATTCCTTGTGTGCGTCAATTGGCATGACCTTGGTCATCGTGTCCTCTTAACCTCGCCCTCTTAGCGTACGAAAACCGTTGCGAGGCGGTGAAAATTTCGGAGTAACGCCTCTCCAAATTCGTTCTCATGCCGTTATATTTCAACGACATTTCTCAGGTGCCATATATCTGAAAGCATCGCCATTGGTGGTCGCAGAGGCGGACGCCGCTTACGGCAGGTCGAAGTATTTTTGCCTAAACACTTGGTATTACGTAGATGATATTTCCCAGCCACATGGTGCCACCCCATGACCACGGACGATGGCGGTTTCCAGCATACAGCGAAAGCGCCTCATAGCCCCAGGCCCTGGCTACTCATATCCTGCACACTCATATGTACCGGCAGGCAACAAAGCCTACCCCCGTTTCGCTCTCAAGAAGTGGTCGATGGGCCCCGGTCCTCGACCGCCCAAAAAACTTCAAAGAGCCGATGAACCACTGCAGTCGAAATACCGCTGGTTTGGCATCACCCGAGGGGCGGCCAAGAACGGGGTGAGCCCCATTTTGCGTCGCGTCCTAGATTGCAGCGGCAAGAGATGGTTGCTACTATAACGTGTATATGTAACGCTCGCCGTACTCGAAATTCGGCGCGGGGAATTCACCAAATGCGGAGAGCACTTCTTTCCATGTCGACGGCGCTGCTGGCCGTTTGCCTCGCTTCTCATGCTAAAGCCGTCGAAAAGCAGGCTGCTGTCAACGGTTCGCTTTATGCCGTGGTCGAAGCGACCTACGACGGCTCGACGGGACCCGTCACGTCCTATCTTCAATTTTTCGATGGCGCCGTGGCCACCACTACGTTTTCGGTGATCATCGTCGGCGCTCAGAGCGGCCAGACCTACGGCCAGACGGTGAACCTGCAAATTCCGCATAATGCGTCGATCCAGTATTCCCTCGGGCAGCTTTTGAAACTGGCCGGTTCCGCTACCGGTGCCGGCAAGGCCAACGGCGATACGAGTTATACGGTCTATATCCAGGACCCGGACGCGGCCGCGGGTTTTCAGCACGTCACCTGGAATCCCGGCAGCACGTACCTGGAGAACGCGAGCATCTGTAGTAATGGGCTTCTCGCCGCCGCGACCCTGGCGAGCAACAGCAACATCGTGGTGCCGAATGTTCGCACTTCGTCGCTTGGCGGGGGCACGTTCCCTAGCCTCCTGGAATTCCACAATTACGGGAGCACATCGGCGACTTATCAAATCGCCGTCGTCGACGCCGGTATCCTGGGAGCCGACGGAAGCACGATCAACGCCAGCGCCGGAACAACCGTCGGCCAAGCCAGTTTGGCCGTTCCCGCCAATTCAACCGTCTACAAACTGTTCACCGACCTGCAGACAGCCGTGAATTGGCAGCCCAGTTCCACGCAGATTTACGCCAATGTCATTGTCACCAATGCGACTGGCGGAGCACCCGCGGTCGTGGTCGGCCATTCAATCCACAACACGCCATTAGGCGGTGACATCAACATGACCACCGCATGCGCCGTCAACAATCCAACAAGCGCGACTAAATACGCAGGCACGATCGCTGGCCTTGGCATGCAAAGCGGAACGCTTGTCGCCACTGTCCAGCCGAGCAGCGCGAGTTCAGCCTCGTCTGGACTTTCCACGCAAAGCTCCGTGGAAAGACCGCAGGCATCAATCGAAAGACCACAGTCGATATCACAGACCTCGGCCACGCTTTTACTATCCACCGGGACAAGCGTCCTATTGTCCGGTACTTTTGATTCCTCGACCAATGCGGTCAACCTCTCGGGCAACGGCTACACGTTCACGGGAACCGCCAGCGGCGGCATCTATTCGGGCACTTACACCGGACCGAATAGCGGCAGCGGCTATTTTTCGACGCTGAGCACGTCCCAGGGTGCGGTTACCGCATATTGCGGCACCTATAATGAGACCCGCAATCCCAACGGTAACGACCCATCCACGGCGGGGGGCGTCTTCAACCTACAAATAGCGGCTAACGGGACGGTATCCGGCGATACGTCTGGTACATACGGCGGCAGCAACGCCGGCACCTTCACCGGACAAGCCAATGGCTCCATCGTCAATGTAACCCACATGTCGTCCGGCAAAGATCCTGCAAACAACACCGACGTCGTGGCGACGATCCAAAATGGAACCGTAAGCGGAACATATCCATCCGCGGGTGGGACTGGAACGTTCAGCGGCAGTACTTGCGCGTTGCCATCGTCCTGATCCGGAATAGAGTAACTGCGGCGCGCTATATTCACTCACGTCGTGCTATAAATACCTGTCCGAAGGCTAAACCTCCGTTGAATTGCCGGCAGGTATTGGCCGATTCCCACGAAGCATGGGTAAGTGAGCAGATTCCTTATTCTGGCTTCCGGGTCGCGGGGTTCACGTGCATCGATCGAGAGCACGCCTCGCCATGGCAAACACCTGCAAGTAGCCAATCAGTCCCATCCGCGATGATATTGATCGCAATCAAAGATAGTTTCCATAAGATAGCCGACACTGGCGAAAGCACACCCCATCGCAGAATCACCTGAGGATTGATCCGTGTCCGTTCGCAATCTTCATCATGTCCTGCGCCCCCGATCTGTTGCGATCATAGGAGCAAGCCCGCGACCGGGCTCGGTCGGGCAGGTTGTCCTGTCCAACGTCGTCGCTTCTGGATTTCGCGGGCCGATTTATCCCGTCAACCCGCGTCACGACACTTTAGAAGGATTGCCGTGTTACGCGACAATTGCGGCTTTGCCGGACACGCCGGACTTGGCGGTCATTGTCACGCCACCTGATACAGTGCCCGGGCTGATTGCGGATTTGGGAGTTCGTGGAACGCGCGCGGCTGTGATCATCACGGCCGGATTTGGCGAGGGCGGTCAGCTGTTGGGAGAAAGCCGACGGCAAGCTGTCCTTGAGGCGGCACAGCCCCATCTCCTGCGGGTGATCGGACCTAATTGTTTCGGGGTAATCATGCCCCGCGTCGGCCTCAACGCCAGCTTCGCGCGGGGCGCCCCATCCAAGGGTAATCTGGCGTTTGTGACCCAGTCGGGTGCCATTATGGCCGCAATGATGGACTGGGCACGACCACGCGATATCGGATTCTCGGCGGTCGTGAGCCTCGGCGACATGGCCGATGCGGATTTTGGCGATCTGATCGATTACCTCGGCAACGATCGCGATACGCGTGCAATCCTGCTCTACGTCGAGGCGATTACCAATCCTCGAAAGTTCATGTCCGCGGCCCGAGCCGCCGCCCGCATCAAACCAATCATCGTCATCAAAGGTGGGCGTCATGCCGCAGGCGCCAAGGCCGCCAGATCACACACCGGCGCTCTCGCAGGCACTGATGCGGTCTATGATGCGGCCTTTGCCCGCGCGGGCTTGGTGCGTGTGCGAACCATGGAACAATTGTTCGATACTGCGGCGTTACTCTCCGTCGCGCCGGAAGTACGCGGCGACCGACTGGCGATCGTCACAAATGGCGGCGGGGTCGGCGTGCTTGCGGTCGATGATCTGCTCGATTGCGGCGGCAAAATGGCCGAGCTATCCGAAGATACCATCGCGCGATTGGACAAGGTGTTGCCGGCCGCATGGAGCCGCGGCAACCCGGTCGATATTATCGGCGATGCGACCGGCACACGTTACGTCGAGGCGATCACCGCGGTCTCTGCCGACTCCAATGCCGACGCCATCTTAGTTATGCACTGCCCCACGGCCGTCGTGGATCCTCTGGAAGCCGCCACAGCTGTCGTCAATGTTCCTTGCGCGAAGCCGCTGCTAACTACATGGCTAGGCGAGGCGTCGGTCGTGGGCGCGCGTAAGCTGTTTGCCGAACGCAAAATCCCCACCTTCTCTACGGCAGGCGAAGCAATTGATGGATTCATGAATCTCGTACGTTATCGAAGGCGCCAAGATACGCTAATGGAAGTGCCACGTGCCGCATCGGTAATTTCTCATCAGAATATCGCGCAGGCCCGGGACATCATCTCAGCCGCGATCGCCGATGGCACGAGCTGGCTGGCTCCCCTTCAGGTACGGCAGATACTCAGCCTCTACGGCATTCCCGCCAATCGCTGTGTCATGACGTCGCGGCCCGATGAAGCCGCCACTGCGGCGGAAAACTTAGGGAGGCCAGTCGCTCTTAAGATCAGGTCACGCGACATCATACACAAAAGTGATCTTGGCGGCGTCATCCTGAATCTCAACGGCGCGGCGGCCGTCAAAACTGCCGCTGAAGCCATGCTGCACCATATCGCCCAGAAGTCACCACAGGCACGGATCGATGGATTTGCCGTGGAAGAAATGATTCTGCGGCCTCAGGCTCAAGAACTTATTCTCGGCATCACGGTCGACCGCACTTTTGGACCGGTGATCATTTTCGGTCATGGTGGAACCGCCGTAGAAGTTATCGATGATAAAGTTCTCGGGCTCGCCCCCCTTAATCTCAATCTCGCCAAGGCGATGATCAGCGAAACTCGGATCGGACGCCTTCTGAAGGGATATCGTGATTGCCCGCCGGCCGATATGGAGGCCGTAGCGCATGCTTTGGTGGCATTGTCGCAACTCGCCGCCAGTCACCCGGAAATCGCCGATGTAGATATCAATCCGCTGTTGGCGGATGCCGACGGCATTATCGCCGTCGACGCGCGAATCAGGCTTGAGAAGCCACTTGCAACGGCCGGAGATCGCCTCGTCATATGCCCCTACCCTCACGATTTGGAGCAGGATCTAAAGCTGCAAAGCGGCGACGTTGTGTTTATGCGTCCCGTTCGACCGGAAGACGAAGAAGCTGTGCGCGCCATGGTCACCCGGCTGACCCCCCAGGATGTACGATTCCGGTTTTTCTCACCCTTGAAAGAATTAGGACATCCGTTGGCGGCCAGGCTCACGCAAATCGACTATGATCGGGAAATGGCGCTCATCGCGTTTTCGAAGGAATCCGCAGACACCGTTCCTTGGGGAATAGTGCGCATTCACGCAGATCCCGACAATCAACGGGCTGAGTTCGCCATTACGGTACGTTCCGATCGACAGGATCGAGGACTGGGAATAGCCATGTTACGGTGCATTCTCGACATCGCCGCTCGGCGCGGCATCGGCGAAGTGTGGGGCGACGTTATGCGTCATAACCAACGCATGCTCGATTTGTGTGACCGGCTCGGTTTTACCAGATCTGACCCCGTCGGCGACCCGAGTATCATTCAAGTCCAAAAACGAACCGCGCACAAAATCTAACAGGATGGCGCTGGAGGGCTATCACTTCGGTGACGTCACGTTTAAGTCAATTTGACACCGACGGCCGTTGATATTGATCAATGGCCGGGGACCTATCGTGTGCCATGATTCGACATGGGCAAGTCCACACCCCGCAAGATCGTTGTCATCCAAGGGCACCCGGATCCGGCTGGCAATCGGCTGTGCCATGCTCTGGCCGATGGTTACGCAGAAGGCGCCATATCCGGCGGGCATGATGTCCAACGGATCGAGATCGCCACTCTCGATTTTCCCCTATTGCGCACGCAGACCGACTTCGAGGACGGAACCATACCTGCAGTTCTCTCGCAGGCGTGGGAGGCAATCCGCTCCGCCGACCATATCGTGCTCATCTTTCCCCTGTGGCTGGGGACAATGCCCGCGCTCGTTAAGGCTTTCCTGGAGCAAGTTGCGCGGCCCGGATATGCCTTTGCTTATAACAAGAACGGATTCCCGACGAAGCTTCTTGCCGGTCGCTCCGCCCGGCTCGTTGTAACCATGGGCATGCCCGCATTAGTCTACCGCGTGTGGTACTTTGCTCACGGACTGCGGGGATTGGAACGCAGCATACTGAATTTCGTCGGCATCGCACCGATCCGTGAAAGTCTGTTCGGGCTGGTCGGGGTCGCTAAGGAAGCCAAGCGAAAACGCTGGCTGGAGCAGATGTGGGAACTTGGCCGGCGTGGGCTTTAAGCGGAATTCGCCGAAAAAATCTGGACGAGATTTGACCTCGCGAGTTTCATAAACCGAGCCACACCATTGACTTGCATCAATGTCCGTTGGTGGTCGAATTCATATGCTATGGGTCTTAGTTGGAAGGAAATAAGCTCATGACCCTCAAATCGATTCGCCTGGAACTCGCCCGCGAGAAATCGCACCCAGAAGGCGATTCCAACCACGGCTACGAGTTTCGGGCTCCATTGACCGCGGACGGACACTTGGACGCCAAAGCATGGACGGCCGCAAAGACGTTATGTGTCGTTCGGCATTTTCGTCCCGATGCCGACGACGAGATTGGGGTACTGCATAGAACGAAGGCGGGCCATTGGGTCTTTTCCTATGAATTGGGTGAAGAGGATGACGAACCCATCTTTCGGTTTTCGTCACACAAATTTGTGCCTGGGGAATACGTCTCCATCACAGAGCATGACGATGTTCAACGGCCGTTCAAAGTCATGTCGGTAAAGGAATGGCATCCGAGCAAATAGAGAAGATTGGATCTTCCACCAGCCATTATCCTTTCCTTTCATCGCTCACCAGCGGATGTAAGTAACAAACTGTGGAAAATCCGAAAATGCTGCGCTTAAAGCGGATCGGTCTCAAGACATACGACGAAAATGTCGCATTTCTCAGCGCCCAATGCCGCATCTATAAGCCAGAGGCATTCACAACGCTCAACAAAGTCGAGATCACCGCTGCCGACGGCCGGCGGATCATGGCAAGTCTCAATATCGTCGAGAACGGCGATATGCTTGGTCCCGAAAACCTCGGCTTATCTATTCCCGCCTTTCATCGCCTCGGCACTCCCGAGGGAACCGAAGTCAGTCTAACTCTCGCAACGCCGCCACGGAGCCTCGACTCGGTGCGCCGCAAAATCGGTGGCGAGGTTCTTTCCGACGCTGAGTTAGACGCGGTCGTGAGAGATATCGCAGCCCACCGCTATTCAAAAAGCGAAACCGTAGCTTTCGTGGTTGCCTGTGCCGCCTTTATGACCACGGATGAAGTTCTAGGTCTCACCCGGGCGATGGCCGCCGCCGGCGACCATCTTGTTTGGGCAAGCCCAAGCGCTCCTTTTCCCATGCTCGCGGACAAGCATTGTATTGGCGGCCTCCCGGGCAATCGCACGTCGATGATCATCGTGCCGATCGTGGCCGCATACGGCCTTCCCATCCCCAAGACTTCATCGCGTGCGATTACATCACCGGCTGGAACAGCTGATACGATGGAGGTGCTGGCGAACGTCGACGTGACCACGGAGCGTATGAAGGAGATCGTAGCCGCCAATAAAGGGTGCCTGACTTGGGGCGGACACGTCAATTTATCGCCGGCGGATGACATAATGATCACGGTGGAGCGTCCGCTCGCCATCGATACGCCGGAGCAGATGGTCGCCTCCATTCTGTCCAAAAAGCTGGCTGCTGGAGCCACGCATCTCCTCATCGACATCCCCGTCGGGGCAACGGCAAAGGTCCGCACCGCGACGGATGCCGCCCGCTTGCGCAAGCTGTTCGAATATGTGGGCGGCGCTCTTGGCCTGCACATGACCGTTATCATCACGGACGGCAGCCAGCCGGTTGGGCGTGGAATTGGTCCCGTATTGGAAGCCCGCGATGTCATGTCTGTGCTTCGCAACGAGCCGGGAGCACCGCAGGACCTTAAGGAACGCGCGATTTTACTCGCAGGTCACATACTCGACTTCGACCCGGCCCTGAGGGGTGGCGAAGGCCAAGTGACCGCGCGGCGCATTCTCGCCGATGGCAGAGCCCTTGCGTGCATGGAACGCATTATGACGGCTCAGGGCCCCCCACCTCACCCGGCAACTCTCGGCCATTTGGTCAAGAATATCGAGGCCACTGCGTCAGGTACGGTGGTGGCGATTGATTGCTTTCGTCTCGCACGGATTGCCCGGCTTGCGGGTGCGCCGACCTCGAAAGGCGCGGGCATCGACCTTCTGAAGAAGGTCGGTGATGCCGTCAAGCGGGGCGAACCCATGTACCGCATCCATGCAGCCGTCGAAACTGACTATAGCTTCGCCTCGGACATGGCTCTGGAAGCGCATGGTTATACCATTGTCTGACACCCTATTTCTTCCCGATGCCATCTGCGGGTTTTCCGAATGCGCTGCTCAGGCAACGAGGCTGGCGGCTGCTTTGCGCGTTCCCTATGCTCCCGTCGATATCCATGCTTTCCCCGACGGAGAATCCCGAGTGCGCGTCAAGGCACCCGGCCGCCATGTCGCCCTCTACCGGACCCTGGATCACCCGAACGCCAAATTGATCGAGGTTATCCTGGCCGCGTCGGCACTTCGTGACCAGGGTGCAGCCCGCCTTACCCTCATCGCCCCTTACCTCCCTTATATGCGGCAGGACATCGCTTTTCATCCCGGCGAAGCCGTTAGCCAAAAGGCGATAGGCCAAATGCTCAGCGGTGCCTTCGATCGCTTTGTTGCCGTAGACCCTCATCTCCACCGGACATCGAACCTTTCAGTCGTCTTCGGTGGCAAACCGTCGCTTGCTTTGACCGGCGCGTCGGCGATAGTGGCGCACCTGATGACTCTCAAGCCCGCCCCTGAAACAGTGGTGATAGGACCCGATGAGGAATCGGAAACATTGACGCGCGCCGTGGCCCTTCCCCTGGGTCTTAATTGGACACTTGCGAAGAAGGAGCGCCACGGTGACCGCGATGTTAGGATTGCAATCCCCCCCGATGTCGACGTCGCAGGACGGCCTGTTATCATCGTGGACGATGTGATCAGCTCTGGCGCGACCATCACCACGATCGCGCGCATTATTCGCGACAAAGGGTCCAGATCCATCGACGTCTATGCCACTCATGCGCTTTGTGACGATCAAGCAATGGAAGCAATGGCGGATGCCGGCGTGGATCGACTGATCTCCTGCGACGGCGTTCCTCATCGTTCAAACGGCATATCGCTCACCGACGTAATCGTAAGCGGGCTTAGAATCAGCCCATAAGAAAGGCCCGCGATGGCAGTTACAGTGACATTTCATGGCGCGTGCGGAATTGTGACGGGCTCGTGTTTCGAAGTCCGCACATCAAGAGGCGCGGTTCTGGTCGATTGCGGCATGTTCCAGGGGACAAAGACCATCAAGAGCCTTAACTATGGTCCGTTTCCCTTCGACCCGCGATCCATAGGCGCGCTGGTACTCACTCATGCGCATATCGATCATTGCGGCCTGGTACCGAAACTCATTCGCGCAGGCTTTGCAGGGCCTGTGGTCGCCACGCCGGAAACCGCGGATCTCCTGGCTTACGTCCTGCCTGACTCGGGTCATATCCAGGAGCTTGAGGTCGAGCGACTGAACCGGCGTAACCGTCAGCGCGGATACGACCAGGTAGACCCGATCTACACACGCGAGGATGCGGAGCTCAGTCTTCGTCATGTGACTCCGCGACCCTACGGAGCCTGGATCGAACTCGTCGCCGGCATCCGGATCAGGTTCTGGAATGCCGCCCATATTCTTGGCTCAGCGTCGGTCGAGATGATGGTTAGCGATAAGGGTGAATCGTCCGATCCCGCAGCCATGCGATTGCTTTTTTCGGGAGACATTGGTCCCGGAGAAAAGCCGTTCCAGGGCGCGCCCGAGGCGCCCAACGGTGTCGACTATCTGTTTGCCGAGTCCACATACGGGGATCGCCTCCGCCCAAGACGGACCCAGGAACAGCGGCGGACAATACTGCGCAATGAGGTTCGGGCCGGGTTGAAAGCCGGTGGCATGGTCCTCATTCCCGCATTCGCCGTTGAACGAACCCAGGAGTTATTGGTCGATCTCGACGCGTTGATCGATGCCGGCGAGTTGCCGCCGACTCCTATCTTCGTGGACTCTCCGCTTGCGACCAGGGCGACGGAAGTATTCGCCAAGCACTTGCGCAGCAAGATTTCGCCTTCCAGCAATGAGGGCCCCGCGCATGCCTTCGAACGCGCAAATCTGCATTTCGTGGGAACGGTGGATGAAAGTCGCAAGTTGGATCGACTTCAGGGTGGCGGAATCATCATGGCCGGCAGCGGCATGTGCGATGCCGGCCGCATCCGTCATCATCTCAAGAACTACCTTAGCCATCCCAACGCGACTATACTTCTGGTAGGATACCAAGCCCCAGGGACACTGGGACGGCTACTTGTCGATGACACGCCGATCGTCCGCATCCAGGGAGATGAAATCGCGGTGACAGCCCGGGTGCGCATGCTGGACGAGTATTCCGGACATGCGGATCAGAAGGGTCTGGTGGACTGGGTTCGGGCACGGCTCCCGGTGGCCCAGACGCTCTTTCTCGTCCACGGCGAGGTCGCCGCCCGGGAAACACTCGCTCAGAAACTTGTGGCAGTGGGAATTGCGAAAAGCACCCTACACATGCCGGAAATGGGAGAAACCGTGCGGCTGACGGCACAAGGGGCTAGAACCGTAAAGGTCCGCCCCCGCGTAGACGTGGAAACCGTCGCCACAGCCGATTGGCACAATCGATATGCCGAAACCATGCTCAGGCTCCGCAAACACCTGGAGCATCTTCCCAATGACCGAGAACGGCAAAAGCTTTTGCAGCGCGTACAGGGTACACTGACCCGGCGACGTTAAACCCGAGGCTCAATGATCGACAGTCCCCTCCACGCGCTAGCACTGACGCCGATTGAACTGGCGGGACGGCTTTCGCTTGCCTTAGCCATGGCAATATTCGTCGGATTGGCGTTCGAGGAAATCTACAAGCATGAGGAACGAGATGTCCCCGGCGGTGTCCGGACGTTTCCCATGCTCGCATTGGGCGGTACAATGCTCTATCTCGTCGACCCGGACCATGCCTTGGCATTCGTTGCCGGTTTGCTGGGGCTGGCCGCCTGGCTCTATGCATACGTACGTGCGAAATCCACGGCGGCCGCTCCCGTCCTAAGCCTGATGGTCCCCGCGACCAATATGCTGGTCTACGGGATGGGGCCCATCGCCGTAACGCAACCACCCTGGATTTTGGTCGCCGTATCGGTCGCCGCCGTACTCCTGCTTGGCCAACGGGAACACATGCACCGATTGGTAAGCGTTATCCCGCAAGACGAGGTTCTGACCGCGGGTAAGTTTCTGATTCTTGCCGGAGTCATCTTCCCCCTCGTCCCCCGCGAGCCGATCGTCGCATGGACCCCGATTACGCCATATCAGGTCTGGCTCGCTGTTCTGGCGATCTCGACGCTGTCCTACGCCAGCTATTTGCTACAGCGCTACCTTCCGAGCCGCGGCGATACACTGATTCCGGCGATTCTCGGAGGCACCTATTCCTCAACCGCAACGACAGTGGTTCTTGCCCGCGAGCAACGGCGCTTGGCCTCGGCGCGGCCGGAAATATCGGCCGGCATTGTTGCGGCCACGACCGTCATGTATCTCCGCACCACATGCATCATCCTCATATTCGATCAGGGATTGGGGCTGACAATGCTGCCATTCCTCGGAACTTCGTTCTTGATCGGTGGACTTGTTGTAGCGCGCGAGTGGTCACGCGTTGATCAGGGACAATTGATGAAGTCCTCGCTCCGGCCCGCGTCCAACCCTCTAGCCTTAGGCAGCGCGGCCGTTTTCGCGTCGCTGTTTGTCGTTGTGTCGATCCTAGCCGCCTGGGTCAGCGGCCACCTTGGCGAACGGGGAATTATGGGTCTCGCCGCCATTTCCGGCGTGACGGATATCGATCCCTTTGTACTCAATCTGGTTCAGGGCGGAGCCCCCACCATTTCAAAGTCCGTACTGGGTGCCGGCATTCTAATCGCTATCGCCAGCAACAATATCCTCAAAGCCGCTTACGCCGTGGGCTTCGGCACAGCTCGCTATTGCCGGCGTCCGGCACTTGGACTTCTGATTCTTGCAACGACGAGCCTCGTGGGTACCGCGATCTTGCTCGGGATCGTCTGACCCCAGAAGTCGTACTGGAGCACTCGTGGTCCGATTCTAACATTCGCATCCCGGTTCGACGAACTGCTTTGCGAATGTTAGAATTAAAGGACCACTAGCAATATTTAGATTCTAGTGACGGTCCTGGCTCACTTCCTCGGTTTTCCGAGCGACGCTTCCGGCTTTGTGTAACGCTTGTTCCGGTAGCGTACTCATGGCCACCAATACGCTGCATGGGGGGTTGGCGAGCAAGGCCAGGCCGACGGACCCGTTCCATAAACGGCTGAATGGCCCGCGGCGGCGATGACCGAGAACAATCAAATCCGCCCCCATTTGCAGCGCAAGATCACGAATAGCGGCTGCCGGATTGTTATCGATCAGCAGGTGCGTCTCCACATGACAACCGTGTTGTTCGAATGCGGCAGCCGCAACCGCCAACGCCTTTTTCATCTCGTCCTCATGGACGGCGATGAGGCCCACCGGGTAGGCCGCCTCAGCGATCATCTCGCCAGGCTGGAGATGGGCGACCGCAACGAGCCGCACCTTGGAACGGTAGGTTGAGGCGAGCTCAATGGCCTCGTCCAGAAGCCCCTGGCCGCCGTCGGTACCATCGTAAGCAACGAGAATGTCGGAAAACATCGCACTTCCACCTACACGATCATGGTCTCTCGAGGACTAGTGAACCATCAACACGGGTATGTCTGTCGTTTTGAGCATCTGATCGGTGACCCCGCCAAGGATCATTTCCCGCAAACGGCTGTGGGTATAGGCACCCATAATGAGCAGACCTACGCCGGCCTTCTTCGCCGCATGTAGAATCAATCGCGCGGTCGCCTTCGGCTGGTCGGCAATTTGGCAGACCTCTGATTGGAAACAATGCCAACCGAGATAATCCACGAGTTCGCTCACCGGCGTGCCACCTGATTGAATTTCGCCAACCTGAATAATCGTAATCTTGCTTCCAGGCTCCAAGAGTTCCAGCGCACGCTCAACAGCATTCGCGGCCTCCGGGCTGCCGTTCCAGGCAATTGCGGCGTCTTTGCTAATTTCCGTAATGCCATGCGGCACGACCAGCGCGGGACGGTGTGCCGCGAAAACGGCATCTTCCAAGGATTCCCGCTCGGCAAATCCGTCATTTGCTCCAGGGCGATTGACGACAACGAGATCGGTCAATCGGCCCATGGCGGCGACGGTGGCATTTTCGTTCTTGCTGCCGGTGATCCAGTAGGTCGATGGCCCGCCACAGGTGGGCTTATCGACGATCGGCACCTTGGTTATCGCAACCGCCTCATCAAACGCTTTGCGCGCGCGCGCACGTTTCTGTGCCTGTGCTTTATCCAGGGCTTCCTGAATTTCCCCGTAATATGCGGGCGACATTCCGACCCCGGCGGGATCAATATAAACTTCCGGATCGCCAACAGTATCCATCGCCATAACGTGGGCGTTGAGCCGCTGCGCGACCCGGAGCGCGCACAAAGGCACATGATTTTCGTGGCCTGCGCCCGTCAATGGAACCAAGATATGTTTGATGGTCATGACCGTTTTCCCTGGTGACCCCGTTTGCTTTGCAACGGTGGGCGGAGATCGCTTCTAAATATCACCCTGAAGTTCGACGAGCATATCCCGGTCAACCAACCTGATGTGATTTACATCCTTCATCGTGATCAGACGGTCTTGTTTGAACTGACTGAACACGCGGCTGACAGTCTCGATAACCAGACCGAGATAGTCGGCAATGTCGGACCGGGACATCGGCAGATGGATATAACCATCGGCCCCCTCAGAACGATCCGCCATTTCCAGAAGAAATGACGCCATACGTTCGGATGCCGATGTCCTGCATAACCGGACCATCTGGCGGCGGGCAGCCTGGAGGGCCTTGGCGGTCAGTTCGTTGAGATGCCGGGCAAGCGTGGCATCACCCTGCGCACGGGTTACGACAGCACGCCGCGGGTAGCGTTTGACAACAGACGCCGAGATGGCCTGCGCCGAGAAATAGTGCTCGCCGAAGCTATCGAATCCGAAGAAGTCGCCGGGGAGCAGGATGTCGCCGATCTGACGGCCGCCATCGGCAACGAGCTTAACCGTCCGGACGCTGCCTTCGACAACTTTGTAACAACACTCCGCGGGATCGCCCTCGGCGTAAATCTCCTGGCCGCGGCGAACGGCCATGGTCGTTCCCAAGGATTCCAGGGCCGCCAGGGGGTCCTTTGCCAGGGTGGCTCGACGGGCCACATCGGCTTCCCGCCACCCGATATTCGCCGGAACTGTGCGTGTTTGCTGGTGTACCTGTAACATCCTGTTGTCTCCTGACCGAGGGTTCAGCTCTAATCCGGGGACAGGAATACGCCCGTTGTTGGGGCCCCATAATTGGGATATGTCCGTAAGGGGCCGCCCGTACGGGTTTCTACGTATAGACGGGACTTTCTAGGGGTATTTGGGGATGGCATCGCCGCGCGATAGGGTTGGCAATGAGGGAACGGTACGCTTCGAAGCCCTTGTCACCGCAGCAGTCGATGGAATTATGGTCATCGACGCCGGTGGAGCAGTCCAAGTCTACAATCCTGCCTGCGAACGGCTTTTCGGCTACGCGGCCGACGAGGTCATCGGCCATAATGTCAAGATGCTCATGCCCGCCCCTTACCAGGAGGAGCACGATGGCTATCTGGCCCACTATCACAGCACCCGCGAGAAGAAAATTATCGGCATAGGCCGCGAAGTGTTGGGACGCCGCAAGGACGGATCCACATTCCCCATGTATCTGTCGGTTGGCGAAGGTGTGCTCAACGGCAGGAGTATCTTTGTCGGCATTATCCACGACATTACGACCCAGCAGGCCGCCGAGCGCCGAATGCGGGAACTGCAAGCGGAATTGCTCCATGTCTCGCGTCTGAGCGCCATGGGGCAAATGGCGGCCATGTTGGCTCACGAATTGAACCAGCCGTTAACGGCGATCGCGAACTATATGAGTGCCGGCCAGAAGATCATCGAGAAAGGCTATGAGGCCGGCAAGGAGAGGTTACGCGAAGCCCTGAGCCGCGCCGGCGATCAAGCTCTGCGTGCAGGTCTTATCATTCAGCGGATGCGTGGTTTCGTTTCCAGAAATGAGAGCGAAAAGAACGCCGAAGACATCAAGGCCATCTTGCACGAGTCAATCGCCCTTGCTCTCCCGGAAGCTCGAAATATTCATGTCGATGTCCACTTCCAGAAAAAGCTTCCGGCAGTTTTGGTCGACAAAATTCAAATTCAACAGGTATTGTTGAACCTTCTACGGAATGCGGCGGAAGCCATCGAAGGGCAGCCGCGTCAGGCATTGACGATTGATACCACGACAAAGGCAAACATGGTTCAGATCAGCATTGCCGACACCGGCCCTGGCCTCGCGCCAGAAGTTCTCGCACAGCTCTTCCAGCCTTTCGTCACCACCAAACGCAACGGCATGGGAATGGGGCTCTCCGTCTGCCGACAGATCATCGAAGCGCATGGTGGCCAACTTTGGACAGAAGCCAACCCCGGTGGCGGCGCGATCTTTCTGTTCACCGTTCCCCAGGCTTCGGTGGACGAGGACGCCGCCGATGTCTGAGGATGTGGTCGTTCATGTCATCGACGACGATGACGCCGTGCGGCATTCCCTAACGCTATTGCTGGAGATGTCCGGGCTATTGGCTACTGCGCATGAATCTGCCCTGGCGTTCTTGGAGGTGGTTTCCACGCTAACCACCGGCGGATGCATCATCGCCGACATCCGCATGCCCGGCATGGATGGGTTGGAATTACAACGCACGTTGACCAAAAAAGGCGTTACTTTGCCTGTCATCATCATGACGGGCCACGCGGATGTTCCGATCGCCGTTCAAGCCCTGAAGAATGGGGCCGTCGATTTCATCGAAAAGCCCTTCAGCGACGACGTGCTTCTTACAGCCGTACGCACGGCCTTGGAGGTTAGTCAGCAAACACGGTCGACACAAACACGTGTCGTTGAAATCCAACAGCGCCTCGATACGCTCACCGCCCGGGAGAAAGAAGTGCTGGAAGGTCTTCTGATCGGCCATCCCAACAAGACAATTGCCTTCGATCTCAGTATGAGCCCCCGTACCGTCGAGGTCCATCGCGCCCGGATCATGCAAAAAATGCAGGCCCGTAGCCTGTCGGAACTCATCCGCATGATTATGTCCGTCCGCAAGTAGAACGATAAGTTCGTATCGCATAAACGGAGCGCCCATTCTCTACGACCGACCGGTCTATTGACCTCCGTCAATGCCTAAATCCTGAAGCGGCCAGATCATTGATCCTACCCTGCCCATCCCCGTATCGGAGCGAGGCACGGTGAATGAGGTAAGGTCGCTTGAAGTCTGCAAACCCGACAGTGGTGATCATCGACGACGATAACGGAGTAAGGAATTCCGTCAGATTCCTGCTTGAGCTCGACGGTTTTGCCGTGGAGGATTTCGGTTCGGCCGCCTCATTTTTTTCCAAATGCGACCTAGAAAATATCGACTGCCTGATTGTCGATCAAAGCATGCCGGAAACGACCGGACTTACGCTCACCGCGCAGCTGCGTGCCATCGGATCGAAGCTGCCCGTCATCCTGATCACCGCCTTACCCGACCCGGAAATCATAGAACAAGCCCGTGGCGTCGGCATTTATAAGGTGCTGCGCAAGCCGTTCCCGGATAACGTCCTGCCAAAGCTTATACTCGAAGCTATCGCCGCCAAACCATAGCTTCCGCTCAGTCGTCTTTATTGAAGTGGCATCCTGCCGAGCTGATCGAGGTATGCAACCAGATTCTCGATTTCAAGCGTGGTAAGCGGCAACGGCGGCATGCGCGGGTGAGGCTTGCTGAGAAATCCGCGAAAATAAGCGGGAGTCCGCGACGGGTCGTGGGCTACGACCGCTAAATTTGGTGCCTTATCGGATACAATGCGGGCGCCCCCTAGGGCATGGCAACTCGCACATGATCGCTGCGCGATTGCGGCACCGACCTTCGGATCGCCTATGACCGGCGATGAACTGGATGCCGATGATGCGGGAACTTTCGGTGTCCCTGCATCCGGCGGAGCGGCCATTGCCGACTGATGCGCAATTATCGATCCGCCAAGGGCGACGATTACAAGCAAGGTCGAATTCATTTCAACTTTTACCTTCATGCTTCTTATCGCCAGAAGTAGCTAAACATATGATGACCTGCCGCATATAGCCAGCTTTGACCTGAGTCAAAGACGCCGACGCCCCATGTATGGATAGATCATGGCCTCTCGCAGCAAGGAGGATTCCATGACCCAAGGTGAATTTATCTACTTAAGCATGGTGCTGATCGCTTTTGCGACATTTGGACTCGGTGTAGGCTGGGTATCCTGGTGGAGTGGCAGGAAGCGGCCGTCAGCGACTGACAAAGCCACATGGCAGGCCGATATCGTAGAGTTGACAATCCGGCAGCAGTCTAGTGTGACAGTCCAGCAGCCCTCGTCTAAAGTACATTCTCCGGCCGCTTAAGGGAATACAATCCTACACAGCGCGCGTCTTTCTCGCACTTAGATACCGCAATTTGCGGAGACGCCAAACAATGATGGAGAAACTCCCATGACATCTGGAACAGACGCAGATATTTCTGCGCTTCGAGCGGAACTGGCGCAGTTGCGTACCGACTTCGCGAAGATTGCCGGTACTCTTCAGGATCTGGCCCGCCACGGTAAATCCGAGTTCGCAGAGAAAGCGCAAGACTCCGCGCAGCGACTTCAGGACGAGATGAAACGGCGGACGCAGACCGTCACCGAGCTCATTGAAGAACGGCCTGTTGCTTCGGCCCTGACATCGTTCGCGGTTGGAATGGTGTTCGGCACACTTGTTAGCGGCCGACGCACCTAAGCCGCCGCCTGTCATACTGTGCTGACATGAACCTCACGCTCTTCCGTCTTGCCATCGCACTGGCGTCCATTTTTGTGGCCAGTCTCATCGTGGCCGGAGCGGTTGTTGCACTGGGGGGATTTTCCTACGTCGCCCTTCTTAATGTAATGCCCGCACCCGCAGCGGCTTTTATCTCCATCCTGGCGTGCCTTCTCGCGGCCGTCATAATCATCATCGGCGGCCAGTGGGCCATTGGACACCGGTGTACGCCGCCCAAATCCGATACCAATGAAAATGCGCGGAACCAGCTTGAGGACGGCGCCATTCTTGAAGCGTTGGGAGGACTCGCCGGCAAGGAGGCCGCCGACCTCATTCGCGAATATCCCCAAGCCAGCTCCCTGGCAGCCTTGGCGGCTGGATTTGCCGTAGGAGCGCACCCGGAACTGCGCGACTTACTTCGGCGCTTTCTGGCTCGTTAGCGCACCGGCCAGCGACAAAGTCTTACGGGAAAATCCGTAAGCATCGCAGTCTTCGCCATTTCCCTAAATATTGATCGCCCCGCACCAACAGAACCAAGGACGGCTCCCGGAAAATGCCGGAGGTCCAAGATTTTGTCCTAGATCAAAGTGCGAATGAATATGATTGCTACAGTGGGGCAACGATTGGAGTCCGCATGACGACACGCAGTGGCGTCAAATTACGAAGGAGTCTGCCGTGCCTTTCAATACGAACGCCCTGATCGGATTTTTTGGCGGGATAGCGTTGCTGATCACAGCAATATTTCTCACGAGCAATAGCCCGGTCATGTACCTGAATCCTGAGGCGGCTATGATTGTGGTCGGGGGTACACTTGCGGCGTCACTTATTTCCTATTCGTATAAACAGTTGGGAAGCGCCTTTTCCAGAGTTTGGCGCCTTCTGAAACCCGAAAGCATTATCGGCAAGGACGACATCGACGTTTTCATTCGCGTCGCCGCTCTCAAGCAAAGCGGCAGACTCCGGGCGATCGAAGACGAGATCAAGAATACATCAAGCCCCTTCATCAAGACCGGTTTGCAACTGCTCGCCGATGGAATGCCCCCCGACGACATCGTCAACGTTCTTGAATTGCGCATGAGGCACCAGGAATCAATCGAGCGCAACGAAGCCGGTGTATTTAAAACGATGGCGACATACACGCCCGCTTTTGGCCTTTCTGGAACCCTCATCGGACTGGTCAACATGTTGCGCATGATGGGTGAAGGCGCGACGCCGAAGCAGGTGGGCCTGAATATGAGTCTTGCTCTCGTGGCCACATTCTACGGCGTTGTGCTGGCGAATGGTGTCCTCAGGCCGATCGCTGCGAAGATTGAGTTGAAGACTCAGGACCGAATGCGCGTCATGGGAACCATCGTTGAGGCTTTGCATAGCATCAGCGAAGGGCGTGGATCGGCCCATATCCGGGAAATTCTCTACGCCATTGCGGCGACCTATCAAGATGATATCGGCCACCACGACACCCTCGAAGCAATGAGCGAGAAAGAACTCTATGGACCCGAATCCTGACAATTCGCCGATCGGCGATCCAAAGCCGTCTCAAAGCTCGGCGGTCGAAGGTGACCCGTCGCAACCGGCCGCACCCGAGGTAGGAGCAGCGCCGGCGGAAGCGACTGACCAATATAAGGAAAAGGACGAACAGCACCCTCCAGCATCGGCACAGGCGGCGAAAGGAAGCATTCGCCGACGGCGGGCGCGCTTTATGGGTACCGCCGCGACAAGCGAGGAAGGTGGCGCGGTCGACGTCTGGCTTATCAGTTATGCGGACATGGTTACGCTACTGATGACTGTGTTCATCATCTTAGTGCTGATAGCGACCGTCGGAACGGGCGGCCCGAACGGCGCGGGCGGGCCCGGCGGTCTTGAGGAAGGACCCAGTGGCGGAGGCATGAGCGGCGCGCGCGGGTTCCTCTATAATCTCTTTGAGCTACGCGCGATGTCGCCCTATGCCGACAATGATGACTATCTTCTGGTCGCGCGCGAGGGGACCGTTTCGAAACTCACCCCCGAGCAACGCGCGGCACTCACTGTGATCAAGGACCAGGATCTTGAACGTCTTCAACGCCGGCAAGATGCATTGGCGGATATCGAAAAGAATCTCGCTCATTCAAAGCTTGATCAATATGTGAAAGCGACCATAGAGGGCGACGGAATCCGAGTCTCGATTCCCGACCCGATCATCTTTGGTACCGGAGTTTCCGACGTTGATCCTCGCGGTATGGCGGTTTTGCGGGCGCTGGTGCCGATTCTGGCTGCCGGCGACTACGCCATCGCAGTCGAAGGCCACACTGACAACACCCCCGTCTTGGCCGCCGATCGCTACCCGTCAAATTGGGAGCTTTCTGCCGGCCGCGCGGCGACCATCGTGCGGTTCCTCATTGGCTCTGGCATCGATCCCAAGCGGCTGGAAGCAGCCGGTTATGCGGACACAAGACCCATCATGAGCAATAGCACCGAGGCCGGACGGGCTCAGAATCGCCGCGTCACTTTCTTGCTACGGCTCTGAGACTGATTGCTAGCCGGGGATACCGCCGAGATGATTGCCGATAATGCATTAGCTGTCCCACCAATACCGCGTACCGAATGCATCGTTTCACTCCGGCAACAGCCACTCTCCGTTGGTCACGAAATACTTCTCTAGAGTCTCCACCCCCAGCGACTTGAGCATCTCATAGACCTTGGTTTTGATGTTCGCCCCGCCTTCCAGATGCGGGTAGTCGGTGGAGTAACAGTAGCAGCTGGAGAGATGCGGATAGCGGGTTAAGAACGCGGCCACCGGTTCGACGATATTGTGCGGGGTCACCCGCACGTTGCGGGCCAGATATTCAGATGGCTTCATGGATAAGGTCTGCTTAATTCGCCGGGCGAATATGGTCGTCGCCCACATATCAAGGCTGTCGGCTAGGGGCCCCAGCCAGTGCGCACCGAGCTCGATTGCGCCGAAACGCAGCGTTGGATGCCGTTCGAAGACGCCACCCATCACGATTACGGTGAGGAAATGTTCGACGGCCAGATGAAGCGTGGCATAGGAATAGGTGTCGAGGCCCACCTCAAGGGCCAGCTTGTGAGCTGCAAAGGCCGGCGCGTTGCTCCATGCCGAGGTACCGAGGAATCCCAGATCTCCACCCACATGCGCCATGATCGGCACATTGCGCTCGGCCAGCAGAGCCCAGAACGGATCGAGCTCCGGCGCAGCGGGAGACAAGCCCGCCGGTGGCGAGCCCGTGTTGATCAGAAGTCCCCGGAGACCGCGATTGATCAGACCGGTTGCCTGGCCGATCAGGTCATCCACATCCCGGGGCGCCTTAAGCATACCGACAGGCCGCAACCGATCGGGATCAAGCGCCGTCGCCCGGATCGCCCATTCGTTATACTCATCAATGCCAGCGAAACCGAGCGCCCTGGCCTCCTGCGCCGTCAGCCCATCGCCCAGAAGATTCTGCATGCTCTGAGCCATGGCGCCGCCGCCATCCGGCCCGGTGGACAAAATCTGGCCCCACAAGCCGTAGCTGGGAAAGATCAACTGGCGTCTGACGCCCATCAGATCCATGGCCTCGAGACGCCGTTCCATGTCAAAGGCACCCGGCGCACCGGTATGGCGCTGTGTCCAAACATTCTCCAGCGTCATCGGCGTGTCGTCGCCTGCCTGATCCGGCCGGAGGATGTAGCCATCACCCATCATGGCAATGAATGGTTCACAGACCTTGGATAAGCGTGCAGCCGTAGGACCAAAGAGAGTGCCCCACAAATGCGGCGGCGCGAACTCGTGACCATCCACATCCATGGTCCGATCCAGCAGCGGAATTCGGCTCTTCAGCTCCAGTTCCGAGGCAAGGCTCATCGGCATCCTCCTGCTTATTGGCCCGACTTCAGACGAAAAACGCCGCGATCTTTGTGTCACTCCGCCCAAGCCCTCATTTTCCAAGCTTATTCCATTGGGCTTGGTGGGCAATGGTTTTATGACGATTTGCGGACCACATCAGTGCGCTCCTTTTCCAGCATGCGCCCGTGCTCACGATCGCGTATAGCGGCCTAACCGGCGCAACAGCCAAAGCGGAAATGAAGACGGAATACTTATCTATAGCCGCGCGCGGGCCGAGCACTTTATGATGATTATGCCGCGCGGCTTTGCGTTCTCGGGATTCTCTAAATACTCCGAGATTCCGCAAGCCGGAACGCCGTCGACGAGACAGGGAGGAGAGAGGGATATGAGCGAGTTTGATGAGATATTTGACTTTGTCGTGGTTGGAAGCGGCGGCGGTTCCATGTGCGCGGGATTGGTTATGAGGTCGCTCGGCAAATCCGTTCTGATCCTTGAGAAGACGGACATGGTCGGAGGCACCACCGCTAAATCAGGCGGCGTGATGTGGATCCCGAACAATCTGTTCATGAAGCGTGACGGCGTTGAGGATAGCTATGAGAAGGCGATGACCTATCTGGATAACGTTGTCGGCGACCATGACGATACGCCCGGAGCAACGCGCGAACGGCGGCGGGCTTATCTGACCGAGGCCCCGCGCATGGTGGAGTTCCTCGTCAACCAAGGCATAAAGCTGAACCGCGTCGGTTACTGGCCCGACTATTATGACGATCGTCCCGGCGGATCGGAGCAGGGCCGCACGGTGGTCGCCGAGCTTTTCGACGTCAACGAACTGGGCGAATGGAGAACGAAGCTCCGGCCCAACTTCCTACAAGTACCGGCGATGCTTGAGGAGGGAATGTCGGTCAGATACGTCAAGCAATCGTGGAAATCCAAGTTACAGATTCTAAAGATTGGACTGCGCGCCATCGCCGCAAAACTGACGGGCAAACACTGGGTAACGGCCGGCGCGGCGCTTCAGGGCCGGATGCTGCAGGCGGCGCTGAAAGCCAATGTCGACATCCGTGTCAATGAACCGGTGCGGGAGTTGATCGTCGAAGAAGGCGTAGTGAAGGGTGTCGTGACAATCATAGACGGTCGCCCCCGTCGCGTAGGTGCGCGCCTGGGTGTGCTCGTCAATGCCGGTGGCTTCGCCCGCAATCAAGAGATGCGCAACCGCTACCAGCCCGGCACTTCGGCCGCGTGGAGCCAGGTCACGCCGGGCGATACCGGCGAGATGATCGAGGAAATGCAGCGTCACGGCGCAGCTATTGCCCAGATGGAGGAAATGGTCGGCTATCAGATGACTCTGCCCCCCGGCGAGGAAGATGCCTATATGAAGCCGGGCATCCAGAACATGACTGCATCGCCGCACGCAATTCTCGTTGATCAGAGCGGTGTCCGCTATATGAACGAAGGCGGATCCTACATGGCGTACTGCAAAGGAATGCTTGAGCGGAACAAGGTGGTCCCGGCCGTGCCGAGTTGGGCCATTTTCGACAGTCGGCATATTCGCAATTATATGGTCGCCGGTACCATGCCAGGCAGCAGAAAACCAAAGCGCTGGTCTGATGAAGGTTACCTGCGGAAGGCCGACACAGTGGAGGAACTCGCTCGCCTCCTCAACATCGCACCGGCGAGCCTTACGGCAACACTCAAACGCTTCAATGACTTTGTCGCGAAGAATCGCGACGAGGATTTTCATCGCGGCGAACGTGCCTATGATCGCTGGCTCGGCGACCTTTTTCACACGCCGTCGGCGGCGCTGGGTACAATTGAGAAGGCGCCGTTCTACGCAATCCCGGTGCTTCCCGGCGACGTCGGGACATACGGCGGCGTCGTGACGGACACGCATGCCCGCGTGCTGCGCAACGATGGCTCCGTAATCACTGGCCTCTATGCCACGGGAGTTTCGACCGCGTCGGTGATGGGCCGCTTCTATCCGGGTGCTGGTGCCAGCGTCGGGCCGTCATTCGCCTGGGGCTATGTCGCCGCAAAGCATGCCGCCAACGCCGACAATATCGCCCGCTGACGGTTGACCCGCGACCGGTGGGAAGTTGGCCCGGAGCGAGAAGATCGTGTTCGTCGCTGTTCAACGGGCTCATAGCCTTGTCTGCACCGGCAACTCGTGGCGCACATCGGTCGACGGGATCGTGCGCTAATTCGCGGCGCGCACGCCCTGAAATCGCATCATCTCCACTCCCCGGATGGTACGTCCCAGCAACAGGTTACCCGCCCCATCCGTGGCAATTTTGTGGATCGTACCGTTGAGCCCGATGCCCTCCGAGTTGGGGCCGAGGAATGAACCGACGACCTGCCAAGCCTTGCAATCGACTATCCAGAGCCGGCTGTTGCTGCCATCAGCCACGAACATGAAGTCGCCGCCCGGGCTGAAGGCGACATTGAAGGTCGAACCGAATGGACTCTCGGCCTTTATCTCAATCTCGCGCACGAAGCGGGCATCGGTACGGCCGATGGCGTCGAAAACTTGAATCCGGTCGTTCTTGCGATCACAGATGTAGAGATGACCTTCAGGACCGAGGCTGATCGCATGCACGGGATTATTGAAAGTCTCGCCGCCTGATTCCGGAAAGGGCCCTGTCTTGCCATATGCACCCCAGGCACGCAGAAACTGGCCTGTATCGGAGTTAAAGACCACAACCCGGTGATTAACGTAGCCGTCGGTGATGTAGACCTCGCGGCGGGACACGTCATGGTAAGCGTCGGTCGGGCATCCCAGATGGTCGCGGCTTTCGTCGTTTCCGACGACACCGAATTCGCCGATACGCAGAAGGAGTTTCCCGTCGCGCGTAAAGCGCTGGACGGCGTGGTCATACTCCTTGTTCGCGCCGAAGACCCAAAGCGTCCCTTCGGAATCGATCGAAATGGTTTCCTCTTGCTTCGGCCATTGCGGCTTGCCGTCGATGCGCGGCAAATGATCGGGGCCGCCCCAGGCCTGAAGAAACTTTCCGTTCGCGTCGAATTCCAGTATCGGCGGCATAAGGCTCGCGGCGTTCGCGTGCGCCTCGGGCGGAAGGAACTCGGGCATCGATGCGATATGCATCACCCAGATATGACCGTCTGGTGCGATGGCGAGGCCCGTCACCGGACCGAGGACCCGCCCCGGTGGCAGTTTTATCACCGGAGTTGGATCGGCAACGAATCTCGGTAGCGCGCGTCCCGTCTGTTCCTGGATCAGCATTGCCGCCTCCCTCTCCTGCCACAGACCCACGCCTCACCCTGCTCAAATGTTAAGGACCGCCGCACTGGCGAGCAAGGGATAATGGGGCTCGGTTTCCGCACCGACGACGGCAAGCGTGCACGCACACCGTCATCTTGCACCGCACGGATACTGAACGCCGCGACCTTCTCTGAATGAGGGACCGAACGCCCCCAGGCCCATCATCTCATATCGGGCGGGGTTGACGGGGACGCGGAGGCCGATGATAGCTTACGTCGTTGCGATCGCGCGTCGCCGATTGCCGCTCATCCGGTCCGAATGGCGAAGGCATGTCCGTCCCGGCACGACTTCCAGCAAGGTCGAAGTTCCCTTCGATGATGGTGACCCGGTTTGCGATACGCCATTCACCGTTCCGACGCTGGAAGTGGTCGATATAGCGGCCCATGGACAGGAGGTGCGGCGGCGCGGCGGCTATCCCCGTGAACAAAAAATAGGTCTCGCAATAGGCGTTGTCGCCATCGAGTTCGCACGAATGGTTCATCAGCCCGTGGTGATGCGAGACGAAGTACAAGGAGGTTTTGTTGGCCCAGTCGATGAAGTCGTCGACCTTGCCGACAAAATGGTCGTGGTCATCGATGGCATCATCGAAATAGCAGGACCGCACGAGCTCGCGATCGAGCCGGTCCAGCCCGCGGCCATACCGCTGCAGGACCTGCCATATCTCGTTCCGG
>SCTM01000087.1 GCA_004297485.1 Rhodospirillaceae bacterium
GCTGCGTTCATTCCAGGCGATCGAAAATCACGAGCTTGGCCCAGGAGATAGCCGGGGTGTCGACGGGCCTCTCCACATCACGATCTCTCCAGATCACTTGGAAATCAGCGACCGATTTGTCAGCGCAGCCGGTCTGCTTGGTGTACGCCGCGTATCCGATCTCAATCATCCGGATCAGGAGGGAATCGCATACGCGCCCCGGACGATCTACAAAGGCCGTCGCGAAAGCGCTGCGCGGGCATTTCTCCGGCCCGCGCGCGGGCGTCCCAACCTCCAGATCGAGACGGGCGTAACCGTCGAACGTATCCTGTTCGAGGAGCGGCGCACCCGGGGTGTCAGTGCGGTACGCAACGGAAACCGTGTAAAATTTGAGACTTCTGGCGAGGTCATCGTGTCGGCGGGAGCACTTGCAAGTCCGGTGCTCCTTCAACGATCGGGAATAGGTCCTGCCGCACATCTCAAGACTCTCGGCGTTGAGGTCATATACGATAGTCCGAGAATCGGCCAAAATCTTCTCGAGCACCGATTGCTGATGATGCACTATCGGCTGAACCGGCCTCTCAGCGTCAATTGTGAGCTACTCGGTCTTCGCCTGATCAAAAATGGCCTGCGTTACGTGTTCGGACAAAGTGGCCCGCTCGCCGCCGGCTCGTATGACGTCGGCGCGTTTATAAAAACACGTGCTGATCTCGACAGACCCGATGTCGAGATTCTGATGGCGCCATATGGCTACAGTTTCGACGAAAACGATCAGCCTATCGTGCTTCGCGAGCACAGCTTTCACATGTTTGGCTATCCACTCCGATCGCGAAGCCAGGGCTCCATCCTCATCAAATCAGCCGACACGACGATACCAGCCCGGATTCGACCAAACTATCTCAGCAACGCTTATGACCGGGACGTGACTGTCGCAATGTTTCAATTCATGCGCAGACTTGTGGCGCAATCACCCTTGGCAGAAGTTATCAGCGAGGAAATCGCGCCCGGCGCCGCCGTCGAAACCGACGAAGATATTATCGCGGCGTTTCGCACCCGCGGACACTCCGGCTATCACGCGTGCGGCACTGTCTCGATGGGTGGGCCCGATGCGCCACTCGATGAGCAGCTGCGCGTGCGAGGCATCGATGGCCTTCGCGTCGTCGATGGATCGGTCATGCCAACAATGGTGTCCGCCAACACTAATGGGCCGATCATGGCGATCGGCTGGCGCGCGGCTGAACTCATCCGTCAAGGATGCAACCGATAAATAACGATGGAGAACCCGACGTGACTGATATCAGCTTCAAAGACCGTGTCGTCGTGATTACCGGTGCTGGCGGTGGCCTCGGACGCACTTACGCGTTGGAGATCGCGCGTCGCGGCGGTGCAGTTGTTGTAAACGATCTCGGTGGTCAGGTCGACGGGACGAGTGGCTCCAGCGAAATGGCCGACCGCGTTGCCGCAGAGATTCGGTCAGCGGGTGGCCGTGCGGTCGCGAACTACGACAGCATTACGACGCCGCAGGCAGGTGAGCGCATCGCAAATGCGGCGATTGAATCATTCGGACGCATCGACGCGTTGATTAACAACGCAGGGAACCTACGTAATGCGGCGATGGTGGATCTCTCCGAAGATGATCGTGACGCCGTGTGGGCTGTTCATCTCGCAGGCACATTCAATGTAACCAAGCCTATTTTTCACCAAATGGTAAAGCAAGGATACGGTAGAATTGTTTTTACTTCATCGGCGGCAGGCCTATTTGGCAACGCTGAACAATCCGCCTATGGAGCTGCCAAGGCGGGTGTTGTCGGTCTCATGAACGTATTGGCCCAAGAGGGGACGCCGCATGGCATTCTGTGCAATGCGCTCGCACCTAGCGCCTTTAGTCGCATGGCTGAGAAGGTGAATTTGGATCACGCGGAGAAGATGAACGCATTGGTTGCCCCTTTTCTCTCCGCCCTCGATCCAACCTTCGTCACGCCGATAGTGGTCTATCTGGCAAGCGAGGCCTGCCACACGACCCACGATATTTATTCAGCGACCGGAGGACGCATCGCACGGATATTTGTAGGGCTTTCGGAGGGATGGCTCGGACCGCGCGACAAACCTGCCACCGTCGAACAAATTGCCGCGCGGATTGATACTATACGCGATACGAGTCGCTTTCAGGTTCCTGGGAGTCTCGTCGACGAGTTTCATATACTCGCAAACCAGATCGCAAAGTCATAGGACGCCGCCTAGTGGTCAAGGTACAATCAGATACGATGGCGGCCCCTTGCGGCTTCATATTTCCCTTCGCCTTTTAGATTTGTGCGTTACGGCATGTCGCATCATGGATGGCAAATCCCTTCGAGGGTCGAAGATCACATGCAAACCGATTTGTCCTGCCTCCCAGAATTGATCGATGGCATGATCTTCTTGCAAAGGGTCGAGCCACGAAGGCATTCCTAGGTGACGACGCTACTTCGTGAGGTCATGGCGCAGGCCGTGAGAGATTTTGGCTGCGATTTTCCGCAGCTCTGCTTTAAGCACCTTGCCCTGAACAGATGTCGGCAGCGATTCGACAATCTCCACGTGCTCCGGTACTTTTTGCCTCGACAGGCCGGCATTGCAAAGGAACCTATCAATTTCCAGAAGGTCAATGCTGTGCCCTTCACAAACAACCAGAAAGGCACACACGCATTCTCCACTGCGGGGATGCGGCATGCCGACCACCGCCGCGGATGAAACCGCAGGATGGGTATGAAGAACATCTTCGATTTCCTTCGGACTCAAGTTCTCGCCAGAACGGATGATGAGATCCTTTTTGCGTCCCGTGATCAGGATATACTCGTTGTCGACGATCCGGCCGAGATCACCCGTACGGAAATAACCATCGGCATCGAAAGCGCCATCATTATCCTCCATGCGCAAATAGCCCAGCATCATTTGCGGACCACAGGCCAGAATCTCACCCTCGGCGTCCGTCGGAAGCGCGGCACCGGACACCGGGTCGACGATACGAATCTCGACATGACGAATCCGGCCGTCAGTCTCGGCTCCATGTTCCATATCCGCTCTGCTGTTGGTGCCCGAAGTGATCGTCGGAACCTCGGTACACCCATAAATCCGATAGGATACAGCGTTCGGAAACCAATCCTGCGCCTCGCGTATGAGATCCGGCGGCACGGCAGCGCCTCCGGTTCCGACACACGTAAGCGTCGGTAGGTGATCATCGGCCGCGCGCGCCGCATCAACAAGCTGGCGAAGAAACGGGGTCGCGCCGCCGAGTGCTGTGCCGTCATGCTGATGGATGAGATCAATGGCTGCGGCGGCGGACCACCGGTCCATCAGAACAATCTTAGCCCCCCCGACAACCGGCGTGAGATTAGCCAGGATCATGCCCGAAACATGAGAAATCGGGCTTGCGACAATCTGAACATCCGACTGCGATCTACGCAACTCCAAGGCATGGACACGTCCCTGAACAAGAAAGGTATTGTGAGAGTGGAGCACACATTTGGGGCGTCCGGTCGAACCCGAGGTATGCATCATCACATAGACGGAATCGGGATCCACTCGCGGAAGGGGACGGCGCGTGATACCAGCCGATAAAAGCTCCGAATAGGAGAGGCACCCTTCGGCCGCACCACGCAGCACAACGATCTCGAGGTCATGGTTAAGACGCTTGCGCACACGCAACATCATTGCTGCGTAGTCGCAATTGCGAAAGCTTTCGGGCACAAAAACCACCCGCGCCTTCACGTCGTCGAGCATGAAAGTTAGTTCGTTGTCGCGATAGATTGGCACCAGGGGATTGACGACCCCACCGATCATTGACGCAGCAAGATTAATGACACAACCTTCGTACCAATTTGGAATCTGGTAAGAGATGACGGAGCCAAGGCCCAAGCCGCGCTCGAGAAGCGCATTTGCGAGCCGACGAGATTCAATCAATATCTCGGCCACCGTGAAGCATCGCTCGCCTTCTATGGCCATAACGCGGTCGCCATCGGAAGCCGCTAAATCTTCCGTCAATGCAGCAAGAGTGGTGTCCAGCCAATAGCCCTTAGATCGCCAGCGCGTTGCAAGTGCCCTATTAAAGCGCACATCTCTGCCGATCGGGTCACGTCGTGTCCCGGGTGCAGACCCAGATGAGAAATCTCCAATTGTCATCTTCTGCTCTTCCTCAAGGCAGTGGCAGCCTAGTAGGGAAAAGTACGGTGCGCGGATGTGACCTTGAGCGGTCGCTCATACGATGTATCGGTCCGGTCGCGCGTGGCATGACCACTGGACCGAAGAGCAGTCAGATGGACAGGATCGCATGTTACATCCGTAAGAAATGCCTGCCATTCAATGAGACATTTGCGATCGGCGATCGCCCAGCGTCCATTTCGCTTTTCAAAGCGATCAATATAACGACCGCCAGACAGGACGGGCGGGCCTTCGCGATTGATGCCAGAAAACAGATAATAGGTCTCCGTGTGAGCCGTGTCGCCCTTAAGCTCACAGCTATGATTTAGAATATAGTGGTGATGGCCGGTCTGATACTTGCTGTGATAGTCGAACGCCCAGTCGGCGAAGGCATTTGCAGAGCCGCAGAACACACCATGGTCATCCTGCGCGTCTTCATGATAAGCCGACAATAGAAGCGCTCGATCGGCGCGATCGACGCCGCGGCAGTAAGAGTTTAGACAATCCATGATGGCTTGGCGGTCAACGAGTGCCTGCACTTCGGAGGGCAGCGGCGTCTGGGTCATTGCATCTGTCCGCGTCGTTGTTCTTTCAGAGCGATATAAGGTGCGATGCAATATTGGATATTGTCCGACCTCATAAGCAAGCGGCTAAACAGTAGTCATGCCGACCGCGGCAGCAGCCGGCGACCATTGTCATGCATGATGGCGCGAATTTCTGGTTCAGTCAGCCCGATGCAACCTTCCTGCATAAAATCTCGGGGAGTCGGCACGCCCTCAGCGTGGGGGTAGTCCGATCCCATGAGCAGGCATTCCGCGCCGCCAATCTCATCGACGATCTTCTTAATATCGTCCTCAGGGTAGGCGACTACAAAACAATGGCGTTTGAAAATGGTGCTCGGACGCTCCTTCAGTTGTCCCTGCGGCCAATAGCCGTTGCGCGCCATACCCCGCATTTTGTCCATCTTGTGCAGGAAACGCGGCAGCCATTCAGCGCCGTTTTCAACACTGACCATCTTGATGTTGGGAAAGCGTTCAAAGAAGTTCAAGTAGACGAATGACGCCATCGTCATCATGATCGGGATTTCACTGTAGGTGAACATCCACTGCCATGCAGTGAGCCCCATTCGGCGCGGCTTCATGGGCTCTTCGCCGAAAGCACGGACGAGCGGATGCATAAAGGTCGCCTCAGACACATGAAAGGTAAGTACTATGTGGTTGTCATCGAGCACTCGCCAAAGGGGATCGTAAGTGGCGTCCGCAGCCGCCTTACCTCGCGCAGGCCCCATCGGCATGACAATCACGCGACCGCCATTGTCGGCGATCCACTTGGCCTCTTTTACGGCCCAATCAACATCCCACAACGCAAGAATGGGCGTCGAATAGATGCGATCATCGGCGTTGAAGCTCCACTCTTTGAGGAGATACTCATTGTAGGCATGGATTACGGCGCAGGCTCCTTCGGCGCCTAGCTCCTCCGCTAAGAGGTCGAGCATGCCGAAGGTGGTGACCATATGGCCGATAAACAGGATCGAGCCATCGACGCCAAACTCGTCCAGCTTCGCGATCCGCTCGCGACGCTTGTACATATCCTGCGTCGGCTTAATTCGGTCATCGATGTCTTTGCCAGAGGCGATTGCCGCCAGCCACTCTTTCAGCCGACCGGGCGGAGGCATCAGGCCATCTTCCCGCATTTCGCCTGGCGTTGTCGGTACCACGCGCTCACCGATATACATGCCAAATCCGGCGGGGCCATTGCGAACCTCGAGCAACCAATCTTCATGAAATTTTTTAGGCAGGAACTCCCGAAAGAAGGAGAAATCGACTTCGTGGATGTGCGTATCGCTATCAAAGATCGGCCCGCCATAGATCGGCACCGCAGCCTGTCCGTCGCGCAACTTGTGGAGCAAAGCCATGACGATCCTCCTACTCAGGAAATTAGAGCCGCACGACCCTAGCCCAAGTCGGGATTATGGCTCAATCAGAAATTTGACCATCGTTCAGTTTTCTGACTTTCTACGCTTTCGGGTCGACAATTCGGACTAGGTTGTGCAAAGAGCCAGGGCAGAGGGCATGAATGGCGATAGCGTCCAAAGAGATTGACCAAGGGCTTGCCGGACCTCGTGCCATGTCGCGGGTTTTGCGACTATTTTCGGTGCTCGCCGATGAGAAGGCGGGCTTTTCGCTGGCGGCGCTTGCAGCCGAATTGCAGGTCCCGAAAAGCACGCTCCGCAATTCCCTGCTACCATTACTTGCGGACGGCTATTTGATCGCCTCGGAGGCGCGTTACCGTCTGGGACCTCGCGCTTACCGTCTCGCCGCTCAGATGATGGCCGGATGGTCGCTGCAATTGAATGTTCGACCCTTTATGCAGGAGCTAAGCCGTCAGACCGGCGAGAGCGTGGGTGTCGCACAAATTGATTGTGAAGGCGGGCGTTTTGTGTTCGTCGACGCCGTTGAAAGCCAGCACGGCGTTCGCTTCGTGATACAAGTTGGCGGCAACGGCGTTCTCTACGCTGGAGCATCCGGGCGCGTTCTGCTCGCCTTTCAACCCGAAGAATATAGAGAGCAGTATCTGCGCTCCGGACCATTTGCACCGATCACCAACCGCACTACGATCGACCCCGACCGCCTACGGTCGGTGCTCGAGAAGATCCGGAAAACAGGTGTTGCCGTGGCATTGGGAGAAACCGTGAAGGATGGTGCGGCCTTGTCCGCACCGATCTTCGGTCCACGGGGAGATCTCATCGCCGCGCTGACGGTCGCCGGACCGATCGCACGCCTCGAGGCCCATGTCGAAACAATCAAACAGCAACTTCTGGCGACAGCCCGTGCCGCGTCGGGCGGCAGTCTTCCGCTTGTTCCATAGAGCATTATCGCCGAAGAGCTGCGGCGAAACGTGACTTTGGATCGAACCAATCAACTGACGCGTCGCGGCGGACGATCAGCCACTCTTCTTCCGACACAATGAAATGGTCGACATAGCGCCCCGCATGATCGGGGCCAATCTCGGTCACCACATGATAGTACGTCACAGCCTGGGCGGCGTTTCCCTGAAATGTGATATGGCACGTGCCCAGGACATGTCGCTGGAAAATTCCGATCTGCGCGCCGTGTCCCCTCGCATTCGCTCTGCTGCTCAGCGCATCGACGATCGCATCACGGCCCATCAGGACAAGGCCTCCTACAACGCAGAGCACACCGTCCACCGTAAAGCATTGGGCCAACAACTCATAATCCGCAGCGTCAGCGGCGATCGCATAGCGCGCCATCGTGGCACGAATTGCTTCGCGCGCCAGCATATCTTTAAGGGTCACGACATCCTCGCTCTCGGTCAGAGTTGGCGGGTGATTACCTCAAGCGCGTCGGCAATCTTAAGTAACTTGTCAATAACAGCATCGAAAGGACCGATTTCAATCCGTGAGGCCAACGCATACTGTTCGAACCGGCCTCCCTTTCTGCCGGTGTTTCGCGTTTTGTCCGTCAGCAGCCCTTGCGCCAACGGACCAAGATAAGCACTCCCCACTCCTTGATCTCGTCCGCCAGGCAACAGTTCATTTTCCACATCGCTCACGCGATCCGGCACTGGTATGCCGATAGACGTCGTGCACGCTGTGCCGCGCGCTCCATCTCGCTGAGGAAGCACGTGTCTCTAGGCAAGCAACCTCGAACGTCGCTCAGCTTCATGAGCTCGCAAACAGCATTCGCGCCCGCCGGCGTGCGCCCGGCCGGAAGGTGTTGCCATCTCAACAGAATCGTGCCGCACCCATTGCCACCGCCATCCAGCCAGTTGTGGACACCAGGATCACGACGCGAGATCACCCAGCGAAAGCGCCCATCGGCATCAGGGGCTGCTTGCGCATGATTTAGACTGCTGGTGCGATGCCGATATTCGTAAGATAGCATCCAGATATCCGTGATCTGCATGCCCATATAGCGCGCATCGAGCCGGTCGGCGGTCACGATCAAAGCATCGTCTACTCCAAGCCGATAATGGCCCAGCGCCGAGGCTTGCGTGACCAGCCCGCCGTGCTTACCCGCAGCCCACGGGGGATTGAGCGCATTGAGCGGTCCGCGCTCAAAAATGCCGTGCTGCAACTCTTTCAACATATATCTCGCGATCGTATTACCCAGATCGGCCGCGCGAGACGACGCGGAGCCCAAGTGAAACTCGCGTTCCGCGGCCACTTGGAGCGGCTCGATTTGCAACGCACAGGGCGTTTCGACTGACCATTTTGCAAGCGTGTCACGGACGAACAGCATTCGTGCTCGCGCAATGCACAGATGATTACGGCGGCCATCGGTCGGATCGGCATCGACCTCAATCGAGAAGCATCGGTCTGCGTCTAAGTCGATGTCGTCCAGGTCAATAAGGGCAACGACGTTTGCCAGAATATTTTCGCCGGGCTGCCCCGGAAGCGCGCAGATACTGAAGTCGCAAGGCCGGCCGGATGCAAATTGCCCTTTGATCCGATAGCGCATCCGTGGATCGATGCTGGCGAGCCGATAGCAGTTATCGCTGTTGTCCTGGCCAAACCGGCTTCCAAGAACATGCATCCCCATCCAGTGATGATCGTGGGCCAGCGTCCACACAAAGGACGGTGCCGTGGAATCCTCGCTCGCCGCCATGAGAGCCGCATGAAAATAGTGTTCGCTCACACTCTGTCCGATCAAGTGATCCTGGTCCGGTAGCGCTGCATTGGGATCTGCACGGAAATGCGCCAGCGTCTCGGCGCGGGCGGCCTGAAGCTTGTCCGTCGCGAAAATCGCCAATGCGCGTTCTTCGGCCCGCCGCTGATCGGCGGTTGCAAGCGCACTGGTAGGGTGAGAGCCCTCGGCCACCGCTCCTATGCCTCACCCTCGAACTCGACTCTGAAGCGATCAATATAACGCGCAAACGCTGCACGAACTTCATTCTGGGTCAGACCGTATTCCGCTAAAAGGTAACGATGCTTCCCATGCTTACCCTTGCGATTGTCCACGACCCAGCGGCCAACAGCTGCATCGGCTTCTGCCGCAAAAGTCAGTCCGGCGTGATCGTAGACGCGGCGAACACATGCAACCGGATCGCGTTCAAGATCACGATAGTGTATGTCGAGAAAGCGGCACTCGACGGCGGGAATGTTGCGCAGCTCCATGGCATGCTCAATGCCATTTGCATACATAAGCATAAAGTCCCGCGCTTGCTCTTTGGACAACCGCTGGACGCGATCCGTATAGTTGCCCCTGCAAGCCGATAGCACGCTGAAAACTGATGCCATGACCTTGGATGGATCGCGGTGATGTTGAACGAGCAAGGCATCCGGATAGGCTGCCAAGAGCGTTTCCACGTGCATGGTATGCTCCGGTGCCTTGAGCATCCAACGGCGCCCTTTGGTGCCGACTTGCAGTGCCTGCAGCACGCGCCTGTGCCAGGCGTAGGCAACGCTGAAATCACCTGCAACTACCTGTGCCACATAGCTCGGAATATCGAAGAAGCCCATGAACCCCGTCGATACGAAGCTATATTCGAATCCGAAAAAGTCCTCCTCAGGTAGATCAGCCGCGTGATGATGGGTCCGCGCGATCTCCGGCGTCAGCCAACCTTGGTATTCCAGCATATCTTGAATGCGATGAATCGAGCCACTTTGATCGCACGCTGGATCATTCGGCGGCGGAGACGGCAGCGAGAGCTGCCAAAACAGTGGCGCGATCGTGGCCGGATCAAGACTCAACAAGGTATGGAGATACGTCGTACCTGCCCTCGGAAAGCCTATGAGGAAGGTAGGCCGATCGATCTGCTGTTCGCATATCTCGCTGCGACGTTTGCGATCTTCGACCATCCGGAGGCGCTGTTCTAATCTTAGCTGAAGCCATTGATGCGCCCGCGCCCGGCCAAGTGGATGCAGCCCTGCCTCCTCATTAATCGCATCCACAAGTATGCCGAAGGGCCGACGGAACTCTTCGCCATCCCAGTCTGCGAGACTGGTTTTCCGCTCGGCCGCTTCTATCAGCTCTTGCGAATTCAGGTACACCTCAATCGCCTCCGGAAATACCCGTCCTGTGGATGACGCGCTTGACCATATCGGTGTCGCACTGGAGAGATACGTGTGCAATCTTTTTTTGGTTAATTATTCAATTTATGGACTTCGAGGAGCGTCAGCCGCTCGCGAGGTAGGTCGGCCCTCCAGCTACACATTGCGAGCCAATTTATGTATTAGCTTCGCTCCTAAGGCGACGCGCTCAAGACTTCCCGGATTTTGAAATAAAACATCAATGCACACCCGTAATGAAGTATAATCGACGATAGTTGTGCCTCATGAAGTGCCAAGCTTCTCCATTTTTTCGGAATTTACATATCGTCTAAATGTGCACAAGATACTATCGCTTTAGAATCATCCCAAAATCATTCGTTGCAAGCTCCCAACACAACCCAACACTGCTAGTTGCATTTTTTCTGCCAACGGTTCAAAAATATTTTACAAACACGCGCCGCAGGGCCGGCGGAGATTGAGTCAAAAGGATTTTGAAATGGCACGGGCAGCTTCAGTTAGCAAGTCGCAAAGCACCGAGAATGGAACTAGTAAATCTGATGTTACGCGTCAGCGCATTCTAGATGCCGCCGCAAAGGTATTGGCCGAGAAAGGCTATGCACATACTCGCTTATCCGATATTGCAGACGAGGCAGAGTCTCACGCTGGCGGACTCTATTACTATTTTGCCTCGCGAAAGAAACTTGTGGAAGCGATCCTTCAGATTGCAACACGACGGACGATAGAGGCGATCAATGCACAAATGAATGCCCTTCCCGCGAAAGCGACAACGGAGGACCGCATCCGCGCCGCTGTCACAGGACAAATTGCTGAAATTCTTTCGCATGACGCGTATACGACGGCTTTTCTCAAAATCTACTCCCAAGTTCCAGAAGATGTGAAGAAGCGCCACCGTCCTGTTTTGCGTGAGTTTTTTGAAGTCTGGCGGGAAATTATTCGCAAAGGACAGGAAGCCGGCGAAATTCGTCCCGATATCGATGCGTCGGTTATGCGCCTTTCTATCATCGGCAGCATTCAATGGTCGGCGGAATGGGTCGTGTCGGAAACCTCATCGGCCGAGGCCCTGGGCGAGCAGATGGCGAAACTATTTTTCTCCGGAATTCGGCGGCGCTGAGTATATAAGCCGACACCGTCCTTAATCTACGCCCCCATCTTGCACAACAAAGGCACTATGCCGCCCTCTCAGGAGCGAGGTCCGATTACTATTTCAATCCACTCCCCGCCGCCAATGCACATCGTTATCAGGGCAAATCGATGACTATCACGCTGTAGATCGGCGCGTTCGCTGTGATGCTAGCGCCAGTTGCCCTGACCGGATGGTTCGATAGGACGAGCCCTTTTCGGGGGCACGCTGGCGCCATTCAACCTATCGCCTGACAACGACACGACCTTCCCCGAACGGCGCATCACGATTTTGAATTGCAATCTTAAGACCAAGTTCGGCCATATCGGACTTGAATTGCGTTCGGCGTGGTCCCTTCGAAAGATGTGCGCGTGCGTCATTTTCCGCAGCCAGACGCTGGAGCGTTTTCGCTCCCATTTGTTCGAGCGCTAAATTGACGATTCGCTTATGCGCGGACAGTAGCTCAGGATCCACAATGGCGACCCGCCCTGCTAGCGCGTGCACATGCGCATCAAGTTCCGCCGCCGGAACCGATTCCAAGACAAGTCCAATCTTGGCGGCATCGATGCCAGACAGCGTATCGCCCGTAAACAACAACCGCTTCGTCCACTGCGGACCCATGTGATAGATCCACATCTGATTGGGCGGACAGCCATTGGCGCGCGTCGCCGGAAAACCGATCTTTGCCTCATCGGCCGCGATTACCAGATCGCAGTGAAATGCCAAATCTACACCACCGGCCAAGCAGTTACCTTGGACCTTGGCAATCACCGGCTTATGGAGATCGAACATGATCGTGGTAAGCTGCTGCTGCCGCTCTACATTCCATGCGTCGTCATCGAAGCTCTTGATCGTACTGCGATAGCTTATCAAATTGTCGACTGCCGCGGTATCTTCGGCGGCCCGTCCCGCATAGGCTCCGGCGAGATCATAACCTGCACAGAAATCCTTGCCGGCGCCAGCCAACACGATAACGTTCACGTCCGTGCGGTCATCGGCTTCCATCAAGGCATCATGCATCTCCTGAAGCAGGCTTGGACTGAGCGCATTGCGCTTATCGGGTCGGTTGAGCGTGATCGTCGCAACCGCATCAGCAATGTCGAAAAGCACATACTCCGGATGACTAAGCCATTTACCCTCATAGTTTTTCATCTTGCTTTTCCTTTTGTCTTATCCAATCAACGCTTTAACAGCTAGAACCACGCCATCGCCAGTCAATCCATAGTGGCGATAGAGGTGGGATGGCGGAGCGACAAGCACATAGTCGTCGGGCAACGCATGGCGTCGGAACCGTACGCCGACGCCTGCTTCGGCCAGTGTCTCGGCCACGGCTCCGCCGAGTCCACCATGCGGATTATGCTCCTCGACAGTCAGAATCGCTCCGGTCTCGCGCGCCGCGGACAGAACAGCCTGCGTGTCGAGCGGCTTGATATAGGCAGCATCCAGCACGCGCAATTCGATACCGTCCACGGCCAGAATTTCAGCGGCATCGACTGCCGCCTTAACACCAAAGCCGGTCGCGATTATCGTTGCGGCAGCACCTTCCCTCATCGTCACAAAGCGGCCTGGCGCAAAGGCAGGAACCGTCTCGTAGACAGGTTTCTCTGCTCCCCGCCCAATGCGGATATAGACAGGGCCCGGCACGTCAAACGTCGCACGCATAAGACCTCGGATCGCATTGCCATCTGCGGCGCTGACGACCGTCATATTCGCCATGGCCCGGGTGATGGCTATATCCTCAACAGCGTGATGTGAGGTGCCATAGAAGCCCATCGAAATGCCCGCGTGGTGCGCCAGTATACGCACTGGCAACTTCGTATAGCTCATATCTGTACGTAGCTGCTCTGCACAGAGTAATGAGGCAAAGGAAGCGAATGTCGAGACATAGGGTATGAAGCCCGATGCGGCAAGACCCGCCGCGATTGACATCATGTTCTGCTCTGCAATGCCCGTGTTGATGAAGCGATCCGGAAAGCGCTCACGGAAGGCAGCCGTGCCGTTCGAAGATGCAAGGTCCGCAGTCAGGACTACGATATTGCTATGTTTCTCTGCCAAGTGGCAGAGTTCATCGCCCATCGTAAGGGCTGGCAGCCGAGCTGTGGATGTCTCGATGTTCCAGCTTGCCGGATCTAAAGGCTGGCTCATCGTTCCAACCTTGACTTGATCTCGGCGATCGCAATGTCCTTGTCCTTCGGGCCGAGATAGCCCAAATGCCAATGCGGTGACTCCTCCATGAAACGCACGCCTTTGCCCTTACGCGTTCGAGCGATAATGACGTGGGGACGAGATCTATGCTGCCCCGCATCGAACGCCTCTACAACCGCATCGACGTCATGGCCGTTGATATCGGTCGCGGACCACCCGAAAGCTTCAAATTTGTCCGCGATCGGCTCGATCCCCATAACCTCTTCGACATCCCCATCCAGCCCCATGCCATTTGCATCGACGATCGCAATCAGATTGGAAAGCCCATATTGGCCGGCAGCCATCGCCGCTTCCCACACCTGGCCTTCGTTAAGCTCACCGTCTCCGAGCATGATCCAGGTCAAGTAATCGCGCTTTTGCAGCTGCGCAGCCAGGGCGATGCCGACACCGACCGATAAATTATGGCCTATTGAACCCGAGCTGAAGTCGCAACCAGGAACTTTGTTCATGTCCGGATGGTCGCCGAGTGGACTACCCAACCGGGTATACGTTTCGAGCCATTCAGCTGGGAAATAACCCAAATCGGCGAGCACAGGATAAAGACCAATGGCTGCGTGCCCCTTACCCAAAACAAAGCGATCACGGTCTTGCCAGCGTGCATTCGTCGGGTCGAGCCGAAGTGTTCGATAATAAAGTACAGCAAGGAGTTCCGCGCATGAGAAAACGCTTGAGTAATGGCCGCTTTTGGCAATCTCGATTAGCCTTATGGTTTCAAGCCGGATCCAGTCGGCGCGCCGAGCAAGCACAACGCGATCGACATCCCGGTTCCGCTCGAGCACGCTGTTGCTCGTCATGGATATGGATCCTCCTGTGCTTCCAACAAAATCATCACCTCAGCGATGGTTTTGGCATCGGGCCTGCTTGGAAAATTGGCAATATGTGGTGCGGTCATTGCAAGCTCCGCAATAGCAAGGATCTCCGCGGGCGTGGCATCAGCCATCCCAAGATCAGCGAGCCGCCGCGGAAGCCCAATTTCGTTGTAAAAAATATCGAGCTCGGCCGCGATTTCCCGGTGATCACCCAGAAGTGCGAGATGGACGCGCAGTCCATAAGCCACATGCTCACCATGAAGGGCGTGCGACGCGCCACGCGCGCGCATCAATCCTCTTGTCATAGCATGGGCGAGCGACAGGCCGCCGTTCTCAAAACCAACACCGCTTAAAAGGATTACCGCCTCGATCAACGCATCGAGATCCGCGCTCACCCGGCCAGCGGCAGCGTCACGCAGTCCGACAGACGCGTGAGCACGAATTTGATGGAAGCACCCATTGGCAATGATAGCGCCGATCGCCAACGGGCGCGTGCCAAAGATCGTGTTGCCCGATCCGCGAAAGCAGCCCTCAGCCTCGAACTTTTTGGCGATCGCATCGCCGATGCCGGCGCGCAGAAAACGGCTTGGGGCTCGGGCGATCACCCCGGTATCAACGATAACGGCGGCCGGGCTCATCTCCATGATGTCCACAGCAATAAGGGTATGAGCTTCATCATAAATAGCAATCGCGCTGCTGGTCGGCGAGTCATTCGATGCGATAGTCGGGACGGTCACTACTGGCACATGTCGGCGGACAGAAACGCCCTTGGCCAAATCGATGGCCTTCCCACCACCAACACCAACAATGACGTCACACGTCGCCATCACGCCCGCCAACTCCGCAATGGCTTGCCGCGTGACCTCCATAGAACAGGGTTCAATGTGAATCTCTGCGCTCCCTGCGAACGCGCGCAGTATGCGGTCGCCTAGAATTCGAGCGACGGGCGCATCGATAATGATCCCAGCGCGCCGGGTGAAAGGACGAATGATGGCGCCCAGCCGGTCTAAGACCCCCTCGCCTTGATAGTACCGGCCGGGCCCGCCAAAGATCCGTTGTATCATCATAAACCTATTTCCGACCGCGCAATAACAAGATATGAATATTTATTCAAAATTGCAAGCCGTCGTCAGAGGGCTGTGGGATGAAACGATTCGAAGGCAAAGTCGTCCTAATCACGGGAGGAGCGAGCGGGCTCGGCTTGGCTGCTGCGCGACGCTTCGCCGACGAAGGCGCCCACATCGCAATCGCCGACTTGAATATCGATGGCGCAACCGCTGCAGCGCCGACGCTCGGCCCCCGTGCCACTGCATACCGCGTGGATGTCGGAGCAGAAACATCGGTCCAAGAGATGTTGGACGCCGTCGTGAAGCATTACGGTCACATCGATGTAACTATCTGCAGTGCCGGTCTGTCCGATAGTTTCGTTCCGACAACAGAAAAAGCCGTTTCGCACTGGCAGAGGCTAATCGATGTCAATTTAACCGGAACCTGGCTCGTCGCCCGAGCTTCGGCAAGCGCAATGATCCCGCGCAAAAGCGGCGTCATTCTGACATTCAATTCGATCGCCGGTGTCGTTGGCCTTCCTATTCGCTCGGCATACAGCGCAAGCAAGGCGGGCGTAGCCATGTTGACTCGCGTGCTCGCCTGCGAGTGGGCGCCCCATGATATACGCGTGAACGCCGTGGCGCCGGGATACATTCAGACCCCAATGGTCGAGCGCCTGATCGCCGATGGCAACCTGGACCCCACTCAGATTGTGCGGCGGACACCCATGGGGCGTTTTGGAACCGCTGATCAAGTGGCGGACGCACTACTTTTTTTGGCGTCCGATCAAGCAACTTTCATCACCGGAGTGACACTGCCTGTGGATGGAGGATATCTCGCCTATGGTGCGCCCGCAGATGCGTTCGATCCGACGGATTTGAAATAACGGCCCAATAACGGAGGTTGCGCCATGACCCAGCTATCGTCGATAACGCCGAAACCTGATCATGTTCCACCGGATCGCGTGTTCGATTTCGATTTTTATCACCCCGAAACGCTAGATGAAGATATTCACGTAGCGTGGAAGCGCCTCCATAGCCTTGCACCGGATGTCTTTTGGACTCCCCGCAATGGCGGCCATTGGATCGCCACACGCGCGGCCGATATCCGCCGGCTACAGCTCGAAAGCAACAACTTCTCTCATAAGGGGCTGATTATCCCCTACGACCCGAACATGTTGCCACATCCCCCGACGACGACGGACCCCCCCGAACATGCGCAGTATCGCGCTCTCATCCTGCCGGCGTTTACCCCTCGAGCAATTGCCTCCTTGGAAGGTCGCGCGCGGGCAATCGCGATTGACACCATCGAACGGCTCCATCCACGAGGTGAGTGCGAATTCATCGATGAATTCGCGAAAGTGCTTCCGATCACTGTCTTTCTGGAGATGGTTGATCTGCCCTTTTCCGACCGAGACCGCCTCCTGCCCCTCGCCGCAGCCGCTACACGTTCGCAGACAACGGCGGGGCGTCATGCGGCATCTATCGCGATGGCAGAGTATTTGACACCGTTTATGCGACAGAGGCTTGAAACCCCCGGCAAAGATCTGATCAGCCATGTCGTCAATGCAACGCTATTTGGTCGACCGATTGCTTTTGAGGAGGCCCTTATGGCCTTAGTCAATTTGCTC
>SCTM01000336.1 GCA_004297485.1 Rhodospirillaceae bacterium
CACAAGCGCTGTCGACAGCGCCGTTTCGAATTGATCGCCTGTCAACGTAAACGGACCGATCCCGGACAGGACGATTGGTGTCTGAGACGTCGATACGCCTGCTCTTGTGTTGCGCAACGATGTCCCTGTTGCTGTCTGCGCAATCGAGAACCCTGTGGGTGGGTTGTTGTACGATGGCGATGTCATATTGCGTTTATATTACTTGTACGATCGTCAGCATCGAGGCTGCGCCGTTCTGTGTAGTGACCGCAACGTTTGGCGTGATGTAATTTGTCATGTATACTGACCACGTCGTCGGCAGAATCGTTCGGTTTGTATATGTGAACGTCATCATGATAGTGGCGAACGATCCGTCCGCGCTCAATTCGAACGCCGCTGACCCAATGAATCCGGTTACTGGATTCGCCACTTGTCCGCTTGGCGCGAAATATATGTACGCGCCATTGCCGTCGAAGATCGCTTCCATGCACAGAACGCAGTGAACCAGAATTGTCACGTTCGGTTGCACTGTTAGCACATTTGTTCCCGTGTTCCAATTAAAGGCTGTCGTCGTGGCGCTTTGGTTCTGGATTGCTGGGAACGGAATGACAAAAAGCGTTCCTGGCGGCGTCTGTGGCGTCGTCGCGACTGCTGATAGGTACTGAGCTGGACCAAGCTTGCTGGTGTCGTCCTGAGAAACGAGAACTTGAAAGAACGAATCGATGCCAAGGACCTCGCTGATCGTGTACGTCGCCGACGCGAGATTAAGGCAGCCTAACAACTGCTGCACGCCCGTGCCTGCATCTGCAGCTACAAGCGTGACTGTTTGGCCAGGGAAGATGTTTTCGTTGATTAAACGCAAGCTCACCCACATGCCGTACGTTTGGTTCGTTCCGGCAAACGTGGGCGTGATTGATGTGTTCACGGCACTGTTTGACATGATATTTAAGATGGTGGCCGTTGACGGGAGCGTAACAGCAACAGTTGCCGTTGATCCGGATCCCGAGAAAATGATGCCCGTGGTTAGCGCGGACGCAAATTCGTCTCCTGTCAACACAAACGGTCCCGACCCGACCAGTTGCAGAGGCGTCTGCGGTACCACTAAACCGTTCTTCGAATTTTCGAGGCTCTTGCCGAGGACAGTATCGCTAACACGAAATCCTGTGTTCGTTGTGTTGTACGATGGTGTACTCATGTCGTTTATTTATGTTCGTATGCGTGTGAATGCGAGCATGTACGCACATCTACCGTGTCGCATGCTTTTAAATCACAAAAATTCATCATAAAACAACGTACGAACAGTATACGGGCGATCAGCCCCCGCCGCCGTCACCGCCGCCTCGTTCCCCAGCACATACGACACCTCGTGTCGCAGTGCCTCCAGCCGCTCGTGCCACTCGGCCTCCGATTTCTTCTTCACCTTCACGAAGCCGTCCTTGTTGTACGCCCAGCAGCTCGGGACGCTCTTGCCGTTTAAGTTCTTGTACTGATCCGGGTTAAAGCGTATCACGTACAGATGTCGACCGTCATACGCCGACCAGAGCTCGTGAAGCCGCTTCGTCTCGCATTCGGCACCGTAGGTGGCGTGCTGCAACTCATCGATCTCGATGGCGAGCACGCAGTAGCCGACGTCAATAACCGCGTCGACCTTCCGGCGTGAGCAGCTTCCGGGCGGAGTCTGATTAAACTGGATCGTGCACCGATCGCCGAACGACTGCTTTAAGAACGCGAAAACGTTTAGTTCCTTGGTGTGGTAGTTCTTGCGGACGGAAACGATTGCGCGATCGGGGTATGCGTGTATGAAGTGCATGAGGCACAACCCGTCGTATTTGTTTCTGCTAACATGAACGTTGCATCCGTTGGCGGTGCAACGCTTATTGCGAACGTCCACCGTCCCTGGTGGTGCGCATGTCTTGCACCATTTTCCGACGGTTTGGTCGGGCATGTTCCAATGGGGTTGTTTTGCACACGTGTTCCCGTTCTTTCCGATACAACGCCTGTGCGTAACATCTATGGCCCCTGGTGGCGCGCACGGCTTACACCACTTGCCAACCGTCTGGTCGGGCATGTTCCACGTGGGCTGTAGTTTGATGCATGTGTTTCCATCCTTGCCGGCGCAACGCCGCCTGTGTATAACATCCACCGCCCCTGGTGGTGCGCACGGCTTGCACCATTTGCCGACCGTCTGATCGGGCATGTTCCACGTGGGTTGTGTTGAGCATGTGTTGCCGTCTTTGCCGGCGCAAAGCCTGTGTGTGACGTCCACCGCTCCTGGTGGAGCGCATTGCTTGCACCATCTGCCGACGGTTTGGTCGGGCATGTTCCAATAGGGTTGTTTAGTGCACGTGTTGCCGTCCTTGCCAACGCAACGCCTGTTCTTAACGTCGACGGCCCCTGGTGGGGCGCACGCCTTACACCATTTGCCGACGGTTTGGTCGGGCATGTTCCAAGTAGGATACTTCGCACATGTGTTCCCGTCCTTTCCTGCACAACGCTTGCTAACAACGTTAACCATCTCTGGTGTCTTGTGTTCTGCGCATCGACATGCTGGTTGGCCTTCAAGAGCGAAGGATGCTCGTTTCGGACGTCCGTGCTTTCCTGTGGTGCATTGTTGCACTCCATTTCCTTTGCAGAGAGTCATTCTTTTCTTTCTATACAAGGTTCTTTAAATGTCACATTACGCATGGCATATCAACGATTACAAATTTTTAATGAGCGTGTTGCCAAATGGGTTAGTTGGGGTGGTGGTCTATGTTTAAGTTCCAAATTTCATGATAAAAAGTATGACGTCAATTGAGCTTTTTGCATACGCTCTTACAGTCAATGACCACGACGCGTTGCATCAACGAACCGTAATCCGCATGTTTGGACTCGACGCCCAGAGCCGAACGCATGTTGTTCACGTCACCAATTTCTGCCCGTATCTGTATCTAATGCTCGATCCGTCTCGCAAGTGGCTCACTCCGCGTGGAACGCCGACTGGAGAGGCCCTTGCGCTAGAGGCATATATTGAGCGCACATGCTCCGCGTTTGCGCCCGTCAAGATGTCTTTTGTCATGAAGCCTAAGCTCTACGGCGCCGATGTTGTCCCTGGCTCGAAGCCGCCGACGCGCGTGTCGTGGCCATTTCTCTTCGTGGCGTTTCGATCAGCCTCCGATCGCACCAAATTTACGTGGCATTTCCGTGGTAAATCGTTGTATGTCCCCGGACTTCCTCGATTATGGTACAACGTCGCAGAGGAGCATCTTAACAGTGCGCAACAAATGACCGGCCTTGGAAACGTTAAGACGATCGGCTGGACGAGATTTGTTGTGCGTGAGCGTGACGCTTACGTGTGGGACGCCGTTAGCTGGAAATCGATTGTGTCGCTTGAGCGAAACGTGTATCCGTCGCCAACGATCGCGAGTTTTGACATTGAGGTGTACTCGAGTGTGACTGGAACGATGTGCACCGCCGACCGAGCTGGTGATGACGTGTTCCAGATCTCACTTGTCGTGCAGCGTCCTGATGGATCGATCGATCCGATCCTGCTAACGATATCTCACGAAGATGGACTTTGTGTGCCTGAACCGATACAGTGGAACGGTTCTTCGATTCCAATTCGCGTGGTTGCGTGCGATGATGAGATAATGCTGATGCAAATGTTCAGTCGTGAGCTTGTGGATAGCGGTGCAAACGTCGTGATTGGATACAATGTATACGGCTTCGATTGGCCGTATATAATCACGCGCGCGAGACGCGTTGGAGCATTGCCGACGATTGATACAATGGCAGTGTTATGTCCGGAGGAGAACTGCAACGTCCGCGAGACTGAATGGTCAAGCGCAGCACGTCCCGATCAGAAGATCATGTACATCGATGCTCCGGGACGTGTCAATGTCGATCTCTTCAGCGTCGTTAAATCGACCTATAATTTTGGGAGCTACAAGCTTGCAGACGTC
>SCTM01000348.1 GCA_004297485.1 Rhodospirillaceae bacterium
ATGGCAAGATTGGCTATGTGAATGCCAAGTCACGTTGGCCTATGGATTCCGAAGTACCAGTACCAATTGGCGAAAACCCTTTGCTTTCGTTAATCCCATTTTTTGCAAATCACACAGGAGTATCAAAATGAGTTTTTGGAAAACTTCAGCAGGAACCGAAGCAACCGGCGAAGTAGAGGAAATGTCGTTCGACCCGCTTCCTAAAGGCTGGTACACAAGCATGTTGGAGGAGGTTTCTGTAGATGAGTATGAAAATCAAAAGAAAATCAAGATCAAGGCGCGCATCGTTGGTGAAGGCTTTGGAAAGAACCGTGTTTTGTTCCTTAACCTGAAAGCGTTTGAAGGCGACAAGATCAAGGATACGGCCCGTGACCGTGCAATTCAAGTCTTGGTGAAGATGTACCAAATTTGCAAAGCGAAGCTGCCTAACGGCGAACCTGACGATCGTAGCCTTAGCCAATTGGTGGACAAGCCGATGGATTTGCTGTTGGATATTTGGGAGCTTGAGGACAAGTCGAAGTCGGGGAATTGGCTCGTGAACTGCGCGGCTAAGGGGGAGAAGGCGGGTGGGACGACGACTGGCAAACCTGTTGCTAAGTCAAAGCCAGCGCCACAGGATGATGACGATTCTTCGATCCCGTTCTAAATTGTGCATTACCCGCCCCACGGCGGGTTTTTCCGAAAGGCGAGTATGACGAACAAATACATTAAAAATATCAAGCTTGACGACGGATCATTTATTGAGATTGATGTCTACGACGTTCTTCAAGCATGGAACGTAACAAATCCAGCCATTCAGCACGGAATCAAGAAGCTTTTGCAGCCTGGAGAGCGTGGCACGAAGTCGAAGCGACAAGATATTGAAGAGGCGCGCCAGTCGATTGTTAGGGCTTTAGAGTTAGAAGATGATGATAAATCCTGACGATCTACTATTTCGCATTGAGACAAGGCCACGCGCACAAGAATACGAGCGCCGCTACCTTGGCGCTTCGGAAATTGGCGAAGAGTGCAACCGTAAGCTATGGCTAAAGTTTCACGGCTACGCGCAACCTGAACAATTCTCTGATCGCATGTTGCGGCTATTCAAGCGTGGCATTGATGAGGAATTACGCTTTGAGTCATATCTTGATTCAATCGGAATTGAGATTGTTGATACGTGCCGTAGTCAAGCTGGATTCAAAGATGGATTCTTTGCAGGCCATGGCGACGGTGTTTATCTGATTGACGGAGACCGTGTTTGTGGTGAGATGAAAACGCACAGCGTCAAATCATTCGCCACTCTCAAGCGAGGAGAACTTAAATTCAGCCATCCTAAGCACTACGCGCAATGCATCGTATATACCGGCAAGTTCAATTGCAAGTATGCGCTCTACATGGCCGTGTGCAAAGACACGGACGAACTGTTCTTTGACTGCATTCCATTCAATCAGGAAGAATTCGACGCATACCTGGCTAAGGCCGAATACATCACCATGGCCGACAAGCCGCCTGAGCGCATCGCAACTAAGCCTACGGCGTTTGCATGCAAGTTCTGTCACGTGAAAGACATTTGCTGGGGATTTGAAATGCCTCGTGTCGATTGTCGTAACTGCACCAGTGCGACCAAGCATCAAGAGTTTGCCAGCTTCGGATGCGACAAGATACAGAAAAGCAATGACTTGGTTAAACGCAGTAGTAATAACCAATTGGACGAACGTGGCTATTGTGAGTCACACTCCTTCAATCCCTACGCCATGCACGAATTGCAAGGCTGGGAACCACTGGAATTTCATCCGCAGCATAGGGCCGTTGAGTACAAAAAGCCTGACGGTGAAACAATCATTAACGGAGAAGCGCCATTTGGCGTGCCATCTAAGGATTTACGCGCATGAATTTGCTTGAAGATATTGAATTTAAAATTGAAGATTGCGCAACTCTTGATGAAAAGGTTGAGCTTATCAATAGCATCAAGCTTTTGATGCACAGTCTTAGCCCGTTCTCGACTGAACCAGTAGATTGCGTCTTGTGGATCAAGAATACTCTTGTCCATAGCAACGACTACAACCCAAATTCTGTGGCACCACCAGAAATGGAACTGTTGCACCATTCCATTGCATCCGATGGCTACACACAGCCAATCGTGACCATGCCTACTGATGAAGGCACGAGAGAAGTAATCGACGGCTTCCATCGCCATCGCGTAGGAAAAGAATGCGCCGACATTCAAAGCCGTGTGCATGGATATTTGCCAGTGGTTCAGATTCGCCAAAGCCAGGAAGACCGAAGCGACCGCATGGCGGCAACGATTCGCCATAACCGCGCCCGTGGTAAGCACAAGGTTGACGCGATGTCTGACATCGTTGTAGAGCTTAAGCGCCGATTCTGGAGCGATGACAAGATCGCTAAAGAGCTTGGCATGGAAGCGGACGAAGTATTGCGCCTAGCGCAGATTACGGGCCTTGCAAGCGCCTTTGCCGACCGTGATTTCTCTGAGGCTTGGGAAGCCAATTCATTTACTGGCGACGATAACGAAATGGAGTTGATCGTTGAGAATTAAGCGCGTCTTTCATCATTACAAAGACTGCGAAGAATTCAATAGCCAACTGTGGAAATATGTTCCACCTGAAACACGCCAGGACTATATCGACAAATCAGCGGCGTTGATGCTTGATTGTGTTGCGTTTGAAAAGGCCATGAACCGCGTTATTGATGAGTGGCCGAATTCGATAGAGGCAGCGTTAAGCGCCTCAACAATGAATCATCAGGCATGGATGGGCCACGCTGGATGCGCTATCAACCATGACGCGCCAGAAGACTTGACCAGATTGGCTTGGAGAACGCTCACAGAAGAACAGCAGGCATTGGCTAATGCAGCAGCCGATAGGTCAATCGCATATTGGAAAGAAAAGTATGTACGAAGTTTTGAGTCTAAATCGCTCCAGCGCCCACTTCTACGAATTAATGGGGCCGGTGTTTGGGAACCGGGATTTTGAAAAGCAAGTAGGAATTCATTGCTATGACGATCCGCGCAAAGAGTTTTTTGTTGCGATTATCAATCGTCGCGTGATCGCTGTTTGCTCGTTCAACAAAGGAACCATTTCAGACTGCTTTACGGAACCACAATATCGGCGTCAAGGCATCCTGACATTTTTGTTGAACATGGCATTGCGTGGCGTAAGTCGCGCTAAGGCAACCTGCACACAAGCCAGCCGTGGCGTGTTTGAACAGGCCGGATTCGTTACAGTGAAAAACCTAAAGAATTACACCATGATGGAGTATAAAAAAGATGCCTAAGCGTGGCCTTGGAATCGACGTATTAACCGCTGCAAAGCAGCGCATTGAATGGACGTTCGATAACTTTGAACGCATCTACATTTCATTCAGCGCCGGTAAAGACTCAGCCGTCATGCTGCACTTGGTCATGGACGAAGCGCGCAAGCGTAACCGCAAGATCGGCTGTTTCTTCATTGATTGGGAATGCCAGATCGGCTTGACGATCAATTTTGCACGCGAAATGTACGAAATGTACAAAGACAATATTGAACCTTATTGGGTCGCATTGCCTATCAAGACTTGGAACGCATGTAGCCAGATTGAACCAGAATGGACGGCTTGGGACAATGAGAAAAAAGGATTGTGGGTACGACAGCCTGAACCTGGAAGCATTACAGATATGTCGTTCTTTCCGTTCTACTACGAAGGCATGCCGTTTGAGGAATTCGTTCCTGCCTTTGGAGAATGGTATGCACAAGGCCAGAAGTGCGCCGCGTTTGTTGGCATCCGTGCCGATGAAAGCCTAAATCGTTTTCGCACTATCGCCAGTGGAAAGAAAGACACGATTGAAGGCAAGTTGTGGACAACACGAGTAGTTGAACAAGTGTGGAACGTGTACCCAATATACGACTGGAACACAAAAGACATTTGGACGTACTTTGCGCGCTACGAGAAGCCTTACAATCAACTTTATGACCGCATGCACCAAGCTGGAATCAAGATTAGCCAGATGCGTATTTGTGAGCCGTTTGGCGATGAAGCACGTAAAGGCCTTTGGCTTTATCAAGTCGTAGAGCCTGCCATGTGGGCAAAGGTTTGCTTGCGTGTGGCTGGTGCAAATACTGGCGCGTTATATAGCACTGAAAAAGGCGCTGTACTTGGCAACCATCACATTGCTTTGCCAACAGGCCACACGTACTCAAGCTTTGCGCTTCATTTGCTCAACACTATGCCGCCTAAGACTGCGGATCACTACAAGGATAAGCTGGCCGTTTATATCAAGTGGTGGGCGAAGCGTGGCTATGCGGACGGCATTCCAGATAGTGTTGATGCTCGACTTGAGGCGCAAGGTAAAGTACCATCTTGGCGTAAGGTAGTTAAGACGTTCTTGAAGAATGACTACTGGTGCAAAGGTTTGGGATTCAGTCCGACAAAGAGCAATGCGTATCAGAAGTACAAAGAGTTAATGGCCCGTCGTCGTAAAGAGTGGAACATTTTCAACCCGGAGAAAACAGCATGACCCCATCACAAATCAGCCACGCCGTACAAATCGCCTGCGACATCGCCAAGCCTGGAATCATTCCGATCCTTGGCCATGTCGTCATCGCCAATGGAACTATCATGGCAACCGACATTGAAAGCGAAGTCACGATCAAGCTTCCTTTTGATATTCCATCTGTTGCAATTCCATCTGCAAAGCTTCGTTCTATCCTCGCGTCTATTCCTGATGATGTTCCAGTGGCATTCAGTCACAAAGACAACAAGCTTGCCGTGAAGTCGGGCCGATCCAAGATGAGCATTAACACGCTTTCATCCGAAGGCATGCCAGTGATGACGCTAGAAGGCCATGAAGGCGATTTCACCATTAATGCATCGCTACTCAAGACGATGTTAAAGAACGTGCAGCACGCTATGCTTAACGGCGGCGCACGGCCTATGTTGCAAGGTGTGTTGCTGCACTTTAGCGACAACATGCTCTATGTCGTCGCTTGCGATGGTGCTCGCCTGGCGATGGATAAGTCGCCTGTGACGTTTAAAGACTACCAATTAATCTTGCCGCGTCACTCTGTTGCGCGCCTTATCAAGATGCTTGACGATAGCGAATGCACCGTGTCGATTTACGAAGGCAAGGCCAAATTTAAGTTTGGCGACGTTGAATACACAACCAAGCTGTTAGCTGAAAAGTATCCCCCATACGAGCGCATCATTCCTGTTTGCGCACATAGCATCTTGATTGATCGCGAGTTGTTCATTGAGGCGATTAACCGAGCCAGTATCGTACTGGACAAGGTACGTTCTGCAAAGCTGGCAATCGGTAAGGTTGCGCGTGTAACGTGTACCAATGCTGGGGAAGAATCGTTTGACGAATTCGATTGCGGCGCGACTGACGCGCTTGAAATTGGCATCAATCCTGACTTCGTGCGTGAGGCGTTGAACGCTGCTGGCGGCGACGAGGTAACGATTGGCTACAGCACTTCCAAGACGCCGCTTGTTGTGTCGTGTGGGGATTTTGTGGCGGTGATTATGGGGTTGCGTGACTAGGATATAATTAGTGCTCCCTTGGCGGGGAGCTAAAAAACAGTAAGCCTTCAAAAACCCTGTGCGTGAACTGTTCACGTCCGCCAACATCGAAAGATGACAGGGTTTTTTGAAGGCTTTTTTTATAGGTCTTGATAATGAATCAGAAAGAATTTCATAGAGTTTTCAGATACGAAGATGGAATCTTGTATTGTAAAAAACGCGATGATGTAAAACGCGAATGGAACACTAGATATGCTTTTAAGAAAGCTGGAAATTTCAGGAAAGACATGTATGCAATGGTTTGTGTTCATGATAAAAAATATCTTGCGCACAGAGTGATATATATCATGCACCATGGAGATATGGATTCTGATGTAAAAATAGACCACATAAATTGCAATCATTCCGACAATAAAATTGAAAATTTAAGAATTGCAACTATGGGAGAAAACAGCTGCAATGTCCCATTGTCTTCTAGGAATACATCTGGATTTAAAGGAGTAACTTGGAACAAAAGAGCGCAAAGATGGAGAGATAGCGCGCAACTTGGAAATGTA
>SCTM01000088.1 GCA_004297485.1 Rhodospirillaceae bacterium
TCTAGCGTCACCGCTTCAAAAACAATGCTCGCCGACCAGTAAGCCGCGCCCTCGATCGAAAGACCAAGCACAAAAACCGCGGCCGCCAACGGTATAATGAGAAGAACGCTGACAACTGCGAGACCAGCCCAGTAGGAAGTGACGAAATTCTCACGAGAGATGGCGCGCGCCAAAATGGCTTCGATCTCGCGCGTATCATAAAGCTTTTCAACGTGAAATGCCGTAAACACGATCAGACCAAGCATCACCAACACGCGGGCTCCGCCGGCAGCATAGACCACAGCCATTTCGCGGGATTCTGTTACCGCGCCGCCACCGAGAAATACGGCAACGGCGATGGTCATCATCAACAGGCCGAACAACGATGCGAACAGCCGGTCACGAAGTGCGGTAACAAGCACAAAACGGATAGTCGGGGTCATGGAAGGTGCAATTCCTGTCAACGGCCGTCTATAGGGCAGCCGCTCTTACACACCGCAATCTTCCGCTGGATTAGTTAGAACGTGACCGGCCGCGGATCGGGCGTGAATGTCTTATAGAGGCGGATATCCTCATCGGACACACTCCCGCGATCATTCACCAGGGTCGCCCTGATGAAGATAACCAGTTCGCTCACGGAGTTCTGTTTGATATTCGACGAAACGGCCTGGCCTAGGATAGGCACGTCCATCGCACCCGGAATCCCCTCACGCGTGTTCGTGGAGGTATCCTGCATCAATCCGCCCATGACCATGGTGTCGCCCGAATCCAGCGTGACCATGGAGTCAATTTCCCGCGCCTCGATGATCGGGATAGGCGACGTGATATTCTGAGCGATCGCAGGATTATTTTGATTAAATTGCGCGATCGTAAGCTGAACCCCGGGGTCTTGCACAAACCCAGTGATTCGGGTGATAGACGGTCGGAGACTTAGGGAAATTTTTCCAGTCGCCGCGTCCACCGCTGGTTGCACAGTCATGACAATGCCCACTGGCACAGTCTTAATCTGACTGTTGACAGTGGTTTTCCCGATGCTTGTCGGTGTCGAATCAGTCGTCGTGACTTGCAGCTGAAAGAACACCTGGTTTTGTGCGACTTTTAGAACTGCGGTCTGATTGTTCACCACAGTTAAGCGAGGATTAGAGAGTGTCCGCACAGTACCGAATTGCTTCACCAGTTGTGCGGCATAGTTGAAAGAGTTGAGGGCATTGCTGCCTGATATCTTAAGCGTGGGATCGGGAATGTCAGACGTGGTGATGCCGCGCGTGAAGTCGGTGGAGATACCGGTCGAGCCATGACATGCTGTTGCATTGGTAAAGCGCGCATCGCAGGGTCCGAGAAGCGTCGTCCAGTTAATGCCCGCGCGATACTGGTCACTGAGGGTGATCTCCATGATCTTCGCCTCAATCAACACCTGCTGATTAACTGCGGCAAGAACGTCCCGCAAATAATGTGCGATGGCCTTGTGCTGCCGCTGTGTGGCGAACACCGTGATGATGCCGGCTTGGGGATTGATGCTGTACTGGCTGGTGCCGAGGTTTGCAGCAGCGTTACCACCAGTTCCAGCTTGTCCGGCATCCGCTTTTGACTGCTGATCCGAGGACTGATCCGGCTGATCCTGTTTCATAATGGCGTCAAGCTGAGCTTGCCGGCCGCCGAGCGCCTGGGCCTGTGCCATTTGCTTGGCACCGAGACCATTCGCACCGGCACCTTGTGCGCCAGCGCTCTCATCCGCCGCTTTTTCGGTTCCGGCTTGCGGAACGTATTGAGCCGTTATGGCCTCCGCGTGAAGCGGACGGCGAGATTTGATTCCCTGAAAGATCAGATCAATGTTTGTAGAGATCGTTTTCCAGAAGTCGGCATCTGAACTGGATGACACGCTGGTGGCAGACTTATTATTGCCGCCGCCGCCGCCGCCGCCGACTGCAGAGGCCGCAGAAGCTGCGTCGGAGGATGACGAAATACTCGATGAGGTCGAACGCGTTATATTGAGCACATTCATCTGATACTGCTCCATGTAGGGGTCGTCGACCACCACATGGAGGGTATTTTTTTCGAACGTATAACGCAGGTCGGCCTGGTCGCAGATGCGGTCGATAATCTCGATGAACGGCTTATCCGTGGCGGTCATGATGATGCCGCCGGAAATACGCTGGTCGAGTTCCAGGTCCACACCGCCCTTACGCGCCAATTCGATAAGGATGTCGCGCAGCGGTGTGGTCTCGGTCACGGAAATGGACACGCGGCGGGTATCCGCCAACTCGGGTGCAGACGGCGCCGCCAGCACGGACTGCAATTGCGGGATCGGCGGTTCTTCGGCTTTGACCTGGGGTCCCGGCGCCTTGCGGCCCAACAGACTTTCGTACTGCGACTTCTTCACCCCTGCTGCAGTGTCGAAGTCGTTGAGGCCGCCGCTCGAGCAGCTGACAAGAACGAGTCCCGCCATCGTTGCCGCAACCAGCCGAGCCGCCGTTTGCCAAGCACGGCCTTCGCCGCCAGGGATACGGCGCACGCCAACGAACGAACCCATACGGATCATAGAAAAAGCCCCCAACTTATTCGCGCCTTAGATACTTTAAAAAAAGCCCCAGGCGATGCCACCCCAGCGCCGCTCCGCGGCGACGGCAACATCACCTATTTTGCGCCATTGGTTCTTCCGGTTGGCACAAGAAGACCGAACCTTACCAGACAGATCGGCCGCCGTACCACCCCATCGTTGATCGCAAGAGAGGGGGCTCACTACTCAAAAGGGCAAGAACCGGCCCGCCGCAAGGACCAGCCACAAAGCCGATACGATAGCGGGTCCAAACGGAAACCGGGGTTCGCCCTTTTGCCACCGCCATATTACCCCCAACGTCAGGCCAAAAAGACCGGCCACGGTCATGAAGAGGAAATACTGGGGCAAAGGCAGCGCCAAGGCTGCACCAGCCATCAATTTCCCGTCGCCGCCGCCGAGAAGCGGCGGCGCATCGGGCGCGACTCGGCGCATGGCGGCATTGAGGGCCGTGGCCGCCAGGAAAATCGCCAGCGCGACGCCGACGCCGGTCGGGAAATCACCCCCGGTCCGCCAGCGCCACAGCAACAGCAGCGGCGCCAGAACCGCGATCAGGATATTGGGCAGCCGGCGCTGCTCCAGATCGATCACGGCCAAAGCCAGCAGCGGCGGCGTCATGGCAAGCAGCAACGTCACCTGTACGGGATCGCTGACGACGATCGCCGCGCACATGAACAGTAGCATGGAGACCAATTCGATCGCGGGATAGCGCGGCGATACGCGGCCGCCGCAGTGTCGGCACCGGCCGCCATGCGCCGCCCATGACAGCACCGGCACAAGGTCGCGCGCCGCCAGGGCATGACCGCAAAGGGCGCATCGCGAGCGTCCGTCGGCGATGCTGATGCCGCGCGGAAGCCGGTAGGACAAGGCCGTGACGAAGCTGCCGAAGACGAGACCGAATGCAGCCGCACCGACCACAAGTGGAACCTGCACTGCTACAGTCATCGGGGCGAAGCGCTTCGCAGCAAGGTGCACCGCATCAGGGCGCAGTGGGCGTGGCCGCTGACGCCGCGGAAGCGACGGGCGGCGACGGTGGCACGGGAACATGCATGAGCTTGGTGATGATCGGCAAACGGCCGGCTTGCGCCTTCGCCCACCCTTGCAGACCCGGACTGAGAACAAACATTGCCGCCACCGCTGCCGCCTCGGCGGCGATGAGTCCAACGAGCAGTTGACGTATCCACCGCCGCTTTATGCCGAGACGCCGCGCGATTTGCGGCGAGTCATCGACCGCCACCTCCACATGAGCATCGGTGACCTGGATAGCGCCCTCGCCATAGGCGACCAGCAGTGCTTTATCGGCAAGGATGTTGATGACCCGCGGAACGAAGTTGGCGGACTGCGCGAGCAAACTCATCGCGGCGGGCGTGAAGATCGGGAATTCCACTTTCTCAATCCGGCTCACCCGCACGCGATGGCCAACGTAGTCCACAGCTTCGACGAGTGTCAGCGGGCCGGTGTTGAAGGCAAAACCTATGCGTTGGTTGATCTGCCTGAGGCCCGGCTGCATGAGTAAATCGTCCAGTTCCGATTGGCCGAACATAACGATCTGCAACAGCTTGTTGCGCTCGGTTTCGAGATTGGACAGCAGCCGGATGGCCTCAAGACCAGCGGCGCCAAGCGCCTGCGCCTCATCGACGATCAATACGGCATTGCGGCCGAGAGCGTGCTGTTCAAGCAGGAATGCATTCAACGCCTGAAGCATCTGCGCTTTGGTGCCGGGCTCAAGGCCGAATTCGGCCGCCACAAGACCAACCAGGCTGTCCGGGTCCACCTGGGGCGCGTTGAGATAGGCAACCGCGTCGTTGGCGCCGACCAACTTACGCAACAACAACCGACACAACATGGTCTTGCCGGTGCCGACATCGCCGACCACTTTGAGAATGCCGGTGTTACGCGCGATGCCGAAATGGATCGATTGAATGATCTCGACGTGTTTCTCGATGGGATAGTATTGGTTTGTGTTCGGCGTCAGTGTGAAGGGGTGTTCCCTCAGGCCGAAATGGGCGAGATAAGGCATGCTAGTGGTCCGATTCTAACATTCGCATCTCGGTTCGGCGGGCTATTTTGCGAATGTTAGAATCAAAAGGACCACTAGGAAGTTATCGATTTTCGTGGAGCTTTGGATTTGACATTCGCTTCGCAGTCTTGCGGCTGCCCGGGACGCGAATGTCAAATCCGCTCCACGAACTGCGCCAACCTTCGCTTTACTCCATCCCCGGAACGAGGAAGCATTGTACCGAACGCTATTTCGTCGTCAGATAGGCCACGCGACGTTCAATATCGATCCGTGAAAGCTCAGGGACATTGCGGCCGTCCATAAGCTGCAACACCTGACGATAACTGGCGGCAGCCTGTTCGCCGAGTTTCATGCGGTCGAGAACCACGGCCAAATCGTAATTATACATGACCGCATCCGGGGTCATGGCCACGGCGCGGCGCAGAAAATCCGTGGCCGCTTCCAGATTATCCATCTTGGCGTAAGTCATGCCGATTTGCGCGATGATCGGACTGAAGTTTGAATATTCCTTCTCTAGATCGAGAAGACGTTTAAGCGCTTCACCTGGTTCTCGATCGGCAAGAATGCCGGTGAGGTTCGTCAAAGCCTCGCGGTTCGCAGGATCGAGTTTGAGCACTTTCTCATAGGCAACGCGCGCCTCGTCGCTGCGGCCGAGTTTCTGCAAAGCGGCGGCGTGACCGAGGGATGCAAGGACACTCGTGGGCTCTGACTTAAGGGCGAGGTCGTAGAAGCCAAGCGCCGTGTCGTAATCGCCGTGGATCAGCGCCGCGTAGCCCGCCCCCACGTTATCTTGCGCATCTTGGGATACTTGGCGGACCTGCACGGCATTGCCGACGCCGCCCAAGTCGGCTTCGGCTCGGTGCACGGAGATCGGCGGACTGAGCATGCGGGTAGGCGAATCGGCGGCGATCTCAGGCATCGGCTCCCGGGTCATCGGTTTCGGGATCGATACCCGCGGAGGTTCGGCGGGCTTAGTCGCGGCGACCGCCGGACTGGACGGCTTGCTTTCCGGGACCGTGGACGGCGCGATAGGTGCGGCCTCAGCCACTTGCTCGGGCGGCGCGGAAGGTACGGCTGCAACAGGAGTGGGCGGCGTAGGGACCGCCGCCACTTGAGCGGCCGGCGCTGCAGGCGTCATAGCCGGAGCCGGAGCAGCCGGCGCGGGAGTAACGGGCGTGGGCGCGGACGCAGCCATCGGCGCTGAGGCTGGCGACACAGGAGCATGGGCCGGAGGCGCCAAAACCGCGGTCTGCATCCGGGGCGGCGGTGCCGGTTCAGATGTCGTCAAATAATACGCGACGCCCATGGCTGCGACGAAAGCAACCGAGACGACAATCGCCGCAATGCGCCAGCTAAGGCGGCCACCACCGGTGCTGCGAATAACGCCCGACCCAGCCAAACGCTCAGCATCGAAAGGCGCAGCCGCGGCCTGATGCTGTTCGTTGTCCTTGGCCGCCTTTTGCAGCGCCTTGTACAGCACGCTCATGGTTGCGCCCCACGCGCGTCCCCGAGTTCCACGCGACGTCGTGTGTGAACCGAGGACATCCCCGAAATAGTCCTTGGTAGCCAAGCGCTTGCGCCATGGCCACCGGCATCGAACCTATACGCAATCTACAGCCGTAGCAAGCCGAACGGGGTATCCCATATGTTGTAGTTAGGCGCGAGCCGCGACAATTTCGCCGCTCACACGGAAAGACTGCGTAGCGCCGCCGTGCCCGTCCCCTACTTCCGTCCCGACGTCAGGATGGCCTGCACGCCGAACAGGAGCAAAAGGACGCCCGAAAAGATCTCACCCGCGACCATGATCCGGGCGACCGGCGTATGGGCCGTCAGATCGCCGAAGCCGACGGTGCTTAATGTCACCACCGAAAGATATAGACCTTCACCCAGGTTGATCCGGCGTCCGTGGCCATCCAGCAGAAAGTTCGGCGTCGCCGAGTAACGGTCGAGAATCGTGTAGAGGCAGGCGAACACGATCGCCAGCAAGGAGTAACAGGTAAAGAACGCGAACGCCGGCTTGGCGAGCCTGGCCGCGTTCTCGAAGAAGTCCTCGAACAGCACGGCGGTATCGAGCAGGAACGCCGCGATGTCCGCCGCCGCCAGCAAGGCCGTGAGGGCGATGATCGTCATGGCGCCGAGCAAGGCGAGGGCCTGGTCCGCGGGCGGAAATTCGCGGAGTGGCGCGACGAACGACGCGACGCCCACGGCGATCAAGGGTGGAATCCAGATGGCCGCGTGCCAGATATCCTTGTCCATCTGTTCGTCGGAGCGCTCCACGGCGGCGGCGATCCTGCGGCGGCGCCACAACACGCCGAACAGAAAACCGATCAACGGCAGCACGAAGCCTATTTCCTGCGCGCGTGCGCCGGCACTACCAAAGTTCTCTGAAATGAAAAACACATAGACACACGCATAGATGCCGATGGAGTTGGCGAACACCGCCGAGAAAAAATCGCTGCCCGGCAGGACGAAGTGAAACACGGTCGCCAGTGCCGCCACCGAAATGAGCGCCGCAATGGCGATCCCCGGATTGGTATCGCCCAGGGCAAGGGCAATCAATCCGAGCAGGGTCGAAGTGAAAACGACAGTGGCGATCAGGCGCCGATGACGGTGGTGATGGTGGTGCGTACGGGTCATGCGGCAATCATGGTGTGCATCGGGACGAGCTCGCCTTGATATCGATCAATTGCCGCGTTCATGCGCATCTTGTCGGGCTCGTTAACGCGCTCCGGGAAAGCGCGGAGATCGGGCAATGTTGGAGGAACTCGCGGGCGGCGAATCTACACGACATGACCCGTTATTGCACCGGTTCCGCCGCCATGTCGGGCTGGACGCAGCGCCAGGCCGGAAAGCGGATCGTGACGATGGTGCCTTGGTGCGGAACGCTGTCGATCTCTAAGGTGCCACCATGGAGTTCGACCAGCCGCTTGGTGAGCGGCAGGCCCAGGCCGACACCGCCATATCGACGCGCCAGATTGCTGTCGATACGGCCGAACGGGCTCAGGGCGACCGCCATCATATGGGCGGGAATGCCGATGCCGTTGTCCTGAACCTTGAATTCCAATTCTCGCTCCGGCGTTGAACGCACGGTCAAGCCGACCCGGCCGCCGCTGGGGGTGAACTTGATGGCATTGGAGAGAAGATTGATCAGGATCTGGCGTAGTTTGGCACCATCGGCGCGCACCTCCGGCAGCGGACCGACGCAATCTACGCTGTAGGTGATGCCGGCGCCCGCGGCCATATCGCCGATGATCTTGCTGGTGAAGTTCACGACTTCGCGCGGATCGACGCGCGCTTCCTGGAGCGTAAGGCTGCCGGTTTCAGTGTTGGTGGTGTCGAGAATGTCGTTGATGATGGCAAGCAGATGCGTGCCGCTCTCGTGAATCATGGAAGCATAGTCGGCGTATTTGTCGGGAAGCCGGCCAAAGGTGCCGCTGGCCATGATCTCGGAAAAACCGATGATGGCGTTGAGCGGCGTACGCAACTCATGCGCCATGTTGGCGAGAAACGCAGTCTTCGCCTTGTTCGCGTCTTCGGCCGCCTTCATGGAAATCACCAACCGCTCCTGGTCGCGCTTGTGTGCGGTAACCTCGGCGGTAAGGCGCAGCGCCAGTTCGTTGCGTCGGCTGGCAAAGGTTGCAGCCAACGTGCACAGGGCAATAAGGACGGTGAAGAGCGCGATCAAAAGCGCGAGCAACGTCGGGGACAGAGCCATGCTCTGACTCTGGACATTGAGCAACGGAAAAAAGATCGCGGCCCGCATCGCCGTGTAATGCATGCCGGCCATTGCGCACCCCATGAGCGCTGCAGCGGCAATGGTCGCGGGCATTCGAGAGGTTGTGAGAAAATGGACCCAGATGCTGAGCGCGACGAATGCCAGGACAATGGCTACGATGAATGAGACGACGATCATGGCGGCGTCATAGCGCACCAGCGCTTCCGGCCGCATGGCAGCCATGCCGGCGTAGTGCATGGCGACGATTCCGGCGCCGATGAATACCGCGCCAACCAGCAGCCGCTTGGTGTTCGGCACCGTTGCGGTGCTGAGAACATTCAAGGCGACGCCGCTGGCGAGCACGCCGGGAATCATGGAAAGCACGGTGCCGACCGGATCATAGGTGATGCCGCAGGGAAGCGAGAACGCAAGCATGCCGATGAAGTGCGTGGCCCAGATGCCGCCGCCGATGCTCATGGCGCCGACCCACGCCCACGCCCAGCGGGTACGCCGCGTGGCCGCGGCGACAATGCGGCCGGAGATGGTGAGCGCGACTAATGCCGCAAGGGTGGAAATCGCCAACGACGTGACGACCAACACGGGATCGTAATGGCCGACATAGGCCGTGGCGAGATCGCGCCCGTCCAGTACCGGCAGAAACCGTCCGTCGAGTACGAATCTGAGCACCGCTCCCCCTCGATCGCGGACTGCCACTACTTATCGATCATAGAACCGCATTCAGCCGGTCGGCAGGAATTCCCACACTTTTACGTGCTGAAATTTTGCAATGTGCTCGTGTTACGGGAATGGCTAGAGGGCATGGTGACGCATAAGTAGTAAAAATACTTAACCACCCGCCACATACTTGAGCGACAACAGATTCACGCGAGCGTCGGCGCGCGGCCCGGAAAAGTGAGCGCCCGGATTCTCGACGAGAAGCCCGTTCCGCGATGACTCTTGACCAATTTATGGATTGCCGGTTCCGGGGCTTCGATCCTCGTACGTACGTAGGCGTTCGCGCGTTTCGTGCAGTTCCTGCTCCAGGCTCCGATAACGCGACCCGAGCATGTTTCCAGCCGCCGCGCAGATCGCAAACCCCACCAGCCACGGCAGGTCTTCAATGTTGCCCGTGATCGCGTAGAGCGGCGGAATGAAGAAGAAGTCGATCAGCAATGTCGCCAGCAGGACAGCGAACCATCCCGGCCCGACGCCGCCGAACCAACCGCTGGCGACAACCGCGCCAAAAAGAAACAGCAGGAACGGCCGATCTGATCCGACAGTAGGAATGAGAAGCGTCGCACCACCTGCGACAGCCACGACGAGCAAGGCGAATGCGTAACGGGCGACAACTGACACGCTCCCCTTTCCGAATCTCATTGTCCCACGCGTACCTTCATAACTTCAGCGCAATTCATAGTCGCCACATTCCTTGCGTGGGCCTTGCAGCGGGCCTTGTAGTGAGAAATTCCATCACCTCGTGACGTGAAAATTCATAGCCGCTTGCGCACATCCCCCGCGCCCGATGCACACAAACAAGCGCATCGTATTCACGTGCATCGATCGGTGCATTCAGAAGTTCTTGAATTTGTCGGATAGGGCAGAAGCGCAAATTGCGCCGATCGTTGTCATCGCAACAATCGCCGATAAAAGCGTGAGCAAAAGGCCGACCATGAACAAGCTCCCCCGATTAACCGCCGCCGCAATCGAATAGGCCGATCCGCATCTCCCCTACCGAGGAGTGTAACTCATTTCCCGGGAAATGTAACGAATTGTAACGATTGTTTTGGCCGCAAATCGAGATGCGCTGCGAAGGGCGACTGACGCGCGCCGCAGAAATGGGGATAGCGGCGTTGGTGAAGCCCGAAACGGGCAGGTTCCCGGTGGTATGATTTAGATCAAAACCGACGCTGCTCGATTACCACATCGCCATTCAGTAACCTTCAATCCGCCCGCTCCGGAAAATCGGCGAGGTCACCAGTGGACATTCGTAATATCTGCGGCAAGGAAAGGCGCCATGATTGACCTGTATTGGTGGATGTCGGCAAACGGACACAAAATCACGATGTTCCTTGAAGAAGCCGGACTGCCCTATCGCATTCACGGAATCGATGTTTCCAAAGGCGACCAATACACCCCTGAGTTTCAAAAGATCTCGCCCAACAATAAAATTCCGGCCATCATCGATGACGCGCCCAACGGCGGTGGCAGGCCCATCACCATCTTCGAGTCGGGCGCTATCCTCATCTATCTTGCTGAGAAGACCGGCCGGTTTATGTCAACCGACCTCCACACCCGAATGGAAACGATTCAATGGGTGTTCTGGCAGGCGGCCGGGCTTGGGCCGATGGGCGGCCAGGCGGTTCATTTCCTCAATTTCGCGCCCGAGCACATCGCGTATGCTATCGCGCGTTATACCAGCGAGAACCGTCGGCTTCTCGGCGTACTGGAGCGTCGCCTGGAGGAACGCCAATTCATGGTCGGCGATTCTTATTCAATCGCGGATATGGCATCAGCACCGTGGATCTTCGGCTTTCAACGCCGCAATCAAAAAGAACTGTTCGATTTCGAACCCTATCCGAACATCAAACGCTGGTTTGACGCCATCATGGCGCGACCGGCGACCCAGCGGGCTTACGCGCATGTGGCCAATTTTGTCGCCAACGCGCCTAAGGACAATCGTGATTTCAGTGAGGATGCGCGGCGGATTCTGTTCGGCAACCACGCCGTAAAATCATGATGCGAGGAAAGCGCGCGTTGCTGGAGCTCCTCATTCGCCATAGCGTGAGCGAGCGGACGATACGGAGCACGCCTTTCCTGCGCGCCAGATGTCTGAGCGCCAGCGCGGCACCGCCCGCGGAGCTACCCCCAGAAAGAACCAGGGTCGCCGTTCCAATGCATAGTGGACACATGATCGCCTCCTGTCTCAGGGATACTGGAATTTTGGGCGCCACCCAGCCGCCCCCTCCGGCAACAGATCGAACATGTGCCAGACGGAGCAGAAATCATCGCCGGGCCCCAGTTCGGTGTCGGACACGCGCAGGATCTTTTTGCCCTCGCCCTTGAACGCCGAGATGCCCGGCCGCCATTTGCCTTCGGGTGAGCGGTAGCCCATATCGGCGGCGAAGGTCGTTCCTTGGTGGCTGATCATGGGGAATTTCCAGCCGCGCCCTTCGGCGAATTTCTTCTGCGCGGCCGGCGCATCCGGACTCGACACCACGAAGGCCGTGCGGGTGACGATATGGTGATGGACGCCGTTGTAGCCGTCGGCCCACATGGTGCAGGCAGGGCAAGCAGCACCCATGTTGTGCACAACGAGCAGATCCTTGTGCTCGCCAAACAGTTCCGACAAATGCATAGGGCCGTTGGCGGTCTCGAAGGCATAGTCCTCCACTTCCTGGGCCTCCGTCTCCGCCAAGGCCGCGCGCATCTTCTTGCGGATGGCGGCGATCTCGTCGCGATAGGCCGCCATTCTTTTCGCTCCAGCGTCGTATTTCATGATGGAACCTCCTGTCGTCGGATGATCATTGAATGTAGAGGTCGTGCAGCTTCACCCAAGACATGGGATGCGGCAGCGCCGCCTCATCACGCCCTTTCGGTACCAGATCGAGCAACTGGAAGGCGGTGTTCATCGGGTCGAGGCCACGAGCGTAAGTCGAATAGGTGTGAAAGATGTCACCGCGCTCGTTCTTGGTGAACACGCTGAAGCCGGGTTTTTCGACCACTGATTCGGTGTAGGGCGCGTAATTGTAGACAGCCGCGCCGCGGGCCAGATCTTCCGGCCGGAAGGACGCCTGGAAGTCGTAGTTGAAATCCGTGCTGTCCGAGGAAACCCAGGGGAAGTTCCAGCCCATGCGTTTGGCGAAGGCCTGAAGCTTCGCCAACGGCGCGCGGGAGACCGCCACGAACGTAACGTCGCGCTGGGCGATATGCGGGACGATCCCATTGAAGTTGTCCGCCCAGAACGAACAGCCGCGACACCCCTCGTCCCAGTCAGGCGCGAACATGAAGTGATAAACGATCAACTGGCTGCGGCCCGCGAACAGATCCGCCAGGGTCTGCGTGCCCTTTGGATCGGTGAAGACATAGGGCTTGTCCACCCGCACCCAAGGCAGGGAGCGGCGCTGGCTGCTGAGTTCGTCCCGCAGCCGCTGGAATTCCTTTTCTTTCGCCAGCAGACCGCGGCGGATGGTGGTCCATTCATCACGAGATACGATGCGGTGCTCGGTCATGATTCTTCTCCTTCCAGGTCGGTCATTTGGGGTGGGTGGTTTTGCGCGGCTTGCGCTTTTTGTTGGACTTCGCGGCCCCCTGTCGCGTGTCGATCTCACTCAACATCGCCGCCATCAGGCCAAACTGCTCTTGCCAGTATTTGCTGTAGTGGTTCAGCCAGAGGGCAGCATCGAACAGCGGGCCGACATCAAGACTGCAGCGGCTGATGCGACCACTGCGCTCCTGCTGCACCAACCCGGCGCGAACGAGAACCTGGATGTGGCGCGAGACGCCCTGGAGCGAGATATCGAACAGCGCCGCCAGTTCCGACACCAATTGCGCGCGGCCGTCGAGTTCCTGCAGCACGCGGCGGCGGATGGGATCACTCAGCGCGGCGAAGACGAGATCGAGGCGCGCCTCCTCAGCCGTGGCCGATGTGGCGCCGTCGTCGTTCACAAGCGCGAGGGCTGATTTAATATTCATCATAATGGATGAATATCAACATATATGATGATAGTCAACCGATTTGATGATTATGAGCGCGCGCCGCCACGTCGGCTATACGTGCCTGAATTCACTGAATTATTGGCCCTCGGCGGCTTTAATCAGAAGCCGACGGCGTGATTATAGTTGGAGATTTTTTGCGAAAATGGCGCCCCACGCCGGATAAACATAACGAATACGTGTCGCCGTTCGCGCTACTATAGTGCCGCCGGTTAGCGCGGGGATCTGCCGTTTGCCGCCTAGCGATGCCGTGCTGGCTACTCATGCACTCTTGAAGACGAGCGCATGATGCGCGCAGGTTTATCTCGCGTTGTAAGGATGTATAGCGCAGATATGTAGTGCGAAGAGGTGGTTATGTTCCTTTCTGTGAGTCCCGCGCCACAACTATCCGCCTTGGTGCGAGCCTATTGGTTCATCGAAGACCTACCTGGGGATCACGAAGGCAGCCTTATCCGCACGAGTCCGGTCCCGCTGGCGGTTCTGTCCGTAAACATGGGTCGGCCCAATGCACAAGAGAATGGAGGTCTGGTCCCGAACGCATCTCTGCTCGGGTTACAGTCGCGAGCCCGCGGATGGCAATCGTGGTCCGAAACCTATTTCGTCATGGCAATGCTCACCATTCCCGGTTTCATCCGTCTGTTTCCGAATGTCGGCGCCGATAGCGCCGATATGTTGCTCGATCTCGGGGCAATCGCCGGAGACGCTCCAACCCATTCCTTGATCGGCGCTATCGGTGCCGATCAGGGGCCGCGAAGGATTGCGGCCATGCTAGATAAGTGGCTGATCGCGCGATTGATGAGCACTTCGCCAATCACAGAACTCCGGCAGATCGCCGTCGCACATGACATTTTGCGGCGCGGCGAGTCGGTTGAACGAGCGGCGAGGATCGCACAGGTGAGTCGTCGGCAACTCCACAGAATGTTTCATCGGCACCTCGGCGTTGGCCCACAGGAGCTTGCCGTTCTTGAACGGCTGCAATCCAGCTTGAGCGGCGTTCAAACAGGTCGCGGCGATCCCCTGCATGGCTTCAGCGATCAGGCGCATCAGATCAGGAGTTGGCGGCGGCGTCTGGGCATTACGCCTGGAGCCTATTCGCGTGCGACACGGACGCCGATGGCGGACCAATTCAGTCGCGACGGCAACGCGCTTGGTCCCGCATTCTATCTCTGAGTCGCTTGTCCCATTCGTTCAATACCGAGTTGGCTTTTCATTCCATAATCCAGGTTCGACCGATCTGAAGTTTGAACGATGCCGTCAGGAAGCCCTTACCGTCTGTATACCAACGTGACGGCTTACGGATCGTCCATGAACTGATGAACGGGCGATGCGACCGAATGGCGAGGGTAGCCGCGAACAGCAACAGCCCTCCCCTCATATTCGCTACCTGACGCGGCGAGTTTCACCGTAGTCGCTCGAAAGCATGTGTGATGATGATTGCAACGCGTGAAGTAACCTATGACATAGACGGCCTGAGCATGGTCGCCCATCTAGCGCGGCCGGACGGTGAGGGGCCTTGGCCGGCGGTGCTTCTAGGGCATGATGGGGTCGGCCTTGACGACTATCAACGGCATCGCGCCGACGAATTGGCCGCGCATGGCTATCTGGCGTTGGCGATGGATTATCACGGTGGCGAGATTTTCTTCGGCAGGCCGGATGCCATGCTAGCCCGCTGCCTGCCTTTGCTGGCCGATGGCGAGCGAATGCAGGCAATCGGTCGCGCCGCCCTTGATGTTCTTCTCGCGACGCCCGGCGTTGACCCCGACCGGCTCGCCGCTCTCGGCTATGGCACGGGTGGTCGCATCGTGCTCGAACTTGCGAGGACGGGCGTTCCTTTTAAGGCCATTGCGGTCGTTCATCCTGCCTTGCCGGATGCCAATGCCGACGACTGGATCGATGTGACCAGCACTTTTCTTCTATGCACTGGCTCCGAAGACCCTCTTTGCACCCCGGAGCAGGTGCTGACGTTTGGCCGCGCGCTCCAGGCTGCAGGGATGGACTGGCGCGTCAATATCTACGGCGGAGCCAAGCACGCTTTTTGGGCTCGGCCGAGAAATTCCGATGGATCGCCCGCCACGCGGGCATCTCGCACCGAGGCCACGGTGCCCGGCGTCGGCTATCACCCGGAGAACAGCGTCCGCGCATGGCAGGCGGTGCTCGATCTATTCGGCGAAACCTTCCAGACTTTGCGCGAGCGTGCTTCGCTGGCGGAGTAGTCGACTAAGTCCAGACTGTCGCGCCGCCCAGCGGTGTGACACATCCTTCCTTTGCGCGAACGGCCGACGGTTCTCGGGTCGGATAGGTAGTGGTTCGCGCCCGTGTTGGCCACATCTATGAATTCAAGGCAGGAGTTGTGCGTGTCGATTGACGTCCGCCAACTTCGCTATGCCATTGCTGCTGCGGATCATGGCAGCTTCTACCGTGCAGCCCGCGTGCTCGAAATTGAACAATCGACCCTGACCCGGCGCGACTCGAAGTTCTGATGGATCAGATCCTCGAACGCCGCGATGAGTGGGTGAACCAGCGCCGCCAGCATGTCGCCGATCTTGAGCGGCGATCGACCGAGGCCGAAGCGAAGCTCAAGCGCCTCTATGACGCAATCGAGAACGGCGTCACGACGTAAGCGACCCGTCGCTCAAGGATCGGATCGCCGAGCTGACCGCGACGCGGGATCAGGCCAAGGGCGATTCCGAGCGCGCGATGTCGCATATCATGAAGATCGGACCGGCGATTACGCCAGAGAGCCTGCGCGCGTTCGCCGCTGCCCTCCGCAAGAAGCTGCGCAACGGCGACGGGACGTTCGCCCGCGATCAAGTGCGGGCGGTCGCGCAGCGCGTGGAAGTGGTCAGCCGGAAAGAGGTCCGCATCCGCGGCCTGCGCAGCGAGTTGCTCCGAACCCTAACCGCCGCCTCTGGCGTAGAGGCGGCGGTGCTAGGCGTTCGTGGTTTTGAACCGAAATGGCGCGCCCGAAGGGATTCGAACCCCTGACCTTCGCCTCCGGAGGGCGACGCTCTATCCAGCTGAGCTACGGGCGCGCGGGAATGGCCGGACCATAGTGCAAGCGCCCCAATGGTGCAATTGATGCCGCACATCCGAAAGGACGGATAGGGCGCCGTGCACCGATGTCGCCCCTACTTCCCCACCCATGGCTTTTGCGCCCGCGCCCTAAGATGGGCCATGGCGTCGGCGTCGGCCCCGGACGGGAGGGGCGCCAACCGATCGGCCAAAAAGGCGGCGATATCGCCGAGCACCGTCGCCGCGTCGTGATCCCGGAGCATCATGTGCCAGCCCTGGTCGTAGAACGCGCCTTTGGCCAGGGGGTCCGTGGCCAACAGGCGATCCATGGCCTGGGCAGCGGCTTTTGGCGGGATGATCTGGTCGTTGCGGCCGGTGAGATACAGGACAGGCAGCTTCTGTTTGTCGGCGGCCTGCATGGCCTCGTCCATGAGGTCCACCAGGCCGAAAACGCTATCGATCCGGGTGTGCTTGATGAACAGGGGATCGCGGCCATTGTCCTTGAGCATATCGATGTTGTCGCTGGCTTGGCGGCCGAGATTGCGCCCGGTGGGTTTCCAGCCCGGCATAACATGGACAGAGGTCCATAAAGCGGCCCGGTAGTACCAGGGCATGGTGGACCTCGCCCACACCGCGGGTGCCACCAGGATGGCTCCGTCCAGGGGCGGCGGGTCGGTTCCCGCCAGCGCCGTCATGACGACCGCGCCACCCATGCTTTCCCCCAGACCGTACAGGGGCACACCGGGATAACGGGCGCGGAGCACACGGGCGAACGCGGTGAAATCCGCCGCCAGGGCCGCGCCGCCGGGCCACAGGCCGAAATGGGGCGCCCGACCGAAGCCGCGCTGATCATAGGCGAACACGGCAAACCCCCGCGCCGCCAGGAACGGCCCGACACCGGGCGCGCCCGGCGCGGTATCGAATGCCTTGCTGTAGTCATTGAAGCCGTGCAGCGCCAGGACCACCGCCCGCGGATTTTGCCCCGGATTTTGTCCCGCATCGGGCATCCACCGGCGTCCCGGAAGCACGGCGCCGTCTGCGGCGACAAATCCGTCCGCTTCAAGCTGTGGCGGCGTGATCGCCGGACCGGGCTGCGCATTCAAGGACGCGCATGCGCTCACAAGCAGCGCCAAGCCCATGACAACCGCCACAAGAGCAGTCGCGGCGCAAGCTTGGAATCTTCGCCCGACCAAGCGTGTCACGACGCGGCGCGTTGGGACGAGTCGGCACGGGTCAATTGCAGGAAGATGTCTTCCAGATCCACTTCCTCGGTACGGATGTCGGCGATGGCCAGCTGGCTGGCCCGGGCCGCGTCGAGGATCTCCGTCATGGCCGGCGTGCTGGGGCGATAAGTGATATGCAGCTCTGTGGGCGAAGGCAGCGTGGGATTGAAGCGCCGCAAGGCTTCCGGCACTTCAGCCAGGGGGTGAGCCAGAATCAGCGTCACCGATTTATTGTCGAGACGGCGCAAGAGCGCTTGCGTGGTATCGCACGCCACCAGCCGCCCGTGATTGATGATCGCGACCCGGTCGCACAGTTCCTCCGCTTCCTCCAGATAGTGGGTGGTGAGCATGACCGTGGTACCGCGACGATTGAGCAGACGGATATAGGCCCACAGTTGTTGACG
>SCTM01000089.1 GCA_004297485.1 Rhodospirillaceae bacterium
CGGATGCGCCAAGATTGATCACGTAATACAGCCTGAGATTAACGGTGTTGACGGCAAAGGCCTCAAGCACCGAGACAACAATGCCGTTAACAAAGTATGCGAGGACAGAAACGGCCAGTAAGCGGCTAATGAGGTTGCGCGTGTCGGCTATCGTCTCGGCGTTGTACAGGCCGCAGGCAGCGGCCGTTAGCCAAAAGGTGACGTATAAAAGGGAGTGAAATGCGAACCGCCCATATAGTTGGTGCGAGCCGTTGCCGAAGGCAACGGATGACGTCACCAGCGCCGAAATGTCGTAGAGTGCAATAATAGCCGCGAGTTCGAAAGTCGCGATGAGAACAGCACGGAGCGAGATGAAGTGTCCGAAAATCCGAATCATGCGACATTAAGCGATTCAAACATGGCGGCGGCTGGCCACCGATTGACCGGGATACTAAGATTCGGCGCTGACCGAGAAATTCTGTTACGGCGGCGCGTAATCTTCACAGCTTTAAGGGGATAATATTATATTTCAATAGCATGGAGATTTTAGCCACTTAATATCTACTTATATACACATATCTATCAAGCGGTTCGAAAGCTCCCAAGTTGAATTCTAACCCACGATGGCGCGCATACGCGGGCAGCTCCCCATACGATTTGGAATATTGTTGAAGATGCACGCATAAGATGAATTGATGCAGTTATTTGACAACTATAAACCATCATCATTAACCGCCCTCGACATTCACCTTGACGCCAACATGTTATGTATAACGCCGCATGGTACAGGCGGCGCTTCGGATTCAGGGCCAGATATTGGGCATGACCGCGAGAGGCCTTGGCATCCAGAGGTTGCCTGCAAATCTTCCAGCGCCGTTTTGTCGGCTAAGCTACTGCCTGTTCGATGTTGGTGATGATCAGGTTATTTTAAATAACGACTCCCCCTATCTGGGAACCGCCAATCGAATTGTGGTCTCATATCAACGACCGAGCAGTACGCCAATTCGAAATGGCGAGCCGCCGCTCAAAACTCTCCCAAGATCATATCCGTGACAGATGCAAGGACGAATTCGGTACGTTGAATGGGTGCCCTCCGAGGCATCGTCATCTTTGATCGCACATTTCAACACAGCACCTTCCGATCCGCCCGTCGGGCATCTTGGACGAGGCATATTCCGCACGTTGCCGTCATTACCCTTCTACGTGATGCCGGAAATCGCTATAACGCCATGATCTCTTGTGATTAGAATGTTCGTCGCGGGGTGGTTCCGACGTGTTGAAAGCTTCCGCCGGGCTGGGACGCGCGATCTGGCGGATTCCTCGGCCCACTGTGTCTCGTGCATGCCGGTCGTGATGATTGGCCGGCGCGTAACGGGAAGCTGAACTTTCAGGCGATTATATTAGGCTTCGTCTCAGAGAGGTCGAATCGATAGGCGGGTATGGGCGACTATAAGAAACAGACACTCTTCTATCTTCATCAGATCTGGAAGCGTCGCTGGACTACGCTGATATTCGCGTGGGCCGTCTGCATCCCGGGTTGGATTTTCATTGCCTTGTTGCCTAATCGCTTTGTCTCCGAGGCGCGAATCTATGTCGATACTCAGTCGCTCCTCAATCCGCTGCTCAAAGGTATCTCCGTTCGCGCCGACGATCCGAAGCGCGATCAAGACGTCACAATCATGCAGCGGACGCTGACCAGCCGCCCCAATCTTACGAAGGTGGCTCAGATCACGGATCTGGACAAAACGACGAAGTCCATATTCGAGATGCAGGCGCTGCTCGACCAGATTGAGAGTCACACCGAGATTACCAACGAGGGCAACAATCTTTTTAAAGTGAAATATACCGACAATTCCGCTCCAATGGCCAAACGGGTTGTTCAAGCTCTACTCACGATCTTCGTCGAGAATAACGTCGGCGACCGTCGCGCCGACATGCAGGGCGCCCGGGAATTCATTGAAACACAAGTCGCCGAGTACGAGGCAAAATTGGAGGAGGCGGAAAAGCGCCTCGCCGACTTCAAGGTCGCAAACGTCGAATATATTTCCGAATCAAATCAAAACTTCGCGGCCCGGCTTGAGCAAGCAAAGCAAGCCGTCAAGGATCTTAAGTCGGAATTAGAAGATCTGACGGACCAACGCGCTCAACTCCAGGCGAAGTTGACCACGACGCCGCAATTCCTATCGATCGACGCAGCGCCGCAGGTTGTCGTTGGCGACGGCGGCGGAACATCGCTGCAGGTACGGATTCGGACCCTGCAGAAAAGAATCGACGAACTGCGTTTGCAATATACCGACAAATACCCTGAGATTGCGCACGCGCTCGATACACTTAAGGAACTCCAGGCCCAGGAGGTCAAGGAGGCCGCAGCTGAGGTGCAGAATAACGCGCATCCCGGGAGCGCGCCGCCGGGCGACGGCAGTGACGACCGAGCACGGTCTCAAGTCATGAACGAAGTGTATAATCAACTGTCGCTCCGGCTTTCTGAATTGGATGGAAAGATAACGAGCCTGAAGCGCCGTATTTCTTTGGCCGAGGATCAAGTCGCTGATCTCAATAATAAGAGCGCCGAGGGCCCCCGGGTCGAGGCAGAATTTACGGCGCTAAATCGTGACTATCAGGTCATGAAGGGCAACTACGAAGGGCTCATTGCCCGTCGCGAGTCCGCCCGGATTGCTCAGGCCGCAGATTCCTCCGCCGATTCAGTGAAGTTCAGAATCATCGCCGCACCGGAAGAGTCGGCCACGCCTGACGGTCCCCCGAGGCGCATTTTCAACGTGGCAGTATTCCTGGCGGGTCTGCTCGCCGGCTGCGGCTTCGTGATCGTCCTCGTCCGCCTGGAGGATTATGTCACGATGCCGGAAGAATTGGACGTCTTCTCCGGTCATCATGTATTTGGGTGTATTTCCGACGCGGTGACACTTGCACCGAACGAGGTGTTTTTCAAACGTGAGGCCAAATTTAGTGTGGCCACTGCCACGCTATTCATCGCCTTCCTGATCATGGTTGCGATTGCACCCAATCTATCATGGATCGCGGGCAAGATTGCGCATGGATTATCGTAATGACTGACGACAAGGCTCGCTTCGATTTGGTCGGTCGCGTGGCCGCGCGGCTTGCACATGGCACATCAGGGGTAGAACCGGATTCCAATTCGCCGTCGTCGCCGCCAGACCAGATCGCTGCGCATAGAGCCACAGATCAACCGACGTCTTCAGATGACACGGAGCCGGCTGGAACGGCCGTCGTAACGGGTGCTGGCGGCGCTCAAGTTGAACTCGACTTTGCAAGCCTTCACAAAGAAGGTTTTCTTACGCCCTATAATCAAAAATCTCAGATTGCCGAAGAGTTCCGGATTCTAAAGCGCCCGCTCCTGCGTATCGCTTTCGATAGCCGGAAGGCCAACAACGGAATTGGCCACGTGATCATGGTCACGAGTTCCCGGCCGGAAGACGGCAAGACATTTATCTCGACAAACTTAGCGTTCAGCATGGCGTCTGAACGTGACTTGTTCGTTCTGCTCATTGATGCCGACATCAGACGCGTCGGATTGAGCAAGAAGCTCGGTGTAGAAGATCGGCCGGGGATTATGGACGTATTGATTAATCCCGCATTGTCGATTTCCGATGTCATGATTCGTACAAATGTACCCAACCTCGCGATCATACCAGCGGGCAGATCGAACGACACATCTACTGAAATGTTTGCAAGCCAGCGAATGACGAAACTGGTCCGCGATATCTCGAGCCGGTATAAAGATCGACTTATTATTTTCGATGCTCCGCCTGTACTGGCTGCCAGCGAACCGGGTGTGTTGGCCCAGCATGTCGGACAGATCTTGTTCGTGGTCAGGTCGGGTTCCACAAGCAAGCGCTCGGTAGCCGAAGCTCTGCGGCTGGTCGACGCCTGCCCCGACTTGAATTTCGTTATTAATCGGATGCCGCTGGGAACGGGCGGCGACCGTTTTGGCGCCTACGACTACTAGAGCCACGACACGCAAAGCGCGGGCGGGCCTTCAATGCTTGCCCGATGCATTTTGCTTGCGAGATCGGCTTGGCATATCCATTAGGCCTCTCCGCTATAACATGTGTAAAGAATTCCGACACTCTTTTTGAGGTGCACTCTCATGCTAAGTGATTGGCAACGAGATCAAATTAGCGAATATCCTGAAAGTTGAAAGAGGCGACCAGCGCTTGGTGCTATCGCAGCCATCTCTATGATTTGAAGGCCCAACCTCACCTGAATTGGTTTTAAATCGCTACAATAAAGGAATAAAATATATATATTTCATATGGTTATAAGGCTACAACGAAACCATAATCAACTTTTAGGAGTAAGTATATAATAAATCAGCCGTAAGCTGAGAAGCCTCCTGTCAGTGTTTTTTACATCTTTTACGCGACTCATTTTATAACCCATTGAAAATTAAATAAAAATTTTACGGCACAGATATTGCTTAATACTGAAACGACAGGCATAACCTGCCCGCAGGAAATGTCGCGCTCCGGTTGGTACCGCACTATAAGAACGACCGGTTCTAAGGAACGATTAGAATGCCGAAAAAAGCCCTCAACCGTTGCATAAGACATTTGGTGCTCAGCAGCATCTTGTCCGGTGTGACTGTAACGAGTGCCCTCGCGTCACCTCAGATCGTAACGATCACCGATACGGTAGATGATGCGGCAACGAAGGGCACTTCGGCCTACAGCGGATACAAAAACACCACCGTCGGTCCCGATGGAAGTCAGATATTTTCAGACACTGCCATAGCGGGCCAAAATTGGGGCGATACGCTGCAAGGCTCGGGCCACCCCTTCGACACGTCGCAAATCCAGATAACACGCAATAACAGCGCGAAGACCATCACCTTCGACATGACGACGGAATACTCGGGGTCGGATTCCGAGGCACCCGCTGGCCTCGCCAAATACGCCGATTTATTCATCGACACCAATACGCCGAATACACCCGACAGCTTCAACTACGCTATTGCGTTAGGAACGCAGACAGAAGCGGCAGGCGTCTACGCAGCGGCCGGAACGCCGACCGCATTCAGTGCAAATCAGTACGACACGTCTCAGCAGCTTTGGGGCCCTCAGACGGGCTTTGTTTACGGCGGATATGCCGCGCGGGACTCAGACCTCGCTGCATATCAAACGGCCGAGACCGCATACACCAACTACCAAGCCGCACTGGCAACCTACAATACGCAACTCGCGGCGTATAACAGCGTGGTCGCCTACAATGCGGCCGTCACGGTCAACAACAACAATTACTATGCGTGCAAGGCCATCCATCCGCATAACTATAATTGCGGCAGCCTGGAAACACTCAAGCCACTGCCCACTGACCCGACGGCCCCAACAGTCGTAGCAGCGCCGGCACCGCTTCCTGAGATCATTCCGCCGGTGCGCCTTACCAGTGGCACAATGCTGACGGACTTCACCGTCACGGAAACCTCCACTGTGGTGGGCGGCGTTTATACGTCCGGTCAGTACAAGGGACAGTGCATCGTCAAGGACATCGACGGAAATTGTACCTACGACGTCAAGGTAACTGTCACAGCGGCCTCTGCTGCCGACCTTAATCTATTCAACAGCTTTGACGTCTTCTGGGGCACGGCAGATTGCAGCAACGATGCGATCTGGGGGACAGTCGCCACTCGTGCGGTTGAGCCTGGAACTTTGTTTATCCTTGGGTGCGGTTTGCTGGGTTTGCTTGGATTGAGCCGTCGCCGCCCACAAATGCTCCGCGCAGCTAACTGATATCTGGCGGACGGCCGCAATCTAGACAGCAGCCGTTCCAACGGCTATTCAAGAATATCGTCGACACCTCGACGCCCGATAAAACTAGCGCGATGCCGTACGGTGGATCACTATCGCGTGGCGCATTAGTTGACGGGGCTTGGGATAATCTGGGGAATGTTGGCTTACATAGGCCTCGGAACCATCCCTAGGTGCCGATCAAGGCCATGATCACAAGGGCTCTGACGAGACTAACAGCGACCGCGGCTCTCCTTACTTTTGCACTAGGAGTTGGTCCGGTCCATGCGACTCCCTTATCGACAAAACCCTCCGATGCGGTCCCAGATTCCGCAAAATCGGATTTCGATATTGACCCGGCGTCTCTCGATCAATTTGTGTTGTCTCTGGGCAGACTCCCTCGATCCGCCGCTCAACAGATAAAAAAGGTCGACGCAAAAACCGCACCTGACCAAAGCCCGGCTGCATCAGGATGGCTTGATTTAAGCCACCTCCCCTTCTTTACCAGCCGCTCATCCGCCGAGATCCATGCTACGGAAACGGCCACGGGCAGCAATATCCCGCCACCAGAAGCGGAGAATTCATCGCCCATGAGAATTCGCGCGGAGCCGGATTCCATGCAGATCGGCGACTTTCACGCAGCTCCGTCCGACGCACCCACGAACTATTTCGCCGAAGCCCTGCCTACCGAACAAGCCGCGACTTCGGTGCCTTCTAATTCGGACGTGAATAAGGATGCGGAGCACGTGTCCACTGCCGAGCCTGTTATGTTGCCGAGCAATCCTGAGATCGACGGTACGGTGAATTTTTCGAAGCTTGGTACACCCGGCATATCGCCAGCAGCAGGCGATGCTGCCAATTCTGATGGGACGAACGGCGGTGTCGTCTTATCAACCTTCAACAATGAGATGGTCTCCATCGATCCGTCCAACTCCAGCATCACTGATCTTATTAGCGGCGACGACGCTCCGTTGGACGCGCGCCAAGCAGTGATGGAATTAGAGATCCGCCATGCGCTGCTGGACGTGCGCGATACGCTGTCGGATATAAGCCACGCGATCAACGACAATACATTCATCAACTTCCCCCCCCCTTACAGGACGACCGAACCAAGCGCCAACGGGCGACGCTATGCCGGAGGAGAGGCTTTCGATGATGAACGCAAACATTCATCCACGGATGATACGGGTGATCACGGCCAATTCGCCGACAAGATTATTCATATAATCGCCACCATTTCGATCGCGATCCGAGACTATTTCTGGCTCCTCATTCTCATCTACTTAATCGCGATCACGCTGCGTTGGGTGTTGAAACGCCATTGACTTGCAGCGCGGGCGAAAGTTTGGTGCAATGGGGGGCTCTTGCAGGCCCGCAAAGCAAAAGGCCCCGCCGGTCGGGCGAGGCGCGGTGACAGGCCCAAGCCATTGATTTGGCGGAGGGGGAGGGATTCGAACCCTCGGTAAGGATTACTCCCTACACCGGTTTAGCAAACCGGCGCCTTAAGCCACTCGGCCACCCCTCCGGCTTGCACCGGCGCGAAGAGCGCGGAACATGGCCGCTCCCACCCGGTCTGTCAACCGTCGCCGGCTATCGTTCGCAAACAGAGCCTCCGCCGGTTTATTTCAATGAATCAGGCCATTAGACCTGCCGCCTTGCCACCGCGTCACCGTTCATGGGCACACGGAAAGAGCCGATGCCGCAACCGGAGTCAGAACATACCGTCCGCCTTGAACCACCGCCGTGAAAATCGCCGTTTCTGGCGTAAATCCGTCCGGCCCGGCGAGCGCCGAAAGATCGGCCCAGAACGTATAGAATAGCTCATCTGCGACAACCTGATCGCCCTTCACCAGCACGATCAGCTGATAACGCGGATCATCTGCCATGCGCGCCGGATATCGCGTGGGCGCATCATCGGGCCACACGACGCCTTGCAAGCCCGGCGCCGTCCGCAGATCGCCCTTGGAGGGCACAACAACCAGCCGATCCCAATCAAACGGCACGAGTTTACGCAAACAGATATATGGGTTTGCGGCAAGGCCCCGCGGCGTCGCTTCACGGGTATCGGCCGGTGGCGGCGCTGTCGGGTCAGGCGACGCACGCAAGGCAATGTCGGCCGCGAAGTTCCGCAGCCATGTGGCCGGAATGAAATCGCGATAAAGCAACCAGCCGGCAGCCATGAATGCGGCAATGCCGAGGACAACAACCGTGCCGCTACGCAGCTTCATCTAACTGCCCGCACTGGATGAAAAATATCTCGGAGATATTCGCTCACGGCGCCAGTTTTTTCTTCAGCAATTCACCGCAGAGCCCCGGATTAGCCTTGCCCTGGGTCGCTTTCATCAGCTGGCCCACGAACCAGCCCATGAGTTTGTCCTTGCCGGAGCGATATTCGGCGACCTTGTCCGGATTGGCGGCAATGATTTGATCGATGGCGGCGTCGATGGCACCTGTATCCGTAACCTGCTTCAGTCCCCGCTCTTCAACGATCATGGCGGGAGCCTTACCGGTCTCGACCATGACCTCGAACACCTCTTTGGCCATGCGACCAGACAGGGTGTTGTCGGCAATGAGGTCGATAAGCGCGCCCAGGTCTTTCGCTTTCACCGGGCTATCGGCGATCGCCACACCCTGCTTGTTCAGCATGCCGAACAAATTGCTGATCACCCAGTTGGCGGCCAGCTTGGCATCGCGCCCCTTCGCCACAGTCTCGAAGTACAGAGCATTTTCCTGCTCCGCGACAAGCACATCCGCGTCATAGGTGGACAGCGCATAATCGCGGATAAACCGCTCTTTCTTGTCGTCGGGAAGTTCCGGCAACGACGCCTTGATTTTGTCGATGAAGGCCTGATCGAAAATCAGCGGCGGCAAATCCGGATCGGGGAAATAGCGATAGTCGTGGGCCATTTCCTTGGACCGCATTGACCGGGTTTCGTCCCGATTGGAATCATAAAGCCGCGTCTCCTGAACGATGGTGCCGCCGCTTTCATAGACATCCACATGACGCCGCGCCTCATGTTCGATCGCCTGCATAACAAAGCGCACGGAATTGACGTTCTTGATCTCGCACCGCGTGCGCAATTCGTTCGAGCCGGCGGGGCGCACGGACACGTTGGCATCGCAGCGCATGGAACCTTCTTCCATGTTGCCGTCGCAGGTGCCGAGATAGCGCAGGATCGACCGCAACTTGCGAAGATATTGTCCGGCTTCCTCGGGGCTGCGCAGATCGGGTTTAGAAACGATCTCCATCAAGGCCACGCCCGACCTATTGAGATCGATAAAGGTCTTCTGGGGATGCATATCGTGGATCGACTTGCCTGCATCCTGTTCGAGATGCAAACGCTCGATGCCGATGGTGCGCGTCGAGCCGTCGGGCATGTCGAGAACAATAGTTCCCTCGCCGACAATCGGCTGATCGTACTGGCTGATCTGATAGCCCTGGGGTAGATCGGCGTAGAAATAATTTTTGCGGGCGAACACGCTATGGCGATTGATGCGCGCTTTCAGTCCCAAACCGGTCTTCACGGCCTGAGCGACGCAGAAGCCGTTAATTACCGGCAACATGCCGGGCATGCCAGCATCCACGCATGAAACTTGGGTGTTGGGTGCGGCGCCGAAGGCAACCGATGCGCCGGAAAATAACTTGGCCTGGGAGACGACCTGGGCATGAACCTCAAGCCCGATCACCACTTCCCAATTTCCGGTGTCGCCTTTGATGAGATAACTCATGACGCACCTAGGCGCGGAAAGGCCGCGGCATCCTCGATCACCTGAGACACCCGGAACAGAGTTTCCTCGTCCCAGCGCTTGGTGAGCACTTGCAGGCCTAGAGGCAATCCCGTGGCTGTCAGCCCTGCCGGCACCGACGCGCCGGGAATTCCCGCCAGGGAGGCGGGCACCGTGAACACGTCGTTGAGATACATGGCCACCGGATCGTCCATGCGCTCGCCGATCCCGAAAGGGGCGCTGGGCGCCGTGGGCGTGAGGATGGCATCGACTTTTTCAAAGGCCTGATCGAAGTCGCGGGCAATCAAGGCGCGCACTTTCTGGGCCTTGAGATAGTAGGCATCGTAGTAACCGGCGGAGAGAACATAGGTCCCGATCAGAATGCGGCGCTTGACTTCTGCGCCAAAACCGGCGGCCCGGGTCTTGGCGTACATTTCGTCGAGAGACTTGCCCGGTTCCCGAAGACCGAAGCGCACGCCGTCATAGCGCGCCAGGTTGGAGGAAGCCTCCGCCGGGGCCACTATATAATAAGTGGGCAACGCATATTTAGTGTGCGGCAGGGAGATGTCGACGGCAACCGCCCCGGCCTCCTTGAGCCACCCCATGCCACGATCCCACAAGGCGGAAACCTCGGCGTTCAGTCCGTCTGGGCGGTACTCCTTAGGAATTCCGATTTTGAGGCCTTTGACTCCTTGTTTGAGCACCGCTTCGAAGTCCGGCACCACGTGCGCGGAGGAAGTGGAATCCTTCGGATCATGCCCGCACATGACCTGAAGCATGATGGCGGAATCGCGCACCGTGCGGGTCATTGGCCCGGCCTGATCCAGGGAACTGGCGAAGGCGACAATGCCCCAGCGGGAACAGCGGCCGTAAGTGGGCTTCACACCGACAATGCCCGTGAAAGCGGCCGGCTGACGAATGGAACCGCCGGTGTCGGTGCCGGTGGCGCCCATGCAAAGGCTTGCCGCGACCGCCGCCGCCGAACCGCCCGACGATCCGCCGGGCACCAGATCAACGGAAGATCCTTTGGCTTTCCACGGGTTCTTGGTGGGACCGTAATAGCTGGTAATCGTGGCCGATCCCATGGCGAACTCGTCCAGATTCAATTTGCCCAGCATCACCGCCCCGGCATCGCGCAGCTTGGCGGTGACCGTGCTTTCGTAGGGCGGCTTGAACCCATCGAGAATGTGAGACGCCGCTGTGGTCAACACGCCTTCGGTGCAGAACAAATCCTTGATGCCGAGAGGAATACCATCCAGCGCACCCACGTCGCCTTTTTTCCGGCGCGTGTCCGAAGCCTTGGCCCGGTCCCGCGCCACGTCCGGCGTGGTGGTAATAAAGGCGTTGAGATCGGCGGCCTTCTCCATGGCGGCAAGATGCGCATCGGCAAGTTCGACGGCGCTGACTTTACCTGCCGCCAGCTGATCGCGGGCATCGGCGATGGTGAGAGCGGTGAGCGAAGTCATGACTTACTCCACCACTTTCGGCACGGTGAAGAAGCCGTCCTGTGGATCAGGCGCGTTGGCCACGACTTTCTCCGGCTGGCCGCCGTCATCGACCACGTCGCTTCGCCACGGCAGGGCCGCGTCCGTACCGCCGGTCATGGGAGCTACGGCAGACGTGTCCACTTCCTGAAGCTGCTCGATCCAGCCAAGGATAGCGGACAGTTCCCCCGCCAAGGGTTCCAGTTCCGCCTCTTGGACGTCGATCCGCGCCAAGGTGGCGATACGCCGAACAGTGGCTTTATCCAGGGACATTCGCTATTGCTTTCAATGGAAGGCGCGGAGTCCTAACACCCCCCTATGCCGATCTGCAAGCCTAGCGAACTAGCGGTCAAGCTGCTCAAGAATCAGACGATTCTTGGGCTCGACCTGGGTACCAAGACGATCGGTCTGGCCCTGTCCGACTCCGGGCGGATGATCGCCTCCCCCCTGCTCACCCTGGCCCGGCGCAAGTTCGCCCAGGACATGGCCGAATTGGAGGCCCTGGTTGCCAAACATAATGTAGGCGCCCTGGTGATCGGCCTGCCCGTGGAAATGAGCGGCGACGAAGGCCCCCGCGCCCAGTCCGCCCGTTCTTTTGCCGCAGAAGTCCTGAAGCGCCGCGACCTGCCCATCGCCTTCTGGGACGAGCGCCTGTCCACCGCCGCCGTCCAGCGCATGATGACCGACGAGATGGACCTGTCCCGCCAGCGCCGTGGTGAACTGGTGGACAAGGTGGCGGCGGCTTACATCCTCCAGGGGGCATTGGAGGCGATGCGGGGATGAACCTTTATTTACTCTTCGCTAACGCGCGCTCAACCGCCGCCGGTTCGCGTTCGATAACCCGCAGGAGAATACGCGCCGCTTCCTCCGGCTGCCGACGGCCTTGTTCCCATTCTTGAATGGTGCGCAAACGTAGGCCAAATTTCTTGGCAAAGCGCGCCTGAGAAAGTTTCATTCGCCGACGCAACGCAGTGATCTCCAGGGCCTCGAACGGCCGGACCACAACCCAGCCCTTAAGATCGCTGGTATCGAAGGTGTCGGGATTAGACGCAATCTGACGCGCGATATCCTCATCGGTCATCGCGTCGATTTTGCTCCAGTCGAATTCCTTGAGCGCCTTCTTAACCTTGGCTCGATTAATTCTCACGATAGGCATCGCGTTCCCTTTTGTTGGCTTTTCGAAGCGAGATGATGCGTCTGATGTTGCCCCGGTCCGTAAAACCGCAGACGCATAGCCGACCCGAAATCATTCCATAAGCGACGTATCGAACCTCGCGATAATCTTTGCGACTATCCAGCATGATCGCTACAGGACCATCGAATAGCTCCACCGCGCATTCCAATGGCATTTCATGCTTTGCACGGTTCGATGCATCCTTCTTGATGTCGTAATCGAATATCATTCCGAGAGCCGTTATACGTCAATGACGTATAACCGGCAAATGCTGTTTTCACAAAAAATGATTGCTCTCCCACTCTTGCCCCCTGGCCGGACCGCCTATATTGTCCCGGCTCATGCGTGACCCGGCCTTTCCGCACCGCCATCTCCTCGGCATCGAGGGGCTTTCCCCGCTAGAAATCAGTCATCTATTGGATTTGTCCAATCGGTACGTCGCGTTCAATCGCGGCCCCGACAAGAATTCCGATGTCCTCCATGGACGCACCATCGTCAATCTGTTCTTCGAGAATTCCACCCGCACCCGCACCTCGTTCGAACTGGCGGCGAAGCGCCTTGGCGCCGACGTCATCAACATGCAGGTTGAGACCAGTTCGGTCGCCAAGGGCGAAACCCTGATCGATACCGCCGTGACCCTGAACGCCATGCACCCGGACGTGCTTGTGGTGCGCCATCCTGACTCCGGCGCGGTCAAACTGCTCGCCGACAAGGTCAACTGCGCCGTCGTCAACGGCGGCGACGGCAGCCACGAGCACCCGACCCAGGCGCTGTTGGACGCGCTCACCATCCGTCGGCGGCGCGGGCGCCTGAGCGGACTGTTGGTGGCGATCTGCGGCGACGTGCTTCACAGTCGTGTCGCACGATCGAATTTTCACCTGCTCCTGACCATGGGTGCCCGGGTCCGCATCATCGCACCGCGCACCCTGATCCCGACGGCGGTGGAGCGTTTAGGCGTCGAGGTTTTCACGGATATGACGGCGGGCCTGAAAGACGTGGACATCGTCATGATGTTGCGGGTCCAGAACGAACGCATGCGCGGAAGTTTCATTCCGTCGGTACGCGAGTACTTCCGCTTCTTCGGCCTCGACCGCGCCAAGCTCGCCCAGGCAAAGCCCGACGCCCTCATCATGCATCCCGGACCCATGAACCGTGGCACGGAGATCGACTCCGATGTCGCGGATGACTTCGAGCGCAGCGCGATCCGCGAGCAAGTCGAACTGGGTGTGGCCGTGCGCATGGCGGTGTTGGAAGTCCTCGCCGGCAACAACGCCGCTCATAATTCCGCCGGTGCGGCAGGAGGCGGCAAATGACCCGCGCCGCCGCCCGTCCTGCCACCCGTAAAGTTGCATACATCAACGCACGGATGATCGACCCAGCCTCCGGTCATGACGGACCGGGGGAGCTTCTGACGGAAGGCGAAGTCATCGCCGCCGTCGGTGCGCGCCTGTTCGATGGCAAGCCGCCGGAAGAAGCCGTGGTCGTCGATTGCGACGGCGCCTGCCTTGCTCCCGGCCTCGTGGACATGCGCGTGCAACTGCGCGAGCCGGGCGAAGAGCACAAGGAAAGCCTTAAAAGCGCCGGTGAAGCGGCGGTAGCCGGCGGCGTGACGACGATGGTGTGCCTGCCGAACACCAATCCCGTGATGGACGACGAGGCAACTCTCGAATTCGTTGCTCGCCGCGCCCGGTTGCATGCCCTCACAAAGGTCTATGCCTATGGCGCCGTGACCAAAGGACTGCAAGGCAACGAATTGGCGGAGATGGGGTTGTTGGCGGAAGCCGGCGCGGTGGCTTTCACGGACGCCACCACGGCGGTCAAGGACACCCAGGTGATGCGGCGCGCGTTGCAGTATGCCGCGACTTTCAATCTCCTCATCGTGCAGCATCCCGAAGAACCGGCCCTGGCGACCGGCGTCATGAACTCCGGCGAGACAGCCACGCGTCTGGGCCTGTCGGGCATTCCTCGCGAGGCTGAGATCATCATGCTGGAGCGGGATATCCGCTTGGTGGCCATGACCGGCGCGCGCTACCACGCCGCGCATATCTCGACGCTGTCCGATGTCGAGATATG